>NZ_VYIK01000024.1 GCF_008709575.1 Mycobacterium sp.
TTGCGGCATGAAACTCCGCCCAAACACCACCACTGTACAAAGCGAAAACAGCACGACCGCGGCCATGGCGATCGGCCCGGTGCCCAGTAGGGCTGACACAGCGGTGCCCAACCCGATCCCCAGCGCAACGCCGATCATCAGGTCGACAGCGAGCTGCGCCCCAACCACATTGGTCGCCCACAGGCAGACCGCGGCGGCGATCGGGGCGAAGAACGGCGCGGCCTGGCCGAGCACGTCGCGGGTGAGATACCAAGCGAGGCCGGCCGCGAACGAGGTCTGCACGATTGGCCAGAGCGCACCAAAGAATCGTCGCATGGCGAGCTGTCGAACCCGCACACTCTGAACCTGAGGCGGCGAGTTTTTCACCGACCAACTGTATCTGGACCGTGGGATACGCCGGGAATTGTGCAACGAGGTCACGCTTTTCCATGTGGAAGACGAGAATCGCGGTAGTACGAACGGAGATGAGCAGGCGATGGCCGATTCGGCGTCGGTGTCGAGTCGATCGAACTGAAAGTCCATCGCCCAGATCGTTTTCGGCTCGCCGACCGCGACACCGATAGCGGTCAACCGCTTCTTCTTGCGGCGCTGCACAACCCGCAGGCGTTCCTCGCGCCATAGTGGGCGGATGCGCTTGTTGTTGGCTTTCCAACCGGCTCTGTGAGCCATCGTGGCGGCCCGTCGCCATCTGCAACGCGGCCGGTCGGTGGAAAACCTGCTCAGCCAGGCCCGTAACTCGGCTTCCTCATCGGTGATCGGTGCCGGATGTAGGCGCATGGACCACTACGAGGAGCTCACCTCAACCGAGCCGGACGAATCTCGCGCGGCAACGCGAAAACCAGAGTCTCGTTGGCTGTCGTGACCGGCTGCACCACGTCGAAGCCGTGCTCGGCCAGCCACCCCAGCACGCCGCGGACCAGTATTTCGGGGACCGACGCTCCCGAGGTCACGCCGACGGTCGTGACACCATCGAGCCATCCCGGGTCGATCTCGTCGGCGTGGTCCACCAAGTGCGCGGCGCCCGCCCCGGCGACCAGTGCCACCTCGACCAACCGCACCGAGTTCGACGAGTTGGCCGAGCCGACGACGATCACCAGCTCACACTCGGGCGCCATCGCCTTGACCGCGACCTGGCGATTCTGGGTCGCGTAGCAGATGTCGTCGCTGGGGGGATCTTGCAGTTTCGGGAAGCGCTCACGCAGCCGCTGCACGGTCTGCATCGTCTCGTCGACGCTCAACGTGGTCTGCGACAACCAGATGACCTTGTTCTCGTCGCGAACCGTGACCTGCTCGACGGCGTCGGGCCCGTCGACGAGCTGAACGTGGTCGGGCGCCTCACCGGCGGTGCCGACTACTTCCTCGTGCCCCTGATGGCCGATGAGCAAGATGTCATAGTCTGCCCGGGCGAAGCGCTTGGCTTCGTTGTGCACCTTGGTGACCAACGGGCAGGTGGCATCGATGACCTGCAAATTCCGCTCGGCCGCCGATGCGTGCACGCTCGGCGCCACCCCGTGCGCGGAGAACACCACGAAGGCACCCTCGGGAACCTCGTCGGTCTCGTCGACGAACACCGCCCCCGCCTTGGCCAGCGTCTGCACCACATGCCGGTTGTGCACGATTTCGTGTCGGACATAGACCGGCGGGCCGTGCTTGGCCAGCGCACGTTCGACGGTCTCGACAGCGCGGTCGACGCCGGCGCAATAGCCGCGGGGCTCGGCCAGCAGCACCCGCTTACCGGGCACGCCCGGGATTCCTGTGTCGACGGTCGGCGGCATGGTTTCCAGGGTACTTTCCGCGCACAACGGGCTGCGGCTTGGAGTTGACCGCTGCTTAGGGCAGTCTTGGACCATGGCTACTGCACCGTATGGGGTTCGGCTGCTGGTGGGGGCGGCGACCGTCGCCGTCGAGGAAACGATGAAGCTGCCGAAGACCATCCTGATGTATCCGATGACACTGGTCAGCCAGGCCGCGCAGGCCGTGATGCGCTTTCAGCAGAACATGGCCGAGTTGGTGATCAAAGGTGACGCCACCCTGGAGACGTTGTTCCCGCCTCGCGACGAGAAACCGAACTGGGCGACGTTCGACGAAGACCTCGACGACGCACTGGCATCGGCGCCCGCGCCCCGTACCGAAGGCCGGTTCGCGCTGTACTCGCCGCCCCACGAACCGGCGAGCGGAACGCTGGATGCGCCGACCGCACGACTTTCCACAGATCACATGCCCACAGATCACGCCAAGAAGCCCGCGACCAACTCCGCGGTGCCGGTCCCGCCGGTGGCCGAGGAACTCGACTACGAGACGTTGACGCTGGCACAGCTGCGGGCCCGGCTGAACACTCTCGATGTCGCCGAGCTCGAGGCCTTGCTGGCCTACGAGGAAGCCACCAGAGCGCGGGCACCGTTTCAGACGCTGCTGGCCAACAGGATCACCCGCGCGACCGCCAAGTGACTGCCGCAGCGCAACAGAACTCGGCCGAGAACCCGTTCCCGGTGCGCGCGGTGGCCGTCCGGGTGGCCGGCTGGATCGACAAGCTCGGTACGGTGTGGGTGGAAGGCCAACTCACCCAGATCAAGATCAGGCCGGACTCCAAGACCGTTTTCATGGTGCTGCGCGATCCGGCCGCCGACATGTCGCTGCCGGTCACATGCCCACACGACGTCGTGCTGACCGCGCCGGTCAAACTGAGTGAGGGTGTTTTGGTGGTGGTTTGCGGTAAACCCACCTTCTACACCGGACGAGGCACTTTTTCCTTGCGGCTGAGCGAGATTCGCGCGGTCGGCGTGGGCGAGCTGTTGGCACGCATCGAACGGCTGCGCCGGCTGCTGGACGCCGAGGGGCTGTTCGACCCGCGGCTCAAGCGGCCGATCCCGTTTCTGCCGGGTGCGGTCGGCCTGATCACCGGCCGGGGCAGCGCAGCCGAACGCGACGTGACGACGATGGCCGCCGCCCGCTGGCCCGCGGTGCGCTTCGCCATCCGCAACACCGCGGTGCAGGGGCCGAACGCGGTGCCCCAGATCGTTGCGGCATTGCGCGAACTCGACGACGACCCGGCCGTGGAGGTGATCGTGCTGGCGCGCGGCGGCGGCAGTGTGGAAGACCTGCTGCCGTTCTCCGACGAGACGCTGTGCCGGGCGATCGCGGCCTGCCGCACCCCGGTGGTCAGCGCTGTCGGGCACGAACCCGACCACCCGCTGTGCGACCTGGTCGCCGATCTGCGCGCCGCGACCCCCACCGATGCGGCGAAGAAAATCGTGCCGGACACCGGGGCCGAGCAGCAGCTGATCGCCGACCTGCGCCGGCGCAGCGCCCAGGCGCTGCGCAACTGGGTGGCCCGCGAGGAGCGGGCGCTGGCCCAGCTGCGCAGCCGGCCGGTGCTGGCCCAGCCGCTGGCCGCATTGCGGGAACGTGCCGACGAGATCCAGCGCGCCCGGTTGGCGCTTCGCCGCGATGTCACTCGGCTACTCGCTGCGGAGACCGATCGTGTCGGCCATCTGAGGGCTCGGCTGGCCACGCTGGGACCGGCGGCCACGCTGGCCCGCGGCTACGCGGTGGTGCAGATGGTTCCGGCGTCCGGACCGCCCGTCCGGCCGGTGACGTTGCTGCGCTCGGTGCGGGACGCGCCGGCCGGGACCAGGCTGCGGATCCGGGTCAGCGACGGCGCCATCGCCGCGGTCAGTGAAGGACCCACCGATGGGCAGTGACACACCTGGTGACCAAGCCAGGCCCATCAACCAACTCGGGTATGAGGAGTGCCGCGACGAACTGATCGAGGTCGTGCGGCTTCTGGAGCAGGGGGGGCTCGATCTCGATGCGTCGCTGGAACTGTGGGAAAGAGGCGAGAAGTTGGCCAAGCGCTGCGAAGAATACCTGGCCGGCGCCCGCCAGAGAATAGCCGATGCGCTGGCCGCCGGCGAGGCCGACGATGGTTGACGCGGCACACGCCGGCGCGCGCATGACCGAGACAGTGCTGGTGACCGGGGCCTTCGGGCTGGTCGGATCCGCCACGGTGCGACAGTTGCTCGACGACGGCCGCCGCGGCATGGCCGTCGTTGCCACCGATCTCGACGTGCCGGCGAACCGCAAGGCGGCGGCCCGGCTGCCACCGTCGACCGAGGTGCACTGGGCCGACCTGACCGACCCCACGGCCGTGGACGCACTGCTGTCGGCAGTCTCCCCTGCCGCGATCATTCACCTGGCCGCGCTCATCCCGCCGATGTGCTATGCGCGACCGGCGCTGGCCCGCCGGGTCAATGTCGACGCCACCGGTCTCCTGCTGGACTCTGCCACGGCACTTCCGGCACCGCCGCGATTCGTCCAGGCCTCCAGCGTCGCCGTCTACGGTGCACGCAACCCGCACCACGCCGCACAGGTCCTCACCGCCGAAACGCCGCTGCGGCCATCGGACAACTACGGCGCGCACAAGGCGGAGGCCGAGCAACTCATCCGTAACTCGGGCCTGGACTTCGTGATCCTGCGACTGGGCGGAGTGCTCACCGCCGAACCCCGGTTCGACGTCGACCCTGACACCCTGTACTTCGAGGCGTCGTTACCTGTCGATGGACGCATCCAGACCGTCGACGTGCGCGACGTCGCCCGAGCGCTCGCCGCGGCCAGCACGGCGCCCGCCGTCGGCGAAACGCTGCTGATCGGCGGCGACCACTCGCACCGGCTCGTCCAGGGCGACATCGCGCGGGCCATCGCCGCGGCGATGGGCCTGGCCGGCGCGATACCGCCGGGCCGCAGGGGCAACCCGGATAGCGACGACGACTGGTTCGCCACCGACTGGATGGACACCACACGCGCACAGGAAGTTCTTGACTTCCAAAGGGTTTCGTGGCCGCAGCTGTTGGCCGAAACCGCCGACCGGATGGGCTGGCGGCGTTTCCCGGCGCGGCTGGCCGCGCCGGCGGTGCGGGCGCTGCTGCGTCGGCGCTCCCCCTACTACCGTTACCCGGGCCGCTACGCCGACCCGTGGGGCGTGATCCGCGCCAAGTGGAACGATCCGCGACCCGACGGGAGCCGGGATTGACACAGAACGCACACTCGACGCCGCGACGTGTATCGCCCCGTTCGGCAATTCTCCTACCGGCTGGCCGGCAGCGGCTGCTGCGACTGGGTGGCCGCGGCCAGCGTGCGGAACTCATCGGTGCTTCCGGCGCCGGTGATCGCGACCTGCTCGGGACCCGCCGGACTGTCCAGCCGGGCGGTCCACACCGGCTCGACGTTGCTGCCCTCGTAGACGATCCACCGGTGGCCGTCGACGTCGACCGTACCGGTGGGATACATCGACGGGTGGATCGAGCCGACCAGCTTCTGCTCGTCGGCGTTGCTTTGAGTCAGGCTCAGGTACATGCCGCTCGGGGTGAGGTATCCGACCGTGGAGGTGACCGCCCGCACCCGCTGACCTCTCGACGCCGCGACGCGGCCCTCCGCGATCTCGCCGCGGCCACCGGAGTTGGGCTGCCAGCCCGCGGGCAGTCGGGGCAGCCGGACCGGAAATCCCAACGTCTGGGCGTCGGCGCGCAAGGCGGCCGCGGCGTCGTAGGACGGCACCGGCCCCCGATTGGACGCACCCGGTGCAAACGCGCACATCCCGGCCAGTCCGGCCAGCGCGATGCAGGCCGCCACCAGCGGCATCAGCGACCACAACAGGTCCCGGCCGTCCTGCAGCACCCGGGGCTTGGCCGGTTTGGCGCTCGGCTGCGGCTGACTGGTCACAGGCACCAGTATCCCAGCTCCGAACCGCCTACCCGGCTCTGGGACAATCGCCGCATGAGCCATCGCGCCGCCTCCCGTCGTGAAGCCCCGGACCGCAACCTGGCCCTGGAACTGGTACGGGTCACCGAGGCCGGCGCCATGGCGGCCGGCCGGTGGGTGGGTCGCGGCGACAAGGAGGGCGGCGACGCGGCGGCCGTCGACGCCATCCGCGAGCTGGTCAACACCGTGTCGATGCGCGGCGTGGTGGTCATCGGCGAAGGCGAGAAAGACCACGCGCCGATGCTCTACAACGGCGAGCACGTCGGCAACGGCGACGGCCCGGAGTGCGATTTCGCCGTCGACCCCATCGACGGGACCACGCTGATGAGCAAGGGCATGACCAACGCCATCTCGGTGCTCGCGGTGGCCGAGCGCGGAGCGATGTTCGACCCGTCGGCCGTCTACTACATGAACAAGATCGCGGTCGGGCCCGAAGCCGCAGACGTGCTCGACATCACCGCGCCGATCGGCGACAACATCCGGGAGGTCGCCAAGGTCAAGAATCTGTCGGTGCGCGACATGACCGTGTGCATTTTGGACCGGCCCCGACACGCCCAGCTCATTCACGACGTGCGGGCCACCGGGGCCCGAATCCGGCTGATCACCGACGGCGACGTGGCAGGCGCGATCTCGGCCTGCCGACCGCACTCGGGCACCGACATGCTGGCCGGCATCGGCGGAACTCCGGAGGGGATCATCGCCGCCGCCGCGATTCGCTGCATGGGCGGCGCGATCCAGGCTCAGCTGGCCCCCAGGGACGACGCCGAACGCCGCAAGGCCATCGACGCCGGCTACGACCTCGACCGGGTGCTGACCACCGAGGATCTGGTATCCGGCGAGAACGTCTTCTTCTGCGCCACCGGCGTCACCGACGGTGATCTGCTCAAGGGGGTGCGCTATTACCCCGGGGGCTGCACCACCCAGTCGATCGTGATGCGATCGAAATCCGGCACCGTGCGGATGATCGAGGCCTACCACCGGCTGTCGAAAATCAACGAGTATTCGGCGATCGACTTCACCGGCGATTCCACCGCACGATACCCCCTGCCCTGACCGACCCCGAGCGAGGACTCCTACCCATGGCCGAGAGCGGCGCCGACGCCCAATACCGCATCGAACACGACACTATGGGAGAAGTCCGAGTGCCGGCCACAGCGTTGTGGCGAGCGCAAACCCAGCGTGCGGTGGAGAACTTCCCGATCTCCGGGCGGGGACTGGAACGCGCTCAGATCCGGGCTCTGGGGCTGCTGAAAGCCGCGTGCGCACAAGTCAACTCCGACCTCGGGCTGCTGGCGCCGGACAAGGCCGGCGCGATCATCGCCGCCGCCAACGAAATCGCCGAGGGCCAACACGACGACCAGTTCCCCATCGACGTGTTCCAGACCGGTTCGGGCACCAGCTCCAACATGAACGCCAACGAGGTGATCGCGTCGATTGCGGCAGCGGCCGGCGTGGTCGTGCACCCCAACGACGACGTCAACATGTCGCAGTCGTCCAACGACACCTTTCCCACCGCCACCCACATCGCTGCCACCGAAGCCGCGGTGCGCCAACTTATTCCGGCACTGCAGGTGCTGCAGGACGCGCTGGCCGCCAAAGCCCGCGAATGGCGCACCGTGGTGAAATCCGGCCGCACCCATCTGATGGACGCCGTTCCGGTGACACTGGGCCAGGAGTTCTCCGGATACGCCCGCCAGGTGGAGGCCGGCATCGAAAGGGTGCGCGGGTGTCTTCCCCGGCTGGGTGAGTTGGCGATCGGCGGCACCGCGGTGGGCACCGGGCTCAATGCTCCCGACGGCTTCGGCCCCAGGGTGGTCGAGGTGCTGGTCGAGCGGACCGGACTCACCGACCTGCGCCCGGCGAAGAATTCTTTCGAGGCTCAGGCCGCCCGCGACGGGCTGGTCGAGGCTTCCGGCGCGTTGCGCACGATCGCGGTGTCGCTGACCAAGATCGCCAACGACATTCGCTGGATGGGATCGGGTCCGCTGACCGGGCTGGCCGAGATCCAGCTGCCGGATCTGCAACCGGGCAGCTCGATCATGCCCGGCAAGGTGAATCCCGTGCTGCCCGAAGCGGTGACCCAGGTCGCCGCGCAGGTCGTCGGCAACGACGCCGCGATCGCCTGGGGCGGCGCGGGCGGCGCCTTCGAGCTCAACGTCTACATCCCGATGATGGCGCGCAACATCTTAGAGTCGTTTCGGCTGCTGGCCAACGTGTCGCGGCTGTTCGCCGAGCGTTGCATCGCCGGACTGTCCGCCAACGTCGAGCGGTTGCGCGAGCTGGCCGAGTCGTCGCCGTCGATCGTGACGCCGCTGAACGCGGTGATCGGTTACGAAGAAGCCGCAGCGGTGGCCAAGGAAGCGCTCAGAGAGCGAAAAACCATCCGCCAAGCCGTCATCGACCGCGGCCTGATCGGTGACAAGCTTTCCGAAGCCGAACTCGACCGCCGCCTCGACGTGCTGGCGATGACCAAGATCCGCCAGGACTGACCGGCGCCCGGGTCAGTGCTTGCTGACCTTCAACGACGCGATGACCTGGTCGATGGTTGCCCGATCCTCGGCATTACCGATCGGTGAGGCGCCGAAAAAGAAAGTCACCGGCTTGGTTTTGACCACGATGATGACCACGGAATCGCCCGGCACACCCCGGGCCGGGTCCGCGATGGTGATATCGGCATCCACCCGGGCGGCGTCGGTGCCGTCGACCGTGGTCGACGACTCCTTGGTGGGTCCAAGGCTCGGCTGCGACGTTTCGTAGCCGGGGCCGCCGGCGATGCACGTCATCAACTTCGACGCCTGGGTTGCGACGTCCATACTCGCCACGAAGTTGGTGATGCCCACCTCGGCCTGCATGACCCACTTCTCGGCGCCGGGCACCTCCCGCGCCAGACCGACCACGTCGATGCCGTTGGGGGTCTCGTCGTCGCCGAACGGCGTCCATCCCGGTGCCGCGCTGGCCGGGAAGGACAGCGGACCCGCACGCACGGTGTCCCCGGCGGGCGGAGTCCCGGCGGAGACATTGGGGGTGCAGCCGGTTGCGTTCTGGGCGTACGGCGGGGGAACGCCGGGTGGCGACGAGGGTCCCAGCGGCGCCGCCCGGGTCGATGACGGCCCGGCCGAGGACGACTCGTTGTGGCCGCTCCGGACCAGCATCAAGGCGGCCGCCACCACCACGATGACCGCCACCACGACGCCGGCGCCGATCAGCCACGGCGTTTTGGACCCCGGTGGCTTCAGGGGCGGTCCCGGCGGGTAGGGCCCCATCGGCCCGCCGGGGCCGAACTGCTGTCCGGGTGCCGGATAGGGCTGTGCTCCGTAGGGCATCCCCGGGTAGGGGTAACCCTGCGGCGGCGGATAGGGACCGCCATACGGGGGGCTGCCCGGCGGCGGTCCGCCCTGGGGCTGCCCACCCCAGTAGGGGCCCGGCCCATACGGACCAGCGCCCGGTGGCTCCTGACCGTACGGACCGTAGGGAGGAGTCGTCATGACTGGACCACCTTCGCTCTCATCGGCCGCCCCCGGTGAGGTGGCCGCGCAGCACCGCGGATCCGCGGTGCGACGAATGCACTGAACCTTAACCAACGCTTTGAGCTCGTGTTGGCGAGTGTCCTGCCGTGTGCTGCCGGGCTCAGGCCCCGTTGTTCGGCCCCCCGGAGTTGGCGCCCGGAATGTCGGTGATCGGGAAGTTGGGCATCGGGCTGGGCGACGGGGTGTTCGGCAGGGTGGGGATCTCGCCGCGTGGGATGTCATGCAGGTCGTTGGCCGGTGGTCCGTTCTCCCGGCCGCCGTAGCTGCTGCCCGGCGGCCGGGGGCCCAGCATTTCGCTGACGGTCACCAGGTGATAGCCGTTGGCCCTGAGCACCGGGATGAACTGGTAGACCAGGTCGACGGTGCTGGAATAGGTGTCGTGGAACAACACCACCGACCCCGGCTTGATCTGCGTCATCAGAACCTGACGGGTTGCCGCGGTGTCGGAGTCGTTGATCCAGTCGTACGGGATGACGTCCCAGAGGATTTCGGCTTGTCCGAGCCGGGCGGCGGCTTCGCGTACCGCCGAGTTGGACAATCCGCCCGCGGGTCGGTACAGCGTGGGCGCGCGACCGGTGGCCGCGGTGATCACGGCACTGGCCCTGGCCAGCTGGCCGGGGATGTCGGCGGGCGGGATCGCCGTCATATCGGGGTGTTCCCAAGTGTGGCTGCCGATCTCCATACCGGCATCGGCGATGCGCCGGGCGGCTGCCGGATCAGCCGCCACCTTGTTGCCGATCAGGAAAAAGGTGGCCTTGGCGTGGTTGTCTTGCAGGATCCGCAGCAGCCGGTCGGTGAACGGGCTGGGCCCGTCGTCGAAAGTCAGGGCCACGCACTTGACCCGCGCACAGTCCACGGTGTCGGCGATGCTGTCGGGATGGGCTCGTTTGACATGCCCGGTAAGCACGCCGACCGCCAGCACCGCACCGGCCGCGGCGGCGCCGAGAACCGTACGCCAGTACCGCCACAGCCGACTGTCGGTTGGACGCAACACTCTGGCAGCCTAGCGCGGCGTAGCCGGGCGCGGCGCTAAGGCAGCGGGCCCTGGCTGATCTCTTCCAACATCTCGGTGACCAGCGCGGCGATCGGCGACCGCTCGCTGCGCAGCAACGTGATGTGGGCGAACAGCGGATGGCCCTTGAGTTTCTCGATCACCGCGACGACGCCGTCGTGGCGGCCCACCCGCAGATTGTCGCGCTGCGCGACGTCGTGGGTCAGCACCACCCGCGACCCGGTGCCCAGCCGCGACAGCACGGTCAGCAAGACGTTGCGTTCCAGTGACTGCGCCTCGTCGACGATGACGAATGCGTCGTGCAGCGACCGGCCCCGGATGTGGGTCAGGGGCAGCACCTCCAGCATGCCCCGGGAGAGCACCTCGTCGAGCACGGCGGGGCTCGCCAGGCCTTCCAGCGTGTCGAAGACCGCCTGCGCCCAGGGGCCCATCTTGTCGCTCTCGCTGCCGGGCAGATAGCCCAGTTCCTGCCCTCCGACAGCATAGAGCGGGCGAAACACCATCACCTTGCGGTGGGTCCGCCGCTCCAGCACCGCCTCCAGCCCCGCGCACAAAGCCAGCGCCGATTTGCCGGTTCCGGCTTTGCCGCCCAGCGACACGATGCCTACCGACTCGTCGACGAGGATATCCAGCGCCACCCGCTGCTCGGCGGACCGTCCGCGCAGCCCGAACACCTCGCGGTCACCGCGCACCAGCTGCACCCGTTTGTGCGCAGTGATCCGCCCCAGCGCGTGCGAGCTGCCACCCAGTAGCCGAATCCCGGTGTGGCAGGGCAGGTCGCGGGCGGCGGCCAGGTCGATTTCGCCGTCGATGAACAGCGCGTCGATGTCCTCGGCGGCGGCCTCGACCTCGACCATCCCGGTCCATCCGGAAGTGACGACATCCTGAGCGTGGTACTCGTCGGCGGCCAGACCCACCGCAGCGGCCTTGACCCGCAACGGCATGTCTTTGCTGACCAGGGTGACGTGGTTACCCTCGGCGGCCAGGTTAGCCGCGCAGCTGAGGATCCGGCAGTCATTGCTGTCGGACCGGAAACCCGCGGGCAGCACTGCCGGGTCGGTGTGATTGAGCTCGACGTGCAGCGTTCCGCCTTGGGTGCCGACCGGGACGGGCTGATCAAGCCGTCCGTGCTCTAACCGCAGATCGTCGAAGAACCGCAGCGCCTGACGAGCGAACCAGCCGAGCTCGTGGTGATGGCGCTTGGCCTCCAGTTCGCTGATCACGACCAGCGGTACCACCACGTCGTGTTCGGCGAACCGGGTCGCAGCCCACGGATCGGACAACAGCACCGAGGTGTCGAGCACATACGTGCGAGTGTCAGTCACTTAGGCGCTCCTGCAGGCGAGCCGTGCGGCCCCGCACGGGAGATTCGGCGGGGCGGCGACACCAGGACCGGGGCCGGTCCCGTCGTGGGCATGACAAGAGGTGCCGTCTAGACAGCAGAGCATGTCGCTGGCCATCGGAAGCGACGCTACTCGCATCAGCGCCGTCCCGCTCGGCAGACGCGCCGGGCTCGCCCGGCGGCCGCGAGCCGGCTGTCCTCAGGCGATGAATTGTTGCAGCTCGGGCTCCTCGGCCGCGCCCCAGGCGGTGATGCGGTCGGAGATCACCTGGCGCAGCAGCGCGGGTCCGAAGATTCCGGCGTCGGCGACTGCACGCACCTTGTCGCGATAGGCGTCGATGTCGGCGCCGATGACCTCGAATTCGGCGGCACGGGCAGCGATCGCAGCCACCGTCTCGTCGCGGCGGTAACCAAGGCAGTGCGCGACGAGGTTGGCGAAGAACTGCTCGTGGCGTTGTTCGTCGTTGCTGATCCGGCCGATGAGCCCGGCCAGGACCGGCTCGTCGATCTGCGCGGCCAGGTTACGGCAGAACACCGCGTGGGCACCTTCGTAGAACGTCATGTAGGCCAGCGTTTCGAGCTGGCTGTAGTGGTCGGCCCGATAGCCCTTCATGACGTGCTCGACCCGGACCTGCTCGTTGGCGCTCGGATCGATTTCGCGGGTTACCACGAGGTAGTTGCGCAGCGCGATGGCATGCAACTGCTCCTCGGCGGTCCACCGGCCCAGCCAGCGGCCCCACCAGTCCTCGAGGATGAAGTGCTCGACCAGCTCACGGTGATGCCCGGCCAGGTTGTCCTTGCTGATCAGGAGGATCTCGCACGCGTCGGTGACAGTCCGGGGCAGCGTCATCTGCGACGGGTCCCAGTCCCGCCCGCCCAGCAAGGCGAAGTTCTCCCCGCGGTCGAACGGCACGTAGTCGTGCGCGAACCAGAGTTCCTCGGTGTTGAGGTGGCGGTCCATGTTCTGTTCCACCACCGGCTCGAGTTCCAGGGTCAGTGCGTTAGCTACGGGTTTCTGTGCCATGAGGTAACTGTAACTGCAGTTAACGTGTTTCGGGAAGCCGACCCGGCAGTGTCGCGTCCGCCCGGCCGAAGGGTCCGGCCCGCTGGCGCTCACAGGTTCTACAGAACTATTGTTAATATGGAAGCAACTATTTTTAAACTTACGCCAGTGGAGCTCAGGCACGCAGTGCTTCGCCCGTACGCCATCGCCGGCGTCGTCCTGATCGGCGCCGGGCTCATCGTCGCCCCGCCGGTCACTGCCCCGCCACCCCGGGTCGAGGTGCGCACGGTGGCGCTCACATCCGGTGATGCCGCCGGCGCCGCGGACCCGGCGACCGTGGCTTTGATCATGAGCGGCAGCGGCGCGCCGACACTTCCCCCAACCCTCTTCGATTTCGTCAACAGTTTCTACATCCAGCCGAATTTCCCCGGTGCAACCGCGGTGTCCCTGGGTGCGCCGCAACAGCTGTACCCGCTGAGCGGCGTGCACAACGGGTTCTTCGACACGTCGGTGCAAGCGGGCGTCACCATCCTCGACGACGCTCTCACCCGACAACTCGCCGACGGGAACCACGTCGTGGTCTACGGCCAGTCCCAGGGTGCCACGATCGAGACCCTCGAGATGGAGCACCTCGCGTCGAGTGCCCATCCGCCGAATCCGGACCAGCTGAACTTCGTACTGACCGGTGACCCGGACCTGCCCAACGGCGGCATGCTGGAGCGCTTCGATTTCCCCGGCCTGCCCAGCAATCTCACGCTGCCGTCGCTGGGCGTGGAATTCTACGGCGCCACCCCGGCGGACACCCCCTACCCGACCGTCATCTACACCGGCGAATACGACGGGTTTGCCGATTTTCCGCGCTACCCGATCGATCTCCTGGCGGACGTCAATGCCCTGCTGGGCATCCTTTACGTCCACGTGGCCAGTTATTTTTCCCAGTCTTCGGTCGACCAGGCATTTGTGTGGCAGCCGTCCCCCGGGTACGACGGCGACACCACCTACTACCTGATCCCCACCAAGGATCTGCCGCTGTTGGACCCGCTGCGGGGCAACCCGTTGGGGAACGCGATCGCCGACCTCCTGCAACCGGATCTGAGGGTCCTGATCAACCTGGGCTACGGGCCGGACAACGTCGGCTACGGCGAATATCCCAACGTCTCCACCCCGGCGTCCGGACTTTTCCCGGATGTCAACCCGCTCACCGTGCTCGACAACCTGGCCAGCGGGGCCCAGCAGGGCGTCCACGACTTTGTGGCCGATCTCACCACGATGTCGCCGGCCGGCATCTTCTCGACGGACCCCGGTCCCACGGTCACACCGCTTGACCTGAATCCCGGCGACGTCATCCCCGCGCTGCAGAACGTGATCACCGACAACAGCAACGCGCTTGCCACCCTGATCGCCGCACCGCTGGATGCGTTCATGCCGACGGTGGATGTGGGCGCCGCGGTGGTCACCGCGCTCCCCGAGGTGACCAGCAACCTCGTCATCGCGGGGCTGGGCCAACTGGCCGCCGGCGACACCAGCGCGGCGTTCACCGACGTCACCGATCCGATCGGCGGCACAGTGGGGCTGTTGTCGATAGCCGGCTTTGCACTCCTCGAGGTGCTCGATGAAACAGCGCAGCGAGTCACCACCGCCGTTCAAAGTGCGGTCACCGACGACATGGATTTCATCGCGGGGCTTGCGGGTCTCTTCTGATCCGCCGGTTCCGCCGATGCACGCTACAGCGTCAGCCCCGGGTAGAGCGGGTTGGCGGCCAGCAGCTCGGCGGCGGCGGCGTGCACCCGCTGCGCGGTGCCGTCAGCCAGCCGGTATCTGGCCTTGGACGGGCCCGAGGTCCCCGAACCTGGGGTGGTGTTGGCCAGCACGTCGACCACCAGGTCGGCCACCCGGTCGAACTCGGCGGCGCCGAATCCGCGGGTGGTCAGCGCCGGGGTGCCCAAACGGATGCCGCTGGTGTACCACGCCCCGTTCGGGTCGGCGGGGATGGCGTTGCGGTTGGTGACGACTCCGGCGTCCAGCAGCGCGGATTCGGCCTGGCGCCCGGTCAGCCCGAACGACGTGACGTCCAGCAGCACGATGTGGTTGTCGGTGCCGCCGGTGACCAGCCGCGCGCCCCGCCGCAGGAATCCTTCGGCCAACACCTGAGCATTGTCGGCGACCCGCTGGGCATAGGACTGGAATGCGGGTTGGCGGGCCTCGGCCAGCGCGACCGCCTTGGCGGCCATCACGTGGGCCAGTGGTCCGCCCAGCACCATTGGGCAGCCCTTGTCGACGGCGTCGGCGTACTCCGGCTGCGCCAGGATCAGTCCGCCCCGCGGTCCGCGCAGCGACTTGTGCGTGGTGGTGGTGGTGACATGCGCGTGCGGCACCGGGTCCTCGTCGCCGGTCAGCACCTTGCCCGCCACCAACCCGGCAAAGTGCGCCATGTCGACCATCAGCACCGCGCCGACCTCGTCGGCGATCTGGCGCATCGTGGCAAAGTTGATCCGCCGCGGGTACGCCGAGTACCCGGCGACCAGGATCAGCGGCCTGAATTCCCGCGCTAAGGCGGCGACCGCGGCATAGTCCAGCAGCCCGGTGTGCGGGTCGGTGCCATAGCTGCGCTGGTGGAACATCTTGCCGGAGATATTGGGCCGAAAACCATGGGTGAGGTGGCCCCCGGCATCTAATGACATGCCCAGCAGCCGCTGGTTTCCCAGCTGGTGTCGCAGCGCTTCCCAGTCCGCTTCCGAGAGGTCGTTGACCCCTTTGGCGCCGGCGTCGAGCAATGCGGGTGTCTCGACCCGGGTGGCCAGGATGGCCCAATAGGCGACGAGGTTGGCGTCGATACCCGAGTGCGGCTGGACGTAGGCATAGGGTGCGCCGAACAACGCGCGGGCGTGCTCGGCGGCCACGCTTTCGACGGTGTCGACGTTGTGGCAACCGGCGTAGAAACGGTGCCCGATGGTGCCCTCGGCATACTTGTCGGACAGCCAATTGCCCATGGCCAGCAGTACCGCCGGGGAGGCGTAATTCTCGCTGGCGATCAGCTTGAGCGAATCACGTTGGTCAGCAAGTTCTTTGACCATCGCGGCGGCGATACGAGGTTCGACGGATTCGACGACCTGCACGGCGGCCCGGTAGGCGGCGCTGGCAGTGTCGGCATACTCGGCGCCAGGGGAAACCGCCGATGTGGTGGCGGTCGAGTCAGCTCTCACAGGATCTCACCCTAGTCGCCCCGCAGCGCCGAGGGCAGGAGCGGCTCGTCGAGCAGGCGCCCGAACCGCGCGGTGCGGCTTTCCCCGGCCGGCCCAGCGTCCAGCCAGCGCTGCAGCAGCCGGTAACCCTCGACATAGGTGCTGGTGTAGGCGCGCCACAGCGGGGAGGACAAAAACTGCAGCATCTGCTGCGCGCGAGCGTCGCTGACCAGCAGCCAGCGCTGCAGGAAATCGGCCACGGTGTCGGCCTCGCGGTGCTCGTCGTGCAGCATCAGCGCCGCGTCCTGACGGACGCCGGCCAGTGCTGCGGACGCTTCTGATACCGCTTCGGCCCGCTCGCCGTCGAAGCGCAGCCCCAGATCGGCGTAGATGGCAGCCGCCCAGGTGCCCCAGCCCGGCCCGACCGCCACGGATAGGGCCAGGTCGGCCAGGCCCTCGGCGATCAGGCACTGCGGCGTATTGACCACAAAGATGGTGTGTTCGGCCTGGCCCGCTCGTCTGACCAGCCCGGCCTCCTTGCGGCAATGCTCGGTGTGGTGGCCCGGATAGGACTCGTGGGCGACCAGCCGGGGCAGTTGTGACATCTGCTGCTTGACGTCGGCGTTGACCGCCACCGTGGAGCGATAGTTGCCCAGGTAGTAGTTGAATCCCGACCACGGCTTGTCGCTGACCACTTGATAGTTCACGGTCTCGGTCTCGGGCAGCGGGTACTCGGCGCGCACCCGGTCGCGCAGTGCGCTGGAGAATGCCTCGATACAGTCGGCCAGCCGGTGCGGGGGGATTTCCTCGGCCGCGCGGTAAACGGCCATCCGCTCGGCCAGCGGGCCGCTGCCGTCGAGCAGCTCGTCGAGCCGGGTGTGCGCCTGCCGGTAGGTCTCGACGTCGCCTTTGGCGATCTCGACGTCGAAGTAGTCGCGCACCTCGTCGACGAAGCCGATCGGGGCACCGGCGAACTTGCGCCCGGCACATGCCAGCGCCCGCAGGTGAGCGGCCAGATACTCGGCGCGAGCCTGATCGAATCCGCTATCGGCACCGCACCGCGGTACGTCGGAGAGCTGCTCGATCAGCCGCTCGGCCTGACGGACGAGATCGGCCGGTTGGGGCGCCGGCTCGTTGGCTACCGCGCGAGGCAGCGCCGGATCACCGGTGAAGGCGTCCACGTAGCCGGCCTGGATCCGATCGAAACGCAAGCCCAGCATCAGATACTCGCGGATCAGCGCATCGGCTTCCGGGTTCTCCGCCACGGGTGTCAAGGTATCCGGCCGGGTAGCCGGCCGGCGGCCGGGTGTGGTATCGGCCACGACGGGGAACAGTGGAGTAGGCGGCACGACTGTGCCCCGCGGATGACATCCACGACGAGAGGACGCTGATGGCTAAGGAGGGAATCGCGGCGTTGCTGGCGCTGGGCGCCGCCCTCTGCGTTGCGGTTGGCGACGTCCTTCAGCAACGCGCCGCGCACCGGATCACCGACACTGACAGAACCAACCTCCAGCTGTTCGCCAAGCTCGTGGCTAATCGACGATGGCGATGGGGCGCCCTGCTGCTGATCGCGAGCATCGGGTTGCAGGCCGCCGCGCTGGATGAGGGTTCGGTGCTGCTGGTCCAGGCGCTGCTGGTGCTTTCGCTGCTTTTCGCGTTGCCGATCAGTGCCCGGCTCTCCAATCGCGCCTTGACCCGCCGAGAGTGGATCTGGGCCATCGTGCTCACCGCTGCGGTGACGGTGATCGTCACCGTCGGCAACCCGCAGGCCGGTCATTCACGCCCATCCCTACAGGCCTGGGTACCCGTCGTGGCGGTGCTGGGGCCCCTGCTGCTCGGCTGTCTGATCGCTGCCCGGATCCGCGGCGGGGCGGTGGCCGCGGTGCTGTTCGCGTTCGTGTCGGGTTCGTTGTGGGGCGTCTTCGCAGTTCTCACCAAGCAAGTCGTGACCCAGCTCCACGACGGTCCGATGGCGGCGACTCGCTCGCCGCAGCTGTACGCCTGGATCCTGGTGGCGCTGGGGGGGTTCGCCTGGGAGCAGTCGGCATTCCGCGCTGGGGCGCTGACCGCGTCGATGCCGACCCTGGAGATCAGCCAGCCGGTCGTCGCAGCCGTGCTGGGCATCCTCGTCCTGGGCGAGACGCTGAACACCGGTCCCGCGGGGATGGCCGTCCTGGCGGTGGCAGCGCTGGCGATGACGGCAGCCACCGCAGCGCTCGCGCGCGGCGATGCGAAGGCCACGTGTCGAGGCGTCACGGCGACGCCGCGGCGTGCCAGCCCAGTCGCCGCCGCCGGCCGTCCCCGTCGCTGACCGGATCGTCGCGGCTGCAAGACTGGCACTCATGTCACGGCTGAGCGAGCCGAGTCCCTACGTGGAGTTCGACCGAAGTCAGTGGCGCGCGCTGCGGATGTCCACCCCGCTGCCGCTGACCGAAGCCGAAGTGGTGGCCCTGCGGGGCCTGGGCGAGCAGGTCGACCTGCGCGAAGTCGAGGAGGTGTACCTGCCGCTGGCCCGCCTGCTGCATCTGCAGGTCGCCGCGCGTCAACGGCTGTTCGCCGCCACCGCCGAATTCCTCGGCGAGCCGCAGCAGCACCCCGACCGGCCGGTCCCGTTCGTGATCGGGGTGGCCGGCAGCGTCGCAGTCGGCAAGTCGACCACCGCCCGCTTGCTGCAGGCGCTGCTGGCCCGCTGGGATCACCACCCCCGGGTCGACCTGGTGACCACCGACGGTTTCCTCTACCCCAACGCCGAGTTGGAACGCCGAAACCTCATGAACCGCAAGGGTTTCCCAGAAAGCTATGACCGACGGGCGCTGCTGCGGTTCGTTACTTTGGTGAAGTCGGGTTCGCCCTACGCGTGCGCGCCGGTGTATTCGCACCTGCGCTACGACATCGTGCCGGGCGCCAAGCAAGTGGTCCGCCACCCCGACATCTTGATCCTGGAAGGCCTCAATGTGCTGCAGACCGGGCCGACGCTGATGGTCTCGGACCTGTTCGACTTCTCGCTGTATGTCGATGCCCGGATCGAGGACATCGAACAGTGGTATGTGTCAAGGTTTCTGGCGATGCGCTCGACAGCGTTCGCCAATCCGGCGTCGCACTTCCACCACTACGCCGGCCTGTCCGACCGGGAGGCAATCGCCGCTGCCACCGGAATCTGGCGTTCGATCAACCGGCCCAACCTCGTCGAAAACATCCTGCCCACCCGCCCGCGGGCCACCCTCGTGCTGCGCAAAGACGCCGACCACTCCATCAACCGGCTGCGGCTGCGCAAGCTGTAGCCTGAGCCGGGGGCCGCCCGTCACACGCCGTAGCGGCGGTGACGCGCGCTGTAGTCGCGCAGCGCGCGCAAGAAGTCGACCCGGCGGAACGCCGGCCAGTGCGCTTCGGTGAACCACATCTCCGAGTAGGCGCTCTGCCACAGCAAAAACCCCGACAGCCGCTGCTCACCCGAGGTGCGAATGACCAAATCGGGGTCGGGCTGCCCGGAGGTGTAGAGGTTCTCCGAGATCCCCTCCACGGTGACCGCCTCGATCAGTTCCTCGGCGGTGGCGCCGTTGGCCAGCTGCTTGCTCAACAGTGCACGCACCGCATCGACGATCTCGCGGCGGCCGCCGTAGCCGACCGCGACGTTGACGTGGAAGCCACCGTTGGCGGTAGAGGAGGTGCCTTCCACCGCGTCACGCAGTCGCCGCGCGGGTTCCTCCCCGATCAGCCCGAGGTCGCCGACCGTGCGCACACTCCACCGGTTGGCCGGTGCGCAGATTTCCTCGACGACATCGGTGATGATTTCGATCAGCGCTGCCAACTCGTCGGGGTCGCGTTGCAGGTTTTCGGTGGACAGCAGATACACGGTGGCCAGTTCGATGCCGGCTTCGGCGCACCAGCGCAGCATCTCGGCGATCTTGGCCGCGCCTACCCGGTAGCCGTAGCTGACGTCGTCATAGCCGGCGCTGCGCGCCCAGCGCCGGTTGCCGTCGCACAGCACGGCGATATGCCGGGGCAGCGCCGATCTGGAAGCCGCCAAACCCTGCCGCAATCGCATTTCGTAGATGCGATACAGCGGCTCTTTGAGGCGCGGCGGAATGATCTCCACGACGGTCAAGACTACTGTGAGGGATACCCGCTAATGGTGATCCCGACGCAAGTCAGGCAGGGAAATTGAGCCAGCACACCGATGACCCTCCGCGTTGTGACCAGTACGGGCCGGTCGCCGTCGCGCAGGCCGGCCACCACATCGCCACCAAACCGAGGATGCGCGGGTGGATTCACTTCTACGCCGCGTGGCTGGCAGCCATCTGCGGCACGACCCTGGTGTCGGTGTCGTGGGCGGCGAAATCACCCCGCGCCGGCCATGCCACGCTGATCTACGCGGCGTCGACCGTGGCGATGTTCGCCGTCAGCGCCACCTATCACCGGGTGCAGTGGAAATCGGCGCACGCCCGGTTGCGGATGAAGCGGCTCGACCATTCGATGATCTTCGTCTTCATCGCGGGCAGCTACACGCCGTTCGCGCAGCTGGCCATGCCCCACCACACCGGGCGAGTGGTGCTGTGGATCGTGTGGGGCGGGGCGCTGGCCGGGATCCTCCTGAAAATGTGCTGGCCGACGGCGCCGCGCTGGGTGGGCGTGCCGCTGTATCTGCTGCTGGGCTGGGTGGCGGTGTGGTATGCGCCCACGATCATCCACATCGCCGGGGTGGCCGCCATGGTGTTGCTGGCCGTCGGTGGCGCGCTATACAGCATTGGCGGCATTTTCTACGGGTTGCGCTGGCCCGACCCGTGGCCGCAGACCTTCGGCTACCACGAGGTCTTCCACGCGTTGACCGGGTTGGCCGCCATCTGCCACTACATCGCGATGTGGCTGGCCGTCTTCTACGTCGGCCAACCGGCCTGATCAGCGGCTGCCACGACGACATCCGGGTGACTACGTCTGGGTAACGTTGTCCGCCGACCAGTAAGCCTTCATGGCGGTGATCTTGCCCTCCTCGTCGAAGACCATCACCTCGATGGGCTCGATCACCATCCGGTGCTCGCCGACCTTGACCGTCAGCCGGAACTGGAAGGCCGCCTCCTGGCCGGCGACCCGCAGCGACACCAGCTCGCATTCTCGCTCGGCGTTTTCGACCGCGGTGTAGAAACGGCGGATCGCCTGCCGACCGATGTGCACCTCGTCACCACCTACCGGATCCTCGACCGTCGCGTCGGGCGCATATAGCCCGGCGATCTCGTCGGCACTGCCCCCGGCGACCAGGCTCAGGTAGCGGTGCACGGCGTCGGTGATTTCTTGAGCACTCGGCATGAGACGTCAGGCTACCGCGACAGCGCGGCAACCAGCCCCTCGACGCTGGTAACCGGAAGGTCGCAGACCGGACCACGACACACGTAGGCGGTGTCGGCGCCACCAACCCGGTCGCGGCCGGCCAACAGCTCCGCGGAATCCACCGCTCCCCCGACAACGATCGCGCCGCCCGGCGCGAGCCGGCGCGCCTCCGCCAGCAGCGACGATCCCGGGGCGTCGCACGCCACCGCGATCTGCAGCGGACCCCGAACGGCCGACTCGGCGACGGCCAGCCAGTGCCCGGCCGCACGCGATGCTCGCGCCAACAACACCGAATGCGCCCCCAGCGTGTCGGCAGCCGCCTGCCGATACACCCCGGCGCGCTTCCCCTCGGCCAGATAGCCGGCGATGAGCAGCGCCTCGGCGATCGCGGATGCGCCCGACGGGGTAGCTCCGTCGGCCGGATCGGCGGGCCGGTGAATCAGCTGCTCGGCGTCGTCGGCGCTGTCGAACCAGCGGCCCGGTCGCCGAGGATCGGCGTAGTGCGCCAGCGCCAGATCGATGAGCTCACCGGCCTTCCCCAGCCAGCCTGCGTCGCCGGTCAGCTGATACAGCGTCAGCAGGCCGGTGGCCAGCATGGCGTGGTCTTCCAGCATCGCCGAACTCTCCCCGACCCGGCCGCCCAGGCTGGCGCGCCGTAGCCGGCCGTCCACCAGGTGCAGCTCCACCACCGCCGCTGCACAGCGCTGCGCAGCGGCCAGCAACTCCGGATCATCAAGGACCACACTGGCTTCCGCCAACGCGGTGATGGCCAGGCCATTCCACGATGTGACGATCTTGTCGTCGCGGTCCGGCTGCGGCCGGGTCAGGCGGGCGGTCAACAGCGCGGCGCGGACCCGGTCGAAGCGATCGGGATCGTCCGGATCGGCGGGCAGCGCAAGCACCGATGCGCCACGCTCGAACGTTCCGGCCTCGGTGACACCGAAAACGGAAGCTGCCCACGCTCCGTCGCTTTCGCCCAGAGCTTCGCGCAGCTCGGCGGGCGTCCACACGTACGTCGAGCCTTCCGCACCGGCGGCGTCGGCATCCAGCGACGAGGCGAACATGCCGGCCTCGGCCAGATCGCGCATCAGGAACCGGGCGGTTTCGTGGGCAACCCGGCGGGCCAGCGGATTTCCCGTCCGGCGGCACAGGTGGGCATAGGCGCGCAACAGCAACGCGTTGTCGTAGAGCATTTTCTCGAAATGCGGAACTATCCAGGCGTTGTCGACGCTGTAGCGAGCGAAGCCGCCCGCCAGCTGGTCGTAGATCCCGCCGCGGGCCATCGCCGCGCAACAGCGTTCGACCGCTGCCAGCGCAGCCGTTGACCCGGTGCGCTCATGGTGCCGCAGCAGTGCCTCCAGCAGCGCCGACGGCGGGAACTTCGGCGCTCCGCCGAATCCGCCGTGCACGCTGTCCTCGTCGGCGAGCACGGCGGCGACTGCCCGGTCGCACAACCCGGGATCCAGCTCCGCTCCGCCGCCGGGCAGCCCCGCGGCCATCGACCGCAGCTCGCCGGCGATGCGGTCGGAAACCGTCTCCACCTCGCTGCGACGCTGCCGCCAGGCACTGGCCACGGCCGCGAGCAGTTCCAGGAACGCCGCTTTCGGATAGTAGGTGCCGCAGAAGAACGGTCGCCCGTCGGGAGTGAGAAAGCACGTCATCGGCCAGCCGCCCTGTCCGGTGAGTGCGACAGTGGCGTTCATGTACACCGCGTCGACGTCGGGACGCTCCTCGCGGTCGACTTTGACGCAGACGAATCCGGCGTTCATCGCCGCGGCGACCTCGTCGTCCTCGAACGACTCGTGCGCCATCACATGACACCAATGACAGGCCGCGTAGCCGACCGACAGCAGGATCGGGACGTCGCGTTCGGCCGCCTCGGCAAACGCCTGCGGTGTCCACTGCTGCCAGTGCACCGGGTTGTCGGCGTGCTGTCGCAGATAGGGGCTGGCCGCACCGGCCAGTGTGTTAGCCGCCGGGTTCATCGGCTGATCCGTTGCTCGCGGCCGAAGGACCGGCACCGCTCTCGTCGGCGGCCTGCTGCGACCCCGGGTCGAAAGACTCGGGCAGCTTGCCCAGATGCCGGTTCATCGACCGCACCAACAGGAATGTGCCGATCAGCAACAACACGATCACCAGCAGCCCGAAAGGGCTGGCCTTGCCGAAGTCGGGCCCGGTGTTGCGCGGCGTATCGCCGGCCAGCAAAACCGCCACCAGTATGGAATGCATCAGTCGGCCTCGATTCCGGCGAACAGATCGGTTTCAGGCAATCGGACGGGCACCCGGGAGCGGGCCAACTCGAACTCCTCGGTCGGCCACAACCGCTGCTGCCACTCGATCGGCACAGCGAGGAACGCGCTGTTGGGGTCGATCTGGGTGGCGTGCGCGCGCAACGCGTCCGCGCGCCGACTGAAATATGCCGAGCACTCCACCCTGGTCGTCACCCGGCCGGCGAACACGTCCTGCTCGGGTTTCCACTGCGCCAGCCATTCCCCGAACGGGCCCGTTTGACCGTGCTTGGCGAACTCGTCCTGGAGCAACTGCATCCGCTGTCGCAGGAAGCCATGGTTGTAGTACAGCTTATGCACCGTCCAGGGCTCGCCGGCGTCCGGAAAGCGGCGGTAATCACCAGCCGCCTCGTAGGCGGCTACCGACACCTCATGGCAGCGGATGTGGTCGGGATGCGGATAGCCGCCGCTCTCGTCGTATGTCGTCATCACCTGCGGCCGAAAGTCTCGCACAACCCGCACCAACGCCTCGACGCACACCTGCAGCGGTTGCCGCGCGAAGCAGTCCGCCGGCAGCGGCGGCGGCGGGTCGCCTTGGGGCAGTCCCGAGTCCACGAACCCCAGCCAGGTGTGCTCGACGCCGAGGATCTTGGCGGCCTGGGCCATCTCGTCGCGGCGGACGGCCGCGATACGTCCGCGCACGTCCGGGGTGTCCATGGCCGGGTTGAGGATGTCGCCCCGCTCGCCCCCGGTCAGCGTCACCACCAGCACGCGATGGCCCTGATCGGCGTAGCGGGCGAGGGTAGCGGCACCCTTGCTGGACTCGTCGTCCGGGTGGGCGTGTACTGCCATCAACCGCAACTCGCTCACCTGCTCTCTACCCGGTGTGTTCGTCGACCGTGCCGTGGCCCTATAACCTAATAGTTCCATCCGGGCACTCGGGTTTTCGAACCCCACAAGAACGGCATGACACGCGCACCGATGAGCCGAACTTCCGTCCCTCCCCGCTACGGGCGTCGGCGGATGTCCGCGGCCGCCCGGCGCCGGATCGCCGTGGCGCTGGGCGGGATGGTGCTCGCCGTCGGCGTCCTGCTCGCGGTTGTCGCTCAGCAGCGGCTGGGCACCGCCGAGGTGACGGGCACCCTGGCCGGTTACCGCCTGGTCGACGACGAAACGGTCTCGGTGACGATCAACGTCACTCGCGCGGACCCGTCACGCCCGGTGGCCTGCATCGTGCGGGCGCGCAGCAAAGACGGCAGCGAGACCGGCCGGCGCGAGGTGCTGATCCCGCCGTCGCAGGCGAGGACCGTTCAGGTCACCACCGTCGTGAAATCGCGCCGCCCGCCGGTGATGGGCGACATCTACGGATGCGGCACCGACGTACCCGGCTACCTGAGGCCCTCGTGAGGGCCCTCGTGGGGGGCCTCGTGACAGCGTCGGCGTTTAGCGCAACCGCCAGCAGGGAAAATGTCTTCGACGGCTGCTCGGGCGGTGCTAAAATGCACGAATGCACGGTTCCTGCTGGGGCCGTGTATTGCTGCTTTAGCGGCAATACGCGCGGTGCACCGCCCGCCAGCACGACCGAGAACCGCCGAGGACACGATGCGGACCCGTCCAACATGAGGAGCGCGACGAGATGACGGATACCCAGGTGACCTGGTTGACCCAGGAGTCACACGACCGGTTGAAGGCCGAGCTCGATCAGTTGATCGCCAACCGCCCGATCATCGCCGCCGAGATCAACGACCGTCGCGAGGAGGGGGATCTGCGCGAGAACGGCGGATATCACGCTGCTCGCGAGGAGCAGGGCCAACAGGAGGCCCGGATCCGGCAGTTGCAGGAGCTGCTCAACAACGCGAAGGTCGGCGAAGCCCCCACTCAATCCGGCGTGGCGCTGCCCGGTTCAGTGGTGAAGGTGTACTACAACGGCGACGAATCCGATACCGAAACGTTCCTGATCGCCACCCGCCAAGAGGGCGTCAAAGACGGAAAGCTCGAGGTGTACTCGCCCAACTCCCCGCTGGGTGCGGCGTTGATCGACGCGAAGGTCGGCGAAACCCGCAGTTACCGGGTTCCCAACGGCGACACGGTCGAGGTGACGTTGGTCAGCGCAGAGCCCTACCAGCCTTAGTTCCGCTGCGAGTAACGAATCCGGCCGGGGTCGCGTGCACTGATGGCGCGGATCGCCGAGGATTTGCTTCTGCTGCTGCTCGACAACGCCTCGGCACGGCCGGGGCTGGATCGCGCCCGGCGCGAACGCGTCCTGGCGGCCGCGGCGTTGCTCGATTTGGCGCATGCGTGCCGGATCCGTCCGGCGATCGACGGCGAGCCGGTGCAGGCGGGGCGGTTGATGGTGCTAAGCGGACCCCCTCCGGACGATCGGGTGCTGGCCCCCGCGCTGCAGCTGCTGCTGCGTCGTCCCATCAGCCCGGCCACGGCGATCGCCAGACTGCGCAGCGAAACCCCCGCGGCGGTGTTCGCGCAGCTCGAGCGTGACGGTCAGATTCGACGGGTTCGCCTGCAGCGCAATGGCATCCGGGGTATCAAACCAACGTACGCGTGGCCGCTGATCGACCGCGCCCGGGTGTCGCAGGCCCGTGCGGCACTCATGTCGACGTTGTTCGATGAGCAGCGACCCGCCCCGACGACGGCCGCGATCATCTCGCTGCTGTACTTGATCGACGGCCTGGGCGCTGTCTTGAGCCTGAGCGAGCGCGGCTGGGAGTGGGTAAGCAGCCGCGCCGGCGATATCGCCGGCGGCGGTTGGGTCGGTGACTGCGAACCCGGGCTCGCCGAAGTCAACCTCGCGGTGACGACCGCGGCGATCCGCCCGGTGCTGACTGACCACATCCGCCGCTAAACGCCCAACGCCCGGTCGAGGTCGGCGATCAGGTCGTCAATGTGCTCGATTCCCACCGACAGACGCACCAGGTCGTCGGGAACCTCCAGCCGCGAGCCGGTCGTCGACGCGTGCGTCATCGCGGCGGGATGCTCGATCAGCGACTCCACCCCACCCAGCGACTCGGCCAGGATGAACAGTTCGGTGTTGGCGCACAGGCTTTCCGCCGCGGGCCGGCCACCGCGCATCCGCACCGACACCATGCCGCCGAAGCCGTGCATCTGCCGTGCGGCCACCTCATGCCCGGGATGGCCGGGCAGACCCGGGTACAGCACCGCGCCAACCGATCGATGCCCGGCCAGGAATTCCGCGACCGCGGCGGCGTTTTCGCTGTGCCGCTGCATCCGCAGCGGCAGCGTCTTGAGCCCGCGGATGGTCAGGTAGGCGTCG
This sequence comes from Mycobacterium sp., assembly GCF_008709575.1. Lineage (GTDB taxonomy): Bacteria > Actinomycetota > Actinomycetes > Mycobacteriales > Mycobacteriaceae > Mycobacterium. The sequence goes on from NZ_VYIK01000024.1 coordinate 26,663, forward strand.
AACGGCCCGGGCACCGCGCCGGCCCCGTTCTGCAGGAAACCGAATGCTGCATCGAGCTCTTCGTCGTTGGTGAGCAGCGCTCCACCGACCACGTCGGAATGCCCGCCGATGTATTTGGTGGTCGAGTGCAGCACGATGTCGGCGCCGAGCGTCAACGGTTGTTGCAACGCAGGTGAAGCAAAAGTGTTGTCCACCAACACTTTAGCTGAACTTCCGGCCGCCAGCTCGACGATCGCGGCGATATCGGCAATCGACAGCAGCGGGTTGGTCGGGGTTTCCACCCAGACCAACCGGGTTTTCGGAGTGATCGCGGCGCGGACCGCGTCGACGTCCCCCAGTGCTACCGGCGTGTAGGCCACACCCCATCCGGTGAACACCTTGTCGATCAGCCGGAAGGTGCCGCCATAGGCGTCGTCGGGGATGACCAGATGGTCGCCGGGGCGCAGCACCGCCCGCAGGGCGCAATCCCCAGCGGCCATCCCCGAGCTGAACGCCCGGCCGAACCTGGCCTCCTCCACCGCGGCCAGCGAAGCTTCCAGCGCGGCGCGGGTCGGGTTGCCCGTGCGGGCGTATTCGAATCCGGCGCGGAGCTTGCCCACCCCGTCCTGGCCGAACGTGCTGGCGGTGTAGATCGGCGGATTGACCGCGCCCGTCGCAGGGTCGGTGTGATAGCCGGCGTGGATGGCCTTGGTGGCAAGCCCGGTGGCGCGCTGTTCGCTCATCAACGGCCAGCCTAGCCAGGTCAGACTTGTTCTAGCTGCGGCGCCTGTCGAGTATCTGCGTCGCCGGGCTCTGCAGGCAGTGGTGGCGGCCCCGTATTCGAGCCCCGTGACGATTGGACATGCTCATCGAGAGTCTTTCCCATCCGGCCTCATCCGCCCGATGCCGTCGGCGCGGCGCGGTACCGCCCGACCACCACCGTGACCGAACACGACCAAGCCGCCCACGCCGCCGCCGACACGTCGATCCCGATGCCGGCACCCGGCCACCCGGGGCGAGCTACGCACCACGGTCACCGAGACCGGACGCCTCGGCTGGACCGACGCCCTGCCAGGCCCGCAGCGCTCGAGCGCCTTGCAACCAATCGATAGCCATATGGAAAGCGTTTCGGTGGTCTTCTGTGGGCTCATGCGTTTTCACCAGCTTGGCCCCGACCGTGGGGGGTTCTGGGGCTGGCCGCACAAAAGGACCCACAGACCCGCCGGCCCGAGCGGTCACACCCGCAGCGCGGCGAACGGTCCGAACGGCAGGTTACGCACCACCAGCCATCCAGACACCACCAGCAACGTCACCGGTGCCGCCCAGCGATGCCGGTGCCAACTCCAGATCCGCCGTCTGGTCAGCCGTCCGTACGCCCAGCCCGCATACACCCACCCCAGCAACACCAGCACCACCAGCCCCAGCGCGTTGAACCTCGCCGCGGCCGCCACGTCGCCGTGCAAGACCGCGTACAGCATGCGCAGGCTGCCGCAGCCGGGACAATCGATGCCGAGCAACAGTTTGGTCGGGCACGGCGGAAGCACACCGCCGGGAGTGGTCGGGTCGGCCCACCACACCAGCGCGCAGGCCGACACCACGCCGAGGGCCGCCCCGAGCGGGGCGACGGAGTGCCGCGGGATCGGCACGGCCCGGCGCGCTGTCACGCCGGTCACGATGGCGGGGCCGACATCACCGCGAGGTTGACGATGATCGCGATGAGGATGCCGATGCCGCCGATGATCGCCGACCACAGCGCCCACTTCTTGGCGTCCTCGGAAGCTCGGTGCGCCTCGGCGTATCTGCCCTGCGCCCACAGCCCGGAAACCTGGGTCGACTTCACGATCGACACGATGCCCAGGGGAAGGCAACACAACACGGTGACCAGGATGGCCCAGACCAGATAGTTGTTCGGGGGCGCACCGTAGCCCGGCGGCGGGGGATACCCGCCGCCCTGCGGCGGCGGCGGCGGCGGATAATTACCGGGCGGCGGCGGCGGATAGTTTCCGGGAGGCGGCGGCGGATAGTTTCCCGACGGCGGTCCGGGCGGTGGTGCGGTCATCGACGCCTTCCTCGATAGGGCTGTGCCGGCTCAGTGCGGCGGTGCAGACCCTACCGGATTATTCCGCCCGGGGGGCGCGACAGCCCGGTGAAGCACCGCGGTCACGTCAGCGGCGCCGCGGCCCCTCGGACAGAAAGCCCAATAAGTCCTGCCGGGTGATAACCCCGACCGGCTTGCCCTCCTCCACCACCATCAGGGCGTCCCAGTCCCGCAGCGCCTTGGCGAGGACGCCGAGAGACTCGCCGGATCCGATCATCTTCAAGGCGGGGCTCATGTGCATCCCGACGGCGTCGGCCAGTTTCGCGCGGCCCTCGAAGACCGCGGACAGCAGCTCGCGTTCCGACACGCTGCCGGCGACCTCACCGGCCATCACCGGCGGCTCGGCACCGACGACAGGCATCTGGGACACCCCGTACTCGCGCAGGATGCCGATAGCGTCGCGCACGGTTTCCGACGGGTGGGTGTGCACCAGGTCGGGCAGGACACCGGCTTTGCGGCGCAAAACGTCGCCGACCGTGGGTTCTTCGACGGAACTGTCGAGCGGAGCGCGCAGGAACCCGTAGGACGACATCCATGCGTCGCTAAAGATTTTCGACATGTAGCCGCGACCGCCGTCGGGCAGCAACACCACGATCAGGGCGTCCGGTCCGGCCTGCTCGGCAACCTTGAGCGCGGCCACCACCGCCATCCCGCATGACCCCCCGACCAGCAGCGCCTCCTCACGGGCCAAGCGCCTGGTCATGTTGAACGAATCGGCATCGGAAACCGCAATGACCTGGTCGGGCACGCTCGGGTCGTAGGCCGCCGGCCAGAAATCCTCGCCTACTCCCTCGACCAGGTACGGGCGGCCGGTCCCCCCGGAGTACACCGAGCCCTCCGGGTCGGCGCCGATCACCTGTACCGCTCCGCCGGAGATCTCTTTGAGATAACGGCCGGCGCCGGTAATCGTGCCGCCGGTGCCGATCCCGGCCACGAAATGGGTTACCTGCCCGTCGGTGTCGGCCCAGATTTCCGGGCCGGTGGTCTCGTAGTGGCTGGCCGGGCCTTCGGGATTGGAATACTGGTCGGGCTTCCAGGCACCGGCGATCTCGGCGGCCAGCCGGTCGGAGACGCTGTAGTAGCTGTCGGGGTGGTCCGGCGGCACCGCCGTCGGGCACACCACCACCTCGGCCCCGTAGGCACGCAACACGTTCTGCTTGTCCTCGCTGACCTTGTCGGGGCAGACGAACACACACCGGTAGCCGCGGCGCTGCGCGACCAGCGCCAACCCCACGCCGGTGTTGCCCGACGTGGGTTCGACGATGGTGCCACCCGGTTTCAGCTGACCGCTGGCCTCGGCGGCGTCGATCATCTTGACGGCAATACGGTCTTTGCTGCTCAGCCCGGGATTGAGGTACTCGACCTTGGCGACGATCCGGCCGAGCCCGTCGGGAACGACCGAGGTCAGCTCGACCAGCGGCGTGTTGCCGATGAGTTCACTGATGTGCTGCGCGATCCGCATGTCTTCATGGTCGCAGGTTGCCCATCCCGGGTCCGCCCGGGATGGCGGTCAGCTTTCGCCGGTGGCCTCGCGGATGTAGTCGCCGATCTGTCGCAACGAGCGGGTGGCCTCCGGTACCAGCGGCGCGGCCAGCTGGAAGTCGTGGATCTGACCCGGCCAGATCCGCACCTCCGCCGGGACACCCGCGGCCGCCAGCCGGCGGGCCGCCAGCTCTGCGTCATGCAACAGCACCTCGGATCCCGACACGTGGATCAGTGTTCGTGGCAGGCCGGGCTCGACGTGGTCCAGCGGCTCGTACGTCGGCTCCGGCTTGCCGTCGACCGGGTTTTTGGCAGCAGCGCGGGCGACCAGCGAAATCAGCGCATCGAACGCTCGCGCCGAGAACATCGCGTCGACCTTGATGTTGGGATGCGCCTGCTTGGGCTGCTTGGCCAGCTGCAGCAGCGGCGAGATAGCCACCAGCGCCGCCGGCTCCTCGTCCTGCTGCTGCAGCCGCTGCGCCAGCGCCAATGCCAGGTAACCCCCGGCCGAGTCGCCGGCCAGCACAATTTGTTCGGGCTCGTAACCGCGCGAACGAAGCCAGCGGTAGCCGTCGTGACAGTCGTCGAGCGCCATCCTGATCGAATGCTTGGGAATCAAGCGGTAGTTGACCGCCAGCACCGGGGAGTCGGCATACCGCGACAGCGCGGTGACGATCCTGCTGTGCGAGTTGGCCCCACAGGTCAAAAACGCGCCGCCGTGCAGGTAGAGCACCACCCGTCGGCGGCCGTCGGCCGGCAGCACCCCGGGGGCACGCACCAGCTGCGCGGTCGCGTTGGGCAGCTTCACGATGGCCCGCACGGTGCCCGGGCTCGCCAGCAGCACCCGACACGTGTGATCGATCGCGCCCCAGGGCCAGGGCAGGTGCGGAACATAGCTGCCCAGAGCCAGTGTGGGCCGGACCGTCAGGTGGGTGACCAGCGATACCAGCCGGGCCGCCAGGCTGGGGCCAGTCTCGACGACCTCGACGGGCGTGCCATCGCTGACCGGCACCCGACGTGCGCGCAACCCGTCGCGGGCGCGGTGGGATACGTCCGTCAGCACGGTCATGCTCAACTCCTACGTCGTTGTAGTCAGTCGACGAAGTAGCAGAGCATCCGGTTCGTTGTTGCCCCGACGGGGGGTTGTCCACGCTGACACTCGGCCAACCTCGAAACCTAGCTTGACACCTGTAGTCATTTCAACCATCAAAAATTCTGATTCGATACCACAACTGGTCCGCACTGTAACCAGCTCGTGGCTGGACGGCCCCGATGGCGCCGACGCCCGAATTAAACTGGGGGGCGTGAAGTTAGGCGCGCCGCGGCGTTCGACGATTGCACTGGCCGCAGCGGGTGCGTTGGCCTCGACGGGAACCGCTTATGTCGGCGCACGCAACCTGCTGATCGGCCAGGCCGAACACGCGCGCAGGATCATCCCCAAGTCGTGGGACATTCCGCCGCGCGCCGACGGGGTCTACACCCCCGGTGGCGGACCCGTGCAGCGCTGGGAGCGCGGAATGCCCGTCGACCTGCATCTGATGATCTTCGGTGACTCCACCGCCACCGGGTACGGCTGCCGTGACGCCGAGGAAGTACCCGGAGTCCTGCTCGCCCGCGGGCTCGCCGAGCGAAGCACCAAGCGGATCCGGCTGAGCACCAAGGCGATCGTCGGGGCCACCTCCAAGGGGCTGTCGGGCCAGGTCGACGCGATGTTCGTGGCCGGGCCGCCGCCGGATGCAGCGGTGATCATGATCGGGGCCAACGACATCACCGCGCTCAACGGAGTGGGGCCGTCGGCACGCCGGCTCGGCGCGGCGGTGCGGCGGCTGTGCGCCAGCGGGGCCGCGGTCGTCGTCGGCACCTGCCCGGATTTCGGAGTCATCACCGCGATCCCGCAGCCCCTGCGCTGGGTGGCCCACGCCCGCGGATTGCGGCTGGCCCGCGCCCAAGCGGCCGCGGTCCGGGCGGCCGGCGGTGTGCCGGTGCCGCTGGCCGACCTGCTGGCGTCGGACTTTCTGCACGCACCGGCACTGTTGTTGTCCGACGACCAGTACCACCCCTCGGCCGCCGGCTACGCGCTGGTCGCCGGTCAGCTGCTGCCCGCACTGTGCGAGGCGCTCGGTGAATCCAGTGACAACCTGGCACCCGCGTTGGTGTCGGCCGACGAGGCCGCCGGCGCCGACAGGCGTGGCAGCCGGGCCGTCGTGTCGCGGCTGCTGCGACGGCACACCACCGGGGTGCCGGCACCTGTCGTCATGTCCACGAGTCGGTAGCAGCTAGATTCGGTGCTGACCCGTAGCCCACGGAAGGACTCGACCGTGCCGGAAGCTGTCATCGTCTCCACCGCCCGCTCCCCGATCGGACGCGCGGCCAAAGGCTCGTTGGTGAGCATGCGGCCCGACGACCTGGCCGCTCAGATCGTGCGCGCCGCGTTGGACAAGGTTCCCGCACTCGACCCGCATCAGATCGACGACTTGATGATGGGGTGCGGCCAGCCGGGCGGCGAGTCCGGCTTCAACATCGCCCGGGTGGTCGCCGTCGAACTCGGCTACGACTTCTTGCCGGGCACCACCGTCAACCGGTATTGCTCGTCGTCGCTGCAGACCACCCGAATGGCCTTTCATGCGATCAAGGCCGGCGAGGGCGACGCGTTCATCTCGGCCGGGGTGGAAACGGTGTCCCGGTTCGCCCGCGGCACTGCGGACTCCTGGCCCGACACCAAGAATCCACTGTTCGCCGAGGCAGAGCAACGGTCGGCCGCGGCGGCGGCCGGCGCCGAGGAATGGCACGACCCGCGGGCCGACGGCACGCTGCCCGACGTCTACATCGCGATGGGCCAGACCGCCGAGAACGTCGCGCTGCTGACCGGGATCAGCCGGGAGGACCAGGACCGCTGGGGAGTGCGCAGCCAGAACCGCGCCGAGGAGGCGATCAAGAGCGGCTTTTTCCAGCGTGAGATCACGCCGGTCACGTTGCCCGACGGCAGCACGGTCAGCGTCGACGACGGCCCGCGGCCCGGCACCACCTATGAGAAGGTCAGCCAGCTCAAGCCGGTGTTTCGGCCGAACGGCACCGTGACCGCGGGCAACGCCTGCCCGCTCAACGACGGCGCGGCCGCGGTGGTGATCACCAGCGAGCAGAAGGCCAAGCAGCTCGGCCTGACCCCGCTGGCCCGCATCGTGGCCACCGGAGTCAGCGGGCTGTCCCCGGAGATCATGGGCCTGGGACCGATCGAGGCCACCAACAAGGCGCTGGCCCGCGCCGGGATGTCGGTCGCCGACATCGACCTGTTCGAGATCAACGAGGCGTTCGCAGTGCAGGTGCTCGCTTCGGCGCGCGAGCTGGGCATCGACGAAGACAAGCTGAACGTCTCCGGTGGCGCGATCGCCCTCGGCCATCCGTTCGGGATGACCGGAGCCCGGATCACGGCCACGCTGCTGAACAACCTGCAGACCTACGACAAGACGTTCGGCCTGGAGACGATGTGTGTGGGCGGCGGTCAGGGCATGGCGATGATCATCGAGCGGTTGGCCTGAGCGCGATCGACCCGAAAGCCCGGGCGCGGTGTACGCCCGGGCTTTCACGTGCTGGCTGGCTAGTCGTTCTGCAGATAACTGAGCAGCCGCAGGATCTCGATGTAGAGCCAGACCAGGGTGACGGTCAGGCCCAGCGCGATGCCCCAGGCCGCCTTCTCGGGCGCGCCGGCGCGGATCATCTGATCGGCCGCGTCGAAGTCGATGAGGAAGCTGAACGCCGCCAACGCGATGCACACCAGCGAGAACATGATCGCCAGCGGGCCGCCGCCGCGCAGCCCCAGGCCTTGCCCGTGGTCGACACCGAACATCGCCAGAACCAGGTTGCCCAGCATCAGCGCCAGCACACCGAACAGGCCGGCAACGATCATCCGGGAGAATTTCGGGGTGACACGAATCGCACCGGTCTTGTAGACCACGAGCATACCGACAAAGACCCCTAGAGTTCCCAGGATCGCCTGCCCGATCAGCACCCCGGCGTTGGTGGTCGATACCGCGAAGTGCGCCAGCAAAAAGGAGATGGCGCCCAGGAACAGGCCCTCCAGCGCGGCGTAGGTCAGCACGATGGCCGGGTTGTCCTGCTTGCGCCCGAAAGTGGCGAGCAGCACCAGTCCCAGACCGCCGAAAGCACCGACGAAGGTGAACGGACCGGCCCAGGCCTGGTTGCCTGCCACCAGGAAGTAGGACACCGCGGCGACCGCCGACAGCACCGCCAGGGTGATCCCGGTCTTGGTGACGACGTCGTCGATCGTCAGCGGGCGGGCGACAGCGGCCCGCTGATCGAGATACGGGGCCGCATAGGGGTCAGGCTGCCCATACATGGTCGCGGCACCGCCGGCCATACCAGGGCCGAACTGCGCGTATCCGCCCCGCTGTTTGGGCAGCGAGCGAAATACCGGGTTGCTAGTCTCCCGCACCGTCGGATCCTCTCTTCATATGCTCTGGTCTTGGGCTGAGCTACATCTCGTCAACGACCTGTGGTCGTGGTTTGGTTCCCGCCGAATTTCCCAGAATCTCCCAGGTCCAAATCTCCCAGGTCCAAATCTCCCAGGTGTTGGCCGATCTTGTCTAGCTACTGGTCTAGCTAAACCTTACCCGCGGTCAGGGCGCAGCGGGTAACGATCTAGATTCCTCAGGAGTTGGCCAAGATTTAACGAGGGGAGACCGCACCCGTGACGGGCGAATCCGACGAGATCTTGACCCGCGTGCAGGACGGCGTCGGTTTTGTGACCCTCAATCGCCCGAAGGCGATCAACTCGTTGAACCAGCACATGGTCACCGTGCTCAGCGCGGTCCTCGCCGAGTGGGGCAGTGACGACGCGGTGCGCACGGTGGTGCTGTCCGGGGCCGGGGACCGCGGGTTGTGCGCCGGCGGCGACGTGGTGGCGATCTATCACAGCGCCCGCGCCGACGGGGTCGCCGCCCGGCAGTTCTGGCACGACGAGTATCTGCTCAACGCCCAAATCGGCCGGTTCGTCAAGCCGTATGTGTCGCTGATGGACGGCATCGTGATGGGCGGGGGCGTCGGTGTCGGCGCACACGCCAACACCCGGGTGGTGACCGACACCACCACGATGGCGATGCCCGAGGTGGGTATCGGGTTCATTCCCGACGTGGGCGGCACCTTTCTGCTGTCCCGGGCACCCGGGTTGCTGGGATTGCATGCCGCCCTGACCGGCGCACCGTTTTCCGGCGCCGACGCGATCGCGCTCGGATTCGCCGACCACTACGTTCCGCATGAGGAGCTCCAGCGACTACGCCGGTCGATCGTCGACGACGGAGTGAAGCGCGCACTCGCCCAACACGCGGTCGAGCCACCGCCGAGCAACCTTGTCGCACAACGGGATTGGATCGATGACTGCTACAGCGGCGACACCGTCGCCGATATCGTGGCGGCGTTGCGCGGCCACAGCGCCCGCCCGGCCCGCGACGCGGCCGACGTGATCGCGACCCGTTCCCCCATCGCGCTGTCTGTCACGCTGGCCGCGGTGCGCCGAGCCGCAAAGCTGGCAACCCTGGAAGACGTTCTCACGCAGGAATATCGGGTGTCCTGTGCGTCGCTGCGCTCACACGACCTGGTGGAGGGTATTCGCGCACAGCTGATCGACAAGGACCGCAACCCGAAGTGGTTGCCGGCCAGCCTGGCCGAGGTCAGCGCAGCCGACGTGGAAGCCTACTTCGCCCCCGCAGAACCGGACCTGACGTTCGAGGAGAAGCCATGACCGCAGATGCGGCTTATCAAACCATCCTGGTCGAACGAGACGGGCGGGTCGGTGTCATCACGCTGAACCGACCGCAGGCGCTCAATGCGCTCAACACCCAGATGATGAACGAAGTGACCAGTGCGGCTGCCGGATTCGACGACGACACCGATATCGGCGCGATCGTCATCACCGGCTCGGCGAAAGTATTCGCCGCCGGCGCGGACATCAAGGAAATGTCGCAGTTGGGATTCGCAGATGTCTTCGCCGCCGACTATTTCGCCCCGTGGGGTAAATTTGCGGCTGTTCGCACGCCCACGGTCGCCGCCGTGGCGGGACACGCGCTGGGCGGCGGGTGCGAGTTGGCGATGATGTGCGATGTGCTGATCGCCGCCGACACCGCGAAATTCGGCCAACCGGAGATCAAACTCGGCGTGCTGCCCGGCATGGGCGGCTCACAGCGCCTGACTCGCGCGATCGGCAAGGCCAAAGCGATGGATCTGATCCTGACCGGCCGCAGCATCGACGCCGCCGAGGCCGAACGCGCCGGGCTGGTCTCGCGAGTCGTCCCGGCCGACGATCTGCTCAGCGAAGCCAAGGCCGTCGCCGCCACCATCGCGGGCATGTCGCTGTCGGCGGCCCGGATGGCCAAAGAAGCCGTCAACCGGGCGTTCGAATCCACGCTGGCCGAGGGTTTGCTCTATGAACGTCGGCTGTTCCACGCGGCGTTCGCGACCGACGACCAGTCCGAGGGGATGGCTGCGTTCATCGAGAAGCGGCCGCCGAAGTTCACCCACCGCTAGGCCCGCGCGCCGATCGTGACGCTGGCGTCACGGCCGCTGGGCTGCCGCAGAATGAGGGTATGGCCGATGCCGCACCCGTCGATCCCCGCCGCGTCGTCGGCGGGCCCGGGCCCCGGGTGGCGCTGGCGTTGGGCAGCGGCGGTGCGCGCGGCTACGCCCACATCGGGGTGATCGATGAGCTGCGCGAGCGCGGCTACCGGATCGTCGGGGTGGCCGGTTCCTCGATGGGCGCGCTGGTCGGCGGCCTGCAGGCGGCCGGACGGCTCGACGACTTCGCCGAGTGGGCCAGGGCGCTCACCCAGCGGGCCGTGCTGCGGCTGCTGGACCCCTCGATCAGCGCGGCCGGGGTGCTGCGGGCGGAGAAGATCTTGGACACCGTGCGCGAGATCCTCGGTCCGGTCGACATCGAGGAGCTGCCGATCCCCTATACCGCGGTGGCGACCGATCTGATCAACGGAAGGTCGGTGTGGCTGCAGCGGGGCCCGGTCGACGAGGCCATCCGGGCCTCGATCGCGATTCCCGGGGTGATCGCCCCGTACGTGATCGACGGACGGCTGCTCGCAGACGGCGGAATCCTCGACCCGCTGCCGATGGCGCCGATCGCCGCGATCAACGCGGACCTGGCGATCGCGGTGAGCCTCAACGGCAGCGAGAGCGGTGCCGAACGCGAGGCCGACACCAGTCCCGCGGCGGACTGGTTGAACCGGATGGTGCGCAGCACGTCGACACTGTTCGAGGCCACCACCGCCCGATCGCGGGCAGTGCTGAACCGATTCGGCGCCGCCGGGGAGCCCGCGGACGCTGCGGGCCAGGCCGACGAGGCCGACGCTCCGAAACTGGGCGGCCGTTTCGAGGTGATGAACCGCACCATCGACATCGCCCAGGCCGCGCTGGCCCGCCACATCCTCGCCGCGTACCCGCCCGACGTGCTGATCGAGGTGCCCCGATCGGCCTGCCGCAGCCTGGAATTCCACCGCGCGGCCGAGGTGATCGACATCGGCCGCGGTCTGGCCGCCCGCGCACTCGACGACCTGGAAACCGTGCCCGCGACCGACCGCTGATCACCTCGACAGGCGCATTGGACCACGTGGTCAGCCCTGCTGGGCGGCCGCTGCCGCCGGACTCAGATCCGAACGGCGCAGCTGATATCGCGGTGGATCGGGCAGCACCAGGTCACGTCTGATCTGCAAATCGGCGTTGACGTGCACCAGTTCCCCGGGCGAGATCAGCTGCCAGCCCGGGTCGTCGTCCATCGGCTCGCTGGCGAACACCACCGAAGGCCGGGCCCGCAAGTGCTCGCAGTGCGCCCGAATCCGGTTCGTGCGCAGGTGGAATGCAGCATCGGCGGGCGGGTCGCGACGGTCCAGCAGGTAAAGCTGATGCGGCTCGGGATAGCGCAGCGCCCACATATCGGTGGCCGTGCTCAGCAACACGTTGAGCGCATAAATCGGCACCTGGGCCGCCAACCAGGCCACTGCGTCGAGCAACCCGGCTCGCACGTCACCGTCGCACTCCCGGATCGAGGCGGTGATCAGTGCGAACACCCGTTCGGAATCGGTCTGGCCGAGCACCAGGCCGGCGGTGCCGACGTCAGCCAGCCGCCGGTCGAGCACCTCGAGACCGGCCAGCGTCCCGTTGTGCGCGAAGATCCGCCCGGCCTGCAGGAACGGATGGGTGTTGACCAGCGTCTGCGATCCGGCCGTCGCATAGCGGACATGCCCGATGAACGTGGTACCGGTCAGCTCCTGGGCCGCGGTGGCGAAGCCGACGTCGTGCCAGGCGGCGACGGGTTCCTTGCGCACCTGCGGGCGGCCCGCCCCGTCGAACACGCCCAGCCCGGTGCCGTCCGGATTCTTTCTGCTTTGCGCGGCCAGGTTGTCCGGGGCATCCAGCAGCCAGAAGGTGGCGTCGACGACAGCGGTTCCGGCATGCAGTCCGAACAGGCGGCACATCTCTTCAGCCTGACAGCTTTCTGGGCGGCGACCAAACAGCAGGCGAGCAGCACCAGCCCATGCGATCGCGCGTCCGCGCGCGCCGGTTCCTCAATCGCGCACCTCGACGACCCGGTAGCCACTTTCGGCATGCCGGGCCCGGATGGCCTTTTTGTCGTACTTGCCGACGCTGGTGCGTGGAATTTCCTCGACAAAGGTCCAGCGTTCCGGCAACCACCACCGAACCACCTTGTCCGCGAGGTAGTTCCGCAGCTGGTGGGCGAGCTGATGGGCGCTGACCGAGGAATCCTTGGCGACGACGACCGCCAGCGGCCGTTCCTGCCAGCGCTCGTCGGGAACCCCGACCACCGCGGCCTCGACCACGTCGGGATGGCCGACCAGGCAATTCTCCAGCTCGACGGAGGAGATCCATTCCCCGCCGGATTTGATGACGTCCTTGGCCCGGTCGGTCAGCGTGATGAAACCACGCTCGTCGATGCGGCCCACATCCCCGGTGCGCAGCCAGCCGGATGCGAACTTGGCCTGGTCGACACCCCCGTAGTAGGAACCGGTGATCCACGGGCCACGAACCTCCAGTTCGCCCACGGCCACGCCGTCGTTGGGCAGCACGGTGCCGTTGTCGTCGACGATGCGGGCCTCGACACCGCACACCGGCCGGCCCTGGGTCGCGCGCAGCGCCCAGTACTCCTCGGGCGGCGTTCCCGGCGGTGGCCACGCCATGGTGGCCATCGGCGACGTCTCGGTCATCCCCCACAACTGGCGGATCTGGACACCGTATTTGTCTTCGAACGTGCGCATCAACGAAACCGGGACAGCCGAGCCGCCGCAGGCGACCAGCCGCAGCGACGACAGGTCATGGGCGGGTTCTCGCTCCAGGTAGTGCAGCACGTCGTTCCAGATCGTCGGCACCGCTCCGGCCACGGTCGGGCGCACCGTCTCGATCATGGCGACCAGCGACCCCGCATCGAGGTGGCGATCCGGCAGCACCAGGTCGGCGCCGGCCATCAGTGCCGCATACGGCAATCCCCAGGCGTTGGCGTGGAACATCGGCACCACCGGCAGAACACAGTCGCCGGAACCGACCCCGATCCCGTTGCTGGTGCAGGTCGCCATCGTGTGCAGATAACTGGACCGGTGGCTGTAGACGACCCCTTTGGGGTTGCCGGTAGTGCCGCTGGTGTAGCACATGGCCGCCGCGGAGTTCTCGTCGACGTCGGGCCAGCCGAACTCGGTCGACTCGGCGGCGATCACGTCGCGGTAGCGCACCACGGTCTTGCCCGACTCCTGCAGGGCGGCAACAGCCTCTTCGGGACCCTCTCCGACGACGATCACGGTCTCTACGGTGGCCAGCCGGCCCAGTATCGGCGCCAGCAGTGTGGCCAACGACGCGTCGACCAGCACGACCCGGTCTTCGGCTTCGTTGGCGACATAGACGATCTGGTCGGCGAACAACCGGATGTTGAGGGTGTGCAGCACCGCTCCCATCGCCGGGATCGCCAGGTAGCCCACCAAGTGCTCTTGGTTGTTCCACATGAAGGTGGCGACCCGCTGGTCGCCGGTGATGCCCAGGCGCCGCAGCGCGTTCGCCAGCTGCGCGGCCTCCCGACCCAGTTCTGCGTAACTGCAGCTGCGGTAACCGGTACCGGTCGCGGTGGTGACACGGCGGGCTCCGTGGACGCCGCATGCGTACCGCAGTATCGACGCGATCGTCAACGGGTAGTCCTGCATGGTGCTGAGCATCGACGTACAGCTTATGTTTCCCGGCACGCGCCGGTTCACCCGCCGGTCAGATCAGGGCGGGCTGCCCCTGCAGCAGCTCAAGCAGGGCGACCTCGGCCTCCTCGGGCAGCGGGGCCGCGGTGGTGGTACAGCTGATCGCCAGCACGTTGACGGTGCCGGCGTAGTCGGCGACGTAGAGGTAGTCACCGGCGGGGCTTTCGACTACGCACGAGGGGTGGTCCGCGACAGCGATGGCGTCGACGACGCCGAGACTGTGCGTGCTCAGGACGAGGACGCTCTCGTCGTCGACGAGGTAGGCCCGCTCGCCGTCACGGCTCAGCGTGAGCTGGGTGACAAGACCGCCCACGTCGCTGATCTTGGCGGTGCCGATCACCGCGCCGCTGCCGGTGTCGACGACGTGGACCACCGCGCCGAGGTCGGTGCCGCAACCGAGCACGTAAGCCCGGTCGCCGTGCGGGCTGAGCGCGACGTCGCGGATCGGGGGGCCGATCGCGATCGTGCCGAGCGCGCGGTACCGGTTGGTGTCGATCACGGTGAGCTCCGCACCGGTGGGCCACTGGACCGCGACGTAAAGCCGGGACCCGTCCGGGCTCACCCGCACACAGTCCGGAATGGCTCCGGGCTCTGCCCCGCCGGCCGTCAGACTTATCGCGTCGACGCGTTCGGCGGCGGTGTCGATCACGGCAACGTCGGCTCCGAGAGCCGCGGCACGGCAGGCGTAGACGTACCGGCCGTCCGGGCTCGCCGCGAGATCGCGGACGCTGTGCGCCACCGGGTAATCCCCGATCACCCGGTCGGTGCCGGTGTCGATCACCAGGATCGAGTCATAGGCCGCCGACACCGTGCTGACATAGGCCCGGGCGCCGGCGATCGCGATGGCGAACGGTTCGCCGACTCCGGCGAGGGTCCAGCTGCGCGTGCACGTGTCGGTGTCGAGCGACGAGACGCTGTCGTCGGCGTGCTGCGTGACCATCAGCGTGCCCCCGTGCGGCGTCACGGCTATCCCGCTGACGGCACCCGGGCGTACCCCGATTCGAGCCACTGCAGAGTAGCTGACATCGCCCACGGCGGTACCTGCGCTTTCGGTCATCACCCCGAGCATCGGGCACGCATACCGACTAGGCGCGCCGCTATGCCCACCTGGTCGCGACGGCGCTGGTCTGCGCGAGTTCAACATTCGAACCTACGTCGAAAAGGCGACGTTTTCCGCGCGTTGTAGCCGACATCACAGAAATTGCGCTGCCGGGATTCCCCGGCGGCGCGCTTCAGAGATGCTGCCCGCCCCGCCCACCACGACCCCGCCGCGCGCTGGTCACGGCCGGCCGGCGTCAAACGTCTTGCCCGCATGTCCGGACTCCGGCACCGGGTCGCGTGCCCCCAGTCGGATTCGAACCGACACTGGACGGATTTTAAGTCCGCTGCCTCTGCCGATTGGGCTATGGGGGCTCGGCGGCGAATGTAACGCGCAACCGCCGGAGTCGACACGGCAGGACCGGTTCGCCGCCGTTTGCTCGTCGCGCCGCACGGTGTCGCGCGGCGCGTGGACAACGACGGCAACAATGACAGCAATGTGTCCACGGTCGCCGCGTCAAGTCTTACCGCCCATCAATTAACAAGCCGTTAAGGAACTTTCACCAGGTGGAGTTGGCATCTCTGATAAGCCTCCCGGGGCGTCTTCGGTGGCCACACCTCCTGCGGCGCGACGGCCGCCGCCGGCAGCCTGGGCGGGTATCGGTTCGGCGTCAGCCGCCTGACGCCGCACGACGCCGATGTCGGCAAAGCGTTAAAAACACGCTGGTGGGCGTTAGGAAAACGTTAACGACTTCTCACACTAACCTTCCGTACGGGCAACTGTGGAGGGTGACTCGGTAGTGCCCTGCCCAAGTCCCTGCTAGGTCCCTGCCCAAGTCACTAGCCGACCCTTGGCGGGCCGGCCTTTTTTGAGGGGAGAAGTCATGTCTTTCGTCACCACGGCACCTGAGGCGTTGACCGCGGCGGCCGGCAAGCTGGCGGGAATCGGCTCGGCGCTCGGCGCCGAGAACGCGGCGGCGGCACCCCCGACCACCGGTGTGGTCCCCGCGGCCGCCGACGCGGTGTCGGCACTGCAGGCGACGCAGTTTTCCGCCTACGGCACCCTCTACCAACACATCAGCGCCCAGGCGGCGGCCATCCACGAGATGTTCGTGCACACCCTGACAACCAGCGCGAATTCGTACGGCGCTACCGAGGCCGCCAACTCGACGGCGGCCGGATCGTCGGGGTCCGGGCTGGGGCTCATCAGTTTGCTGACGGGCCAGGGGGCATACGAACTGGTGCCCGGCGCGGCGAGCAACAGCGGCATCGTCGGAATCATGCAGCTGAGCAATTTCGGCTCCGCCGCCTCCGACCTGCTGCAGCTGGGAAGCGCCGGCTTCCTGGCTCCGGGCACACTGACCACCGCCGGCATCCCGGAGACCTGGCTGGCCGGTGCCGCGGCGCCGGCCGCTGCGGGCGGCGCCGCTGGTGCGCCGGTGGTAGCCGGCCTGGGCCAGGCACCCTCGATCGGAGCTCTGTCGGTGCCGCCCAGCTGGGCTGCGGCCGGCGGCCCGGCGGCCGGCTCCATACCGGCGACGTCGGCGGGCTGGAGCGCCGCGGCCCCGCACAGCACCCCGGTGAACACCCTCCCGACCGGCCTGCCGTCGGTGGCCACGGCCGGAAAGACCGCCGGCTTCGGGGCGCCGCGCTACGGCGTCAAACCGACCGTGATGCCGCGGCCCAGCGTCGTGTAGCGCCTGAATCCTATTCGCCCGCAGACGATTAACTATTGGAGGATTGACCATGATGGACTTCGGAGCATTGCCCCCGGAAGTAAACTCGGCGCTCATGTACACCGGACCGGGCTCGGCGCCGATGATGGCCGCCGCGTCGGCGTGGAACAGCCTCGGCGCGGAATTGAGTTCGGCGGCCAGCGCCTACGAGTCGGTGATTTCCACGCTCAGCGGCGAGGAGTGGCTGGGTCCGGCGTCGGCGGCGATGGCCGCCGCGGCCGCCCCCTATCTGGCCTGGCTGAATTGCACCGCCACCGCCGCCGAGCAGGCCGCCGCGCAGGCCGCCGCGTCGGCGGGGGCGTTCGAGGCGGCGTTTGCCATGACCGTGCCGCCGCCGGTGATCGCCGCCAACCGAGCCCAGCTGGCTGCGCTGGTCGCGACCAACTTTCTGGGCCAGAACACGCCCGCCATCGCGGCCACCGAGGCGCACTACGCCGAAATGTGGGCCCAGGACGCCGCCGCCATGTACGGCTACGCAGGCTCCTCGGCCAGCGCCGGGGTGTTGCGGCCGTTGACCTCCCCGACTCCGACCACCAACCCGGCCGGGCTGGCGGGCCAAGCCGCCGCGGTGTCGACCGCCGGCACGCAGACCGGGCTGTCCCAGCTGGTCGCCAACCTGCCCACCGCCATGCAAGCACTGGCGTCCCCGCTGGCCGGATCGACCGGAACGTCGGCGGCGGCATCACCGGCCGGCCTGCTGTCGGAACTCATCAACTCGACCGAAAACATCGGGATCTGGAACGGAGCCGAAACCTACACCGGCATGTTGGGCAACATCGGGGCCTGGAACATGTTCGCCGGTATTACGACGGCCGTCGGGTTGGCCAACGCCCACGGTGCGGGTATCGGCGGTGTCGACGGTTTGGCGGCAGGTTTGGGGACCACGGGATTGGCGAACGCCGCGGCGCCGGCGGTCCCGGTCGCGACGACCGGCGTCGGCGCGGCGCCGGTCCTGGTGTCGGCGGGGCAGGCATCCGCGGTCGGCGGGTTGTCGGTCCCGGCCGCGTGGTCGCCGGCGACCCCGGCGGGTACCGGTTCGGTGACGCTGGCCGGCACCGGCTGGAGCACCGCCGCCGAGAACACCCCAGTCGAAGCCGTGCCCGCGGGTATGCCGGCCGTCGCTTCGGGCGGGCGCGCGGGCTTCGGGTTCGGTGCGCCGCGGTACGGCGTCAAGCCCACCGTGATGGTCCGTCCCGTCGTGGCCGGATAGCGCAGCACTGACGGCCCCGGTGATCTACCCCGCCATCGGCGAGTGCGGTATCACCCGGGGGCGTGCGTCGATGAGCGCGGCCAGGCCGTCGTCGTGACGCCCGGCCATGCTCACCAGGGGAAGCCTGGGCGTGCCGGGCGCCGCGGTCGACACGGCCGGCGCGGCGCTGCCGAGATGAGCGGCCGGCAACGCCATCGCGGCGGCGGGACTGATCGGCGCCGCCTCCACCGCGGCCGCCCAGGCCTGCGGCACCGACAGCGCGCCACCCAGCGACGCCGCCTGGCCCATACTCACCGACGCACCGGCGCCGGTCAGACCGGTCAGTCCGGTCAGCGAGGCCAAGGCCTGGCCCTCGGCGCCCAACCCGGCCAGGGCCGGCACCGCGCCGGCCCCTTCCGACAGCGTCGACACGCCCGTGTAATCCAGCCCGACCCCGAAGAAATCCATACCGAGTCCACCCACGTCGGCGGCGACCCCGCCGGCGTCGGCGCCCACGCCGGTTCCCACGCCGAACGCCACACCGGCCGGCGACTCCAGGAACGACGCCAGGCCCCCTACGCCGGCTGCGGCGCTACCCGTGCTCGCCGTGGCACTTTTGACGGCGGTCTTGCCCGGCGCGCTAGCCAACGCCGTCAGCGCACTCGCCGGGGAAGACGCGGCCGACGCCGCCGACGCGCCGCCGACCGCCATCCCGGTGACCGATGTCGACTGCGCCGGCTGCGTCAGTCCCTGCAAGATCTGCGGAACCGTCATGGTGGGACCCACCGGGTTGGTGGTGGTGCGCGGCGCCGCGGTGAACGGGGGCAGCGTCGCGGCGGCCGCGGAGCGGCCGGCGTAGCCGTACATGGCGGCGGCGTCCTGGGCCCACATTTCCCCGTACTGCGCCTCGGTGGCCATGATCGCCGGGGTGTTCTGGCCCAGGAAGTTCGTCGCTACCAGGGCGGCCAGCTGTGCCCGGTTGGCCGCGATCACCGGTGGGGGCACCGTCATCGCCAACGCGGCTTCGTAGGCGCCGGCCGCCGCCCGGGCCTGGCCGGCGACCTGCTCGATCTTGCCGGCGGTCGTGCTCAACCACTGCACGTACGGTGCGGCCGCAGCGGCCATCGCCGCCGAGGCCGGGCCCTGCCACGGGCCGTCGATCAGCCCGGAGATCACCGCGTCATAACTGGTCGCCGAGGACTGCAGCTCCAGCGCCAACGTCTCCCAGACCGCCGCGGCGGCCAGCATCGGCGCGGCACCCGGCCCGGCATACAGACGCCCGGAGTTGACTTCCGGTGGCAGCGCACCGAAATCCATTGCTCTCCTTACTCTTTACAGAACCTCTATGCGGCCCAGTATTTTTCGCATGAACGTGTCTTCTCAAGCCGGTTGACCGGATGCATAGAAAACGCAAATCCGGCATGCCGCGACGGGACCGGGCCGGTGCCGTAAAATATGAAAACGCTATGAGCCGCCGCGGCAATGCCATCAGCGGGCATGGGAATTCGGGACAATGTAGGGACATGACGGCAACCACGGGTCAGCAGCGCGACCAGCGGCCCCGGCAGGCCATCCTCGGACGGCTGCCCCGCATCAGCCGGGCCGACGGATCGCCGATCCGGGTTTTGCTGGTCGACGACGAGCCGGCACTGACCAACCTGGTCACGATGGCGCTGCGCTACGAGGGCTGGCAGGTCGAGGTCGCGCACAACGGCCGCGACGCCGTCACCACGTTCGAGCGGTTCGGCCCCGACGTGCTGGTGCTCGACATCATGCTGCCCGACATGGACGGACTGCACATCCTGGCGCGGGTGCGGGAGTCGCAGGCCGATACCCCGACGCTGTTTCTCACCGCGCGGGACTCGGTGATGGACCGGGTGACGGGCCTGACCTCAGGCGCAGACGACTACATGACCAAGCCGTTCAGTCTCGAAGAACTCGTCGCCCGGTTGCGCGGACTGCTTCGCCGTACCGGCCAGTCGGCCCCGCCACCCGCGGAGATTCTCACCGTCGGCGACCTCACCCTCGACGGCGCCGCCCGCGAAGTCACCCGCGCCGGCACGCCGATCCCGCTGACGTCCACGGAGTTCGAACTGCTGCGATTCCTCATGCGCAATCCGCGTCGGGCGCTGGCCCGCACGGAAATCCTCGACCAGGTCTGGAACTACGACTTCGCCGGCCGGACCAGCATTGTCGATCTGTATATCTCATATCTGCGCAAGAAGATCGACGCCGGCCGGCTGCCGATGATCCACACCGTGCGCGGTGTCGGGTACTCGCTGCGACCGCCGGAATGACCCCGGGCCGGTGGTGGCATCCCCGATCACTGCGGCGACAGCTGGTGTTGGGCGTGTCGGCCGTTGTCTGCGTGGTGCTGGTGGCGGTGGGTCTGGTCTCGGTGCTGAGCCTGCGCGGGTATGTCACGACGATGAACGACGCGGAAGTCGCCGAATCGCTGGACGCACTGACCCACTCCTACGCCCGGTATCGCAGCGGCGAAAGCGCGCATGCCGGCTGGCCGATCGGGCAGGCGATGCTGGAATTCACCGGGCAAAACGCCGGAAACGTCATCGCGGTCCTGCAAAACGGGAAAGTGATCGGCTCGGCGGTCTTTTTCGAAGACGCCCCGCGACCCGCCGCGCCCGATGTCGTCGCGGCTATCGAGGCACAACCCTGGCGCGACAGCCCGCCACGCGCGGTCACACTGGGCAGCCTGGGTTCATTCCGGGTGGGCAGCCACGGTGTCGGGGCTGACCGCGTGGTCGTGGGGGTCTCGCTGGATCTCGCCAACCGGACCATCGCCCGCCGAACACTCATCGCCACAGTGCTTTTGGCGGCCGCGCTGGTGATCACCGCCGGACTCACCGTCTCGGTCGTCAGTTATGCGCTGCGCCCGCTGCGCCGCGTCGCCGCGACCGCCGCGGAGGTGGCCGCCATGTCGCTGACCGGTGACGAGCACCGGATCACGACCCGGGTGCAGCCCGGCGACACCGACCCCGACACCGAGGTCGGAATCGTCGGGCACACCCTGAACCGCTTGCTGGACAACGTCGACAGCGCGCTGGCGCAGCGCGCCGAATCCGACCGCCGGATGCGCCAGTTCATCACCGACGCCAGCCACGAGCTGCGCACCCCGCTGGCCGCGATCCAGGGTTATGCCGAACTCACCCGCCAGGACAGCTCGGCGCTGCCGCCGACCACCGAGTACGCGCTGGCCCGCATCGAGTCCGAAGCACAGCGAATGACCGCACTGGTCGACGAACTGCTGTTGCTGTCGCGGTTAGGCGAGGGCCAGGACCTGCAGTCCGAAGACGTCGATGTCGGTGACGTGATCATCGACGCGGTGAACGACGCCGCGGTGGCCGCACCCACGCACCGCTGGCTCACCCACCTGCCCGACGAGCCGGTGTGGGTGCGCGGTGACCGCGACCGACTGCACCAACTGGTCAGCAACCTGCTGCGCAACGCGCACGTGCACACCCCCGCGGGCGTGACGGTGACGACGACGGTGGCGCGCCACCGGCTCGACGGCCACGCCGACTACGCGGAGTTGACCGTCGCCAACGACGGGCCCGCCATCGACCCGGAGCTCCTGCCGCACCTGTTCGAGCGGTTCGTGCGCGGCGATCGGTCCCGCTCCGACGGCACCGGCAACGGGTTGGGTCTGGCGATCGTCGCCTCGATCGTCACCGCGCACGGCGGTTCGGTTGCCGCGGAATCCGCCGACGGACGGACCGTCTTCCGGGTGCGCCTTCCGACGATCGAGCTGCCCGGCTGAGCATCTTCCGCTCGACCCTGCGCACGACCGTGCAGCGAAGGCGCACTGCGTAAAGAAAGCGTCAACACGGTTCCCGCCGGCCGCCGCAGTCGCCTAGCGTCGTTTCCGTCCTAGTGTGCCGCGCCATTAATTCGTTACATAATTGTAACGAATGAGCATCGGCGG
>NZ_VYIK01000250.1 GCF_008709575.1 Mycobacterium sp.
CTGCGCGAGGTCCCGTTCGGCCAGGACGGCAGCTACAGCGACGAGGCGATCATCACCCGGATCAACACCGACCTGGCCAACGAACTGGGTAACCTGGCTCAGCGATCGCTGTCGATGGTGGCCAAAAATCTCGACGGAATCGTCCCGGAGCCCGGTGAATTCAGCGCCGAAGATAGCGAACTGCTGGCGTCGGCCGACGGCCTGCTGGACCGGGTGCGCGCCGATTTCGACGGGCAGGCGATGCACTTGGCCCTGGAGGCCATCTGGCTCATGCTGGGCGCGGCGAACAAGTACTTCTCCGCACAGCAGCCGTGGGTGCTGGCCAAAAGCGAGTCCGCCGCTGACCGGTCCCGCCTGCGCACTGTGCTCTATGTGACGTGTGAGGTGGTGCGGATCGCGGCCCTGCTGATTACACCGGTAATGCCGAAGTCGGCGGGTAACCTGCTCGACCTGCTCGGCCAGCCGCACGATCACCGCACGTTCGCAGCGATTGGTGCGCGGCTGGCGCCCGGCACCCGGCTGCCGACGCCCACTGCGGTGTTCCCCCGCTACCGGGCGGATTGATCTCGGTCCCGCGAAAGTGCATTGCGCGACGCGTTTCCCGAGTGCACGGGCTGTTGCACTTTCGCGGCAAGTCGGCAGGATGTGCAGTCGGTGGTGTCGATGCGGGTCAGCCTTGCGGGCCGGGGCCGGCGCTGCCGCTGGTGCCCGGGTGGCCGGACGCGCCGGTGGCTCCGGTGGCGCCGGTGCTGACGCCGCTGCCGCCGGTTCCGCCGGGAGCGCCGATGCCGGCGGTGCCGCCGTGGCCGCCGGGGCCGCCGT
>NZ_VYIK01000251.1 GCF_008709575.1 Mycobacterium sp.
CGCAACCGGCACAACACACGACCTGCCGCGTGACGTTGACAGAGGATGTCTCATTCGTCGTGCCGACCCGTGGCGCAACCACCACTGACGGCTGCTCGAACCCGGGACGCGGGTACCGCAAATCCACGACCGAGGTTAGCTGACCGGGTTGATCGGCGGGCCGGAATGCTCGTAACGACCCCTTCACGGCTGAGGCCAGCAAACAAATTCCCAAGTCGACCGCACCGGCGATCGCGATACGCTTTTTGCGGTCAGCGCGGCGTGAAGACCCGAAAACGCCCGACCTTTCGCGATACACATCGCGATACCGAACCGCGATACAGAACTGCTTGTGCGGACTCGGCGCCGGACCGGTGGCTCATTCTCGTAAAAACTAGCTTCACCACAGTGTTTTTGAAACACCCACGAGGCCCGCGCGGCGATACAGGGGTTGATCCAGCAGAGGCGGTGCAGCAGGCGATACAACAGGCGATACGGACTGTGATACGGATTTTCGGTCTTGGCGATACAGCGAACGATACAGAAAATGTTTCCGCGAGCATCCAGCAAACACCGTGACCATAGTCAACC
This sequence comes from Mycobacterium sp., assembly GCF_008709575.1. Taxonomy (GTDB): domain Bacteria; phylum Actinomycetota; class Actinomycetes; order Mycobacteriales; family Mycobacteriaceae; genus Mycobacterium. The sequence goes on from NZ_VYIK01000251.1 coordinate 571, forward strand.
GTGGTCGTGGTCGCGGTTGGTTACCGCGTGGTAGACGTCGAGGTCAGCCGAACCACGACGGGGCCGGCGAGACAACGTGCCACAGATCCCGCAGCGATCCCGCAGAACGGAGCCAAATCTCACGAAATGCCTGGACAACCCTCGGCCTCTAGCTGCCCTAATCAGCTCCTGAGCTGGAATAACCAGTTTCCGACACTCGTTCGCATCGAGTAGGTCAGGGGTTCGAATCCCCTTAGCTCCACCGAGTTTG
>NZ_VYIK01000252.1 GCF_008709575.1 Mycobacterium sp.
AGGATGTCCGCCCTACGTGCCTGAAGACAGACGCTGCAGCACAGTGCAGTTAACGTTGTTGTAGCAGAGCCCATGCGGCGTGTCCATCGCGCATTCGCTGAGAATCACGTGAGACATCCCAATGAATTTGGTCGGAGCCTTCGCCGAAAGCGTCGCCGCCAGCTACGCCGACCGTTCGGCTGGTCCGAGCTGTTCGCCGACGGCGTGGACAAGAAGGAGGCGCGGACAAGAAGGACTGGTACGCCGAGGCCGAGCAGATGACCGACGCCGGATGGCCGGGATCCTGGCGGCCGCCCTCGACGGTGACGAGGCAGTCGGGGCCGGCCGGAGAGCGGCTGGCCACATGAAAAGATCTGCACCATGGCAATGAACACATACCGCGGAAGCAAGATCGAAGTCACCTACGACGACGAGGTATGCATCCATGCGGGTGAGTGTGTCAGGGGTCTGCCCGGGGTCTTCGACATCACCAAGGACCCGTGGATCAATCCTGACGGCGCGTCCGCCGATGAGGTGGCGGCCCAGATCGGACGGTGTCCATCGGGCGCGCTGCAGTACCGCACGCTCGACTGACGGGCAGGCGCACTCGGGTCTCGTCGTCGCCGGACGACGAGACCACTCATCGCGTTGCCAAGACAGCGTTGAACGATCGCGAGTAGCGCCGGCATTGCTGGCCGCCGTTGCGGTGTTTGTTGCGCAGCCGAAACGACGGGATGCGCGGAAGTCGACACACGCCCGACCCAAGGATCCCATACCGTCCAGCCGCGGCTAAGGGCGCGGGGCGGCCTCGAACTCGGCGATCAGCCGCGCGGTGCGTT
>NZ_VYIK01000253.1 GCF_008709575.1 Mycobacterium sp.
CGGTGGGCCCATTTTCTTATCCCACGGCGGCGCACAGCGCCTGGAAAACTAGCCCCACTGTAAGCCCCCCGAGCCGCCCAAAACGTTTCACGTGTCCCGTCGCTGCTCCTTATCCCGGCCGCGGCCCACGAGTCATTGGTGTATCCAGTGGCGACCACTGAGGTGTTTCTGACTCGACCGCAGAGATCCTATGCCCCAGCTTGAGTCACTAAGTTACAACTGATTTCGACGTGCCGCCTTCAGCAACTTTGTGAAGCTCGTCCGAGAAATTTTGAATTATCGTACCGAAACTCGTCGTTGTTCGGATAAGTGACTGTATCCGCGACTGCGGGAGAGGGCGTCCCTGAATTCTGATATTCTTAAGCTCTGCGGGCCATTCTTTAAGATTTCTGTAAACTCCCTGCAAACGTGCTCGGGCTTGGCGAATTTGTGACAATTCAAGAGGCGTTAACTGGTGAGCAACTGTTTGGCTGGTAGCTGCGCTGACGGGTTTAAGTGTCACTTGCGAGGCCGCTTTGGCACAAGCCCTTTGCCGTCGTCGAGGTCGATCCCGCGCACTGGCACGGGTCCCCAGAGAAAGTCGCCGAGGATGTCATGCGAAATCGGTTCTACGCATCGGTCGGATTGAAAGTGGTTCGGGTGAGAATCGCCGGCACCCAGGCGCTCAGCCCCAACGACGTGGTGATTCCCGAAAGCGATTTTCAGCCCGAGCGGCGCGGTCCAGAAGTGGTGCGAGCACTAGGTTCGGCCAAAATGCTGCCGGCTCTTGTGACGTTGTAGTGGGTTCGTGACCTGGGGATTTGGGGCGCAACGCCG
>NZ_VYIK01000254.1 GCF_008709575.1 Mycobacterium sp.
GACGAGAGCAGCGGTCACTTCCCAGCCGCGTCGCCCTGGAGTCCCGTGATCGGGATATCGGTCCCCGGGGGAGGCTGGTAACCGGCCGCGGAGTTCCGCAGCTGCCAGATTTGCTCGGGGCAGAACAGGCTGACTGCGTACGAGACAAGATAGTTCGCCGCAAACTCGTCGTTGGGTATCACGTCTCTTTTCACGGAGCTCATCACCTGGTCAAAGCTCTGGCCGCTGCTGACCTTGTCGCAGATCCCCCGCCCGTAGCCGATGGCGTCACCGTCGGGAAAGTCATAGTGGCGCCGCACCGCGACGTTGTAGAGGTAATCCACCTCTGGCGACGGAACAGCCTGCGCCGCAGGACAAAGCAGCACCGCGAGCGCTCCGGTTGCCGCGACGAAAGCGGGAAGCGAGGCGGCGGCTAACGCGCGGCTGTGGTCACTCTTGGTGTGGTAATGGCATGCGCCCATGGGTTTTCCTGTCAGGTGATCGACCCCATTGCTAGTGTAGTGCGTTGGCGAGGTCTGCCGACATTGCCCGCAACTGCGGTCCCCAGGTTCCCCAGCCGTGATCGCCGCTGGTCGGAAAGTCGAAGTGGCCGTTGCGGCCGCCGACTCCGCGGTACTGCGTGTAGAACATCAGGTTGGTGCCCTGGGCCTGGTCGGCGGCCCCGAGCATCGCCGCCGGATCGGCGGCGGTAACGGTTTGGGGGCTGAAGACCCACAACCGGCTGTTGTTCTGGACCAGCAGCGCGGCGTGCACATACGGATCGTGCCATTTCCACCGGCCCAGCTGCGGCGCTCCCCACATGCCGTTGCCGTCGA
>NZ_VYIK01000255.1 GCF_008709575.1 Mycobacterium sp.
GGCTGGAACTGCGGGTGCTCTTCGAGGAATTGCTGCCGCGCTTCAGCGGCGTGCAGGTCGCAGAACCCGTCGAGTGGGCCCGCAGCAACCGGCACACCGGCATCCGGCATCTGGTCGTGGAACTGGCGGGGTGAGGAGTTCGCTGAGCCGGATCGGGCTCTCGCCGGATGTCTTCTCGGCGGTGATGGCGACCGGGATCCTGGGCGATCTCGGTACGTCCGGTTTGGCGATTTTGGCCGCTCAGGCGGCGCGGTACAGCGGTCTTCACTTCTGGCTGGTGGTCGCGGTAGGGACCTGGGTGGCGGCGATGGTGCTCTACGGTCGACCCGGCTCATCCTCTGGCGCGCAGTCACCGAGCGGCAGGGTCGGGACGGATTCGAGCCCGACACCTGGATCATGATGGGCGCGCTGGCCATCGCCACGCTGGCCGGCGACGACATCCACCAGCTGGCTTGCGGCGGGCTGGCCGACGCTGTACGCGCGGTGACCGTGGTGACCTGGGTGGTGGCCACGCTGTGGATACCGCATCGTGGACGCTGGTGTTCCCGCTGGGCATGTATTCGGTGGCTACCGATGCGATGGCCGACGAGCTGCATCTGCGATCGACGGTGTCGTTGGTGTTCTTCTGGGACGCATTCGCGGTCTGGCTGATCGTGGTCGTCGCCGGGCTGCTGCCGCTCGGACACCGCGGCCGGCGTGAGCTCAGCGGGTTGTGATTTCGGCCGGTTTACCGGCGGCGCCGCGGCAGGATCGCCGCCCGATAGGCTGACCCGGTGCGTCCCGCGCTGTCCGACTACCGGCACCTGTCCAG
>NZ_VYIK01000256.1 GCF_008709575.1 Mycobacterium sp.
ACCTGGCGCAGGTCGGCCTCGAGTGCGTCGAAAACCTCGACTATCTCCTCGCGGCTATTCGAACACATATTCGAAGAATAGCGTCCGGCGGCGCCTACAGCGTCGTCAGGACGGCGTCCACATCCTCAACTGTGGATAAAAGCCGCACTGTGGACAACTCTGACCGGCGGGCCGGCACGTACTCTCGCGATTGGGCAAGACCACGTCCCGACAAAGAGAGGACTCTCAATGAAGAAGTCAAGCCGCCGATTCGGTGATCGGGGGTGAGTCGGGTTGCCAGGTGCGGTTGTCGCGGATGAGTGCGTAGAGGACGTTGGTGCGGCGTCGGGCCAGGCAGATAGTTGCCGGGATCGGTCGTTTGCCTTGGTCTCGTTTGCGCTGGTAGGAGGCTCGGGAAGCCGGGTTGCAGCGGACGGCGGTCAGTGCGGACATGTACATCACCACACCAGCCCATATCTGACCTACTGCCATCAAACCTCTTTTCGATTGTCTGCCAACACAATCCCCACGGACGACCCCGCCGGCATTTCCTTAAACAAGCGATCACATCGCAGATCTCAATCAGCGGCCCGAGGAAGTCCAGGCAGGCCAGGTGGCCAGTCCTCTCAAGCCGCACCACCAGGCCGGCAACACACATGACAGCCTCACCCGACCCGGGTCACAGCACAACGTAACAACACGAAGTAACTGCACCTACGAACTTAAGGCCACGCATGACAGACGACGGCAGGATCCGTGTCCCGGCCGACCTCGACGCTGTCACGGCGGTCGCCGCCGAAGACCACTCCGAGGTCGACCCCGCAGCCATGG
>NZ_VYIK01000257.1 GCF_008709575.1 Mycobacterium sp.
CCAACCAGGATAAGGCCTTTGCCTATTTCTACCCTGCCGACACGCTTACTGAAGGTCTAGTGTAGTTGGTGGCTCGTCTTCTTTAAAAAACGTTGCTTTACCGATCTGGGTGGCAGGGAGCTCCTTAGGTCCATCAACAGGGTGGGCGTCGCGTTCGGCGCGAATGTTGCCGCTGGCCAATAACGCAAGTAGCGCGCCGTCGACGGCGTCTTTGGGCCAGCCGAACGGCGCGTCGCCAAGATCGTGCTGGAGTTCGCCGCCCTTGGTGCCCGACCCGGAGGTACGAGCAAGGACTTCCTTGCAAACTGGGTTGGCGGACACTTCGCCTTGCCAGCCGACTATCGAAAGCGCGTCGGGTGCACCGTCGCGCGCCTTGGTGATGACCTTGCTCCACCCAGCGTCATCAGCCGCGTGAAATTTCGGGAACAGGCGATCCAAAGCGTGGTTGCTTGCCGCTTCGACGCCATCTCGCAGGGAACTGGTGGTGAGCTCGTTGCCGCCGCCCTGAAAGACCCGCGCCTTAGCCGTCACAGTAGCGAACAGGTTCTCCAGCCGTTGCTGGCCTTCGAGAACCCTTGATTGCATACCCTGTTTAGCCTGACGACCCTCCTCTGTTTGCGGTTCAGGGCGTTGGCTGACTGTGTCGGTCGCGGCGGCGTAGCTGGCGAGTGTGTCGGCGATGGCCTCGGCTTCGATCTTCGGTAGAAGCACGAACACGATCGGGCTTTCAGTGCCGACGGCGGCGGCCGCCTCGCGAACTTTGCCCTCGGTTACTCCCCACTCATCGCGGATCCACACCGGAACTGTG
>NZ_VYIK01000258.1 GCF_008709575.1 Mycobacterium sp.
TCTGTCGCGGTTCGCCGTGATGCGGTCGATGTCGGTCGCAACGTCAAGGCGGTGGTGTTTGACAGCCCGCTCGGATGTCTTCTCTGCGCGAACGGGATTCGTCCAACTCAGACGCACAACACCGGGGCCGATCGTGATCCGGAATCGGCCGGACTCGGGTTCCACGGCCAACCGGTCGCGCCCGTGTGCCCACGGTGCCGCGGGCTCAAACAGCGCTGCCGCCGAGGCGACCAGCTCGGGGCTTGGGAACCGCAGCCCCAGGGCATCCACCGCCGAGAGCTGCGGATCAACATTGCCGTCGACGGTGTCGCGGACACTTTTGGCACATATAACAAGCCCGTTGGTCCCAGCCGGAACACGGCCTACGCGGCTCCCGCCGTCCGATCGACCGCTGTCGCTCTCGCGCCCTGCGGCCGTGGCGGCCGCGGGCACTCGCGGTCTACCGGCGTCCGCCGCTCCGGCCGTGTTCTGACTGGCCGTACCGGTTGTGGCTGGCCAAGCAGTGGGCCGTTCAGCCGTCGTGCTCGTCGTGCGCGCGGTTGACGATGCGATGTTGAGCACCGGGATGCCTGCTCCCCGGCGCCTCCGAGGCTGCCCACACAGCACGCGGCAGCACGGAAACGCCTGATAGGGAGTGCAAGCACCGTGTCCGGTTTATGTCCGTTCGCCGGACAGACTGAATACGTCAGCGCAGCTCAATGCGGCGCATACGACGCACAGAATCAAATAAACCGCAGGTCAGCGGCTATCCTGTCCGCCTGAAAAGCGGAAGGTCGGCGGTTCGATCCCGCCCCTGGCCACCACGTT
>NZ_VYIK01000259.1 GCF_008709575.1 Mycobacterium sp.
CATGCGTGAGGCACCAACCACCGCTTCGCGCTCACTTTTAGCTGAGGCACCTCGGAGTGTAGGGGGCGAAATACCTCTTCTGCGGGGTCGAGAACCGCCCAATGTGGTGACGCGGCGGCGCGGGTCGTTCGGCCACACTCGCTGCACTGAGGTCAGCGTAGTGGACCACGACATTTGTCGGGTCCGCCGGGAAGCGCAGGCAGCACCGCACCAGACCAAACGCCGCAGAAGAGAAAAGATAAGGGGGCAACGAATGCAAATCTCAGCCGCGGTGGTTAAGGAGGTGGGCGCGCCATTCACCCTCACCGAGGTCGAGCTTCAAGGCCCGGCACCCGATGAAGTGGTGGTGCAGATCGCCGGGGTCGGCATCTGCCACACCGACATCGCGGTCAAGGAAGGGCACCTGCCGTTTCCCTTACCCGGCGTCCTGGGCCATGAGGGCAGCGGAACTGTGGTGACCGTCGGTGCGGACGTGACGGCGGTCGCCGTTGGTGATCACGTCGCGATCAGCTTCAACAGCTGCGGCACGTGCCCCCGTTGCGCGAAGGGGGAACCGGCGTACTGCCACAACTTCCTCGAATACAACTTCGGCGGGGTGCGCTGTGACGGATCCTCCGGGCTGGCCTCTGCCGGCACCAAATTGGGAGCGAACTTCTTCGGCCAGTCATCGTTGGCGACGCACGCGCTGGCTCACGAACGCAACGTGGTCAAGCTCCTGCCGGGCACCCCGGTCGAGCTCGTGGGGCCGCTTGGCTGCGGCATCCAGACCGGGGCCGGCGCGGTGTTGAACTCACTGGACGTCCAG
>NZ_VYIK01000025.1 GCF_008709575.1 Mycobacterium sp.
CGCCGCGGCTTACCTCTGGGCCCCCCCCCGCTGGGGGGTCGCTATAGCCGCGGCCGCGCGCCCCCACTCGGTCATTTCGCCGGCCAGCCGGCCCAACCCGGCGCGCAACGCGGCCCCGCGCGCCAGGTGTGCCCGCCCGGCGGCGGTCCCGCCGAATGCCAGCCCGCCCAGCCGGATGCGCGCCACCTCGCTCAGGGCCTGCGCGGCGGCGTCGAATCGGTTCGCGACCGTGCGCACCGCCGCGATGTCGACCGCCGCACCGGTGAACCGGGTGGTGTCTGCCTGTCCCATACCGGTTTGGACGGTTCACGCCGGTGTCCGGTTCCGAGTCGGTCAGTGCGCGGTGCGCACCTGCTCCGCGACGGTGGCGGCGAGCCGACGGGCGACGGCTTCGTCCAATGCTTCCACCATGATCCGGATAAGCTGTTCGGTCCCCGAGGGGCGCACCAGGATTCGCCCGGAGTCGCCGAGCTCGGCCTGGGCCTCCCGCACCGCCGCCTGCACTGCCGGTGCCGCGGCGGCGGCGGCCTTGTCGGCGACCTCGATGTTGATGAGGACCTGCGGCACCGTGCGCATCGCCGAGGCCAGCTCCGCCAGCGACGAGCCGGTCTGCGCCATCCGCGACATCAGCCGCAACCCGGTGAGGATGCCGTCGCCGGTGGTGGCCAGCGCGGGCAGCACGATATGCCCGGACTGCTCGCCGCCGAGGCTGTACCGCCCGGTCCGCAGCTCTTCGCTGACGTAGCGGTCGCCGACTCCGGTGGTGCGGACGGTCACTCCGGCCGCGCGCATGGCCAGATGCAGCCCCAGGTTGCTCATCACGGTGGTGACCAGGGTGTTGGCGGCCAGTTCGCCGGCCTCCTGCATCGCCAGCGCCAGCACCGCCATGATGTGGTCGCCGTCGACGATCCGGCCGGCGGCGTCGACCGCCAGGCACCGGTCTGCATCGCCGTCGTGCGCCAGACCCAGGTCGGCGCCATGGACCACCACCGCCGCGCACAGCGCCTCCAGTTGCGTCGACCCGCAGCCGTCGTTGATGTTGAGCCCGTCGGGTTCGGCGTTGATCGCGATCACGCGGGCGCCCGCCGCGCGGTAAGCGCGCGGTGCCGCCTCCGACGCCGCCCCGTGCGCACAGTCGACGACCACCGTCAGCCCGTCCAGCCGGACCGCCGCGGCCCTGCTGAGCTGGCGCAGGTAACGGTCCAGCGCATCCGGGGCGTCGACGACCCGCCCGACTGCCGCACCGACCGGACGCAGCCCCGGACCGGCCGCGACCAGCTCCTCGATCCGGTCCTCGGCCGCGTCGTCGAGTTTGCGCCCGCCCGGCCCGAAGATCTTGATGCCGTTGTCCGGCATCGGGTTGTGCGACGCTGAGATCATCACGCCGAAGTCGGCCTCGTAGGCGCCGGTCAGATGGGCCACCGCCGGGGTCGGCAGCACCCCGACGCGCAGTGCGTCGACACCCTCGCTGGTCAACCCGGCGATCACGGCGGCCTCCAGCATCTCGCCGCTGGCCCGCGGATCGCGGCCGACCACCGCGACATGGCGGCGCCCGCCCCGCGGGCCGGTCAGCTGCCGGGCCGCCGCGGCGCCCAGAGCCAGCGCGAGCTCGGCGGTCAGCTCCCGGTTGGCCACGCCGCGGACACCGTCGGTGCCGAACAGTCGACCCATCTGCACCTCTCTTTTTTGCCGCGAGTGTGTGTGTCTGTCCGCCGACACGCCGCACAACGCGGACACCGATGCGCGCTCGCCGCCAGAAAGTGACTGACGCCCGGTCAGCGCTTGCTGTACTGCGGTGCTTTGCGGGCCTTCTTCAGGCCGTACTTCTTACGCTCGGTGGAGCGCGGATCGCGGGTGAGGAAACCGGCCTTCTTCAGCACGGGCCGGTCCTCAGGCGAGACCAGGATCAAGGCCCGGGCCAGCGCCAACCGCAGGGCACCGGCCTGACCGGACGGTCCGCCCCCGTCGAGGTGGGCGTAGATGTCGAAGCTTTCCAGCCGGTCGACGGTGACCAGCGGGGCCTTGATCAGCTGCTGGTGCACCTTGTTGGGGAAGTAGTCCTCGAGGCTGCGGCCGTCGAGGTCGAACTTGCCGGTGCCGGGTACCAGCCGTACCCGCACGACGGCCTCCTTGCGGCGGCCGACGGTCTGGATCGGTCGCTCGAGCACGAACGAGTCCGCCCGCTCGCCGGGCGCCGCCGCCGTCTGGGTGGTCGTCGCCTCGGTGGCCGCGCTCGCTGCGGTTTCTGTCATTGCGTCACCTGCTTGATCTCGTAGCCGATCGGCTGCTGGGCCGCGTGCGGATGCTCGGGTCCCGCGTAGACGCGCAACTTGCGCCTGAGCGCACGACCGAGTCTGTTCTTGGGGAGCATGCCGACGATCGCCTTCTCGACGACCCGCTCGGGGTGGCGTTGCAGGAGGTCGCCGATCGTCTGCTGACGCAGACCGCCGGGATACCCCGAGTGGCGGTAGACCAGTTTGTTCTGCAGCTTGCCGCCGCCGATGGCGACCTTGTCGGCGTTGACGACGATGACGAAATCACCGACGTCGGTGTTGGGCGTGAACGTCGGCTTGTGCTTGCCGCGCAGCAGCGTGGCTGCCGTGACGGCCAGGCGGCCAAGCACCACGTCTGTGGCGTCGATGACATACCACGCACGCGTGATGTCACCCGCCTTGGGCGTGTATGTGGGCACAGCGCGTACCTCGTTTCCTCTCGGAGTGGATCCCGGGCGGGCCGGGGGCCGGTCAGGCGTCGACGGGGGAGATGTTCCCGGCGACCGACATTGACCCGGGCTCCGGCGTACCGCACGCGCCAAGCGACCACCTTACCGGCGGGCATCCACGCAGGTCAAAACGCCCGTGACCCAAATGCCGGGCGGGAAGACAATCAGTCACGGGAGACTCCGAACGTGTCGTAGACGAACGCGAGGTCGCTTCGGATGCGTCCGGGGTCGAGCCCGAACTGCTCGGGGGAGTGCTCGTGGCGGCTGGTGTACCCGCGTTGTCGCTCCGCCTGCGCCCGCACCTCCTGGCGGAAGGCCTCGGTGGGCTCGACCTCGATGAAATCGAGGATCCGCGCGATGGTCGGCTCGAGGTCGGCGAGCAGATCCTCGTAGCGCACCACGCAGAGGTTGCGCTCGGGGATGCCGCCGGCTGTGTACGCCGCGTGGAACGAGCGGAGCATGTCGCACGAGGCCGCATAGAGGTTGTCGCGCCAGCGCCGCTGGTCCTGCTCGCGGGTCCGGTGCCAAATGTCGTAGGCGTTCTCGAGCACGCTGGCCAACAGCGACATTCCGGACGGGATGACCTCGACCGGATCGCGAATGACATACACCAGCTTGCAATCGGGATAACGCCGCAGCAGCGCGTCGAGACGAAACGTCAGCATGCTCGACTTCACCACGATGCGGCCGCAGTCTTTGTACGTCAGGTTTCGTCGCCAGCACGCTTCGTGATAACCGAAGAAACGCTCCTCGGCGCGCACGGTCACGCCGTCGATCCCGAATTCGCGCCGCGCCAGCTGGCTGCCCCAGCTGTCTTGCCAGGCCAGGAAGTACGCCCAGGCGAATGGGCCGTCGAGCGTGCGGAAGAACCACAGCACGTCGTCGGTTTCGATACCACGCAGGCTGGTGTCGTGAACATCCGACGGGTGGTAGCGCGCCGGTGAGAGCCGGTCGAAGCGGGGAACGACGTGACCGAGCAGCTTGCGCGCGGTGATAGCCGGGAAGAGCATCTCCCAGAGCTCGAAGGCGGCCATCCCGCCCGCTCCCAGCAGCAGCCGGTGCAAAAACGTGGTGCCGCTGCGCGGATTGCCGATGATGAAGATCGGCCGGTCGATCGCCTGCCCCCGGTGGCGGGGGTAGATCAGGTGATCGAGCCCCAGGGTCGTCGCCGAGATGGCCTGGCGCACCTGGAGCAGGGCGAACGCGCCCAGCGGTCGCAACCACAACCCGAACGTCTTGGTGATCACCCGGTACAGGCGCAGGTAACGTAGCAAGTCGACTCTCCCACCTCGCGGCGGCAACGACGACAGAGCCGGCCGCGCCCGGACAGAAGCATTGTGACCTATCGGTGTCCGGGGGTCGCCCCCGGTCTCGGCGCACAGACCGTCCGTCGGGCGCAGAGCTGCGCGGTCCCGACGTCTCTCCCCTCGCCGGGACCGCGCAGAGTTCGTGGTCGGGTCGCTACCGCCCCCAGGTCGCTGCGGCGCGGCGATCGGCGGCGGCGACCTCGGCGGCGCCGTCGGCTACGGCATTTCCCAGATTCACCAGGATCTCGTTGAGCGCCGCCGCTGCGTGCTGCCACCTCAGCTGCTCGACGCGGTAGGCGGCGGCGGCTTCGCGTGTCCACAGCTCCCCCAACGGCGCGATCTGCGACCGCAGCTCCTGCAGCGCGGCGTTGAATCGGGCCGATGTGGTGTGGATGTCCTGGCGGACGGCGGACTCGATTGCACCGAAGTTGTACGACAGCACGGGCTCCATCGGGGATCGCCGCCGCTCACAGGTGGCGACCGGCCGCGCTGATGTGGTGCGCGTGGTCGTCGGCCGCTTCCCGCAACGCGGCCTCGTTGAGGCGAATGGTCTGCGCAATGGAGTGCAGCGCCTGATGCAGTTTCACCGATTCGGCAGTCCAGCGATCCATCACTTCCCGGAAGCGGGTGGCCGCCGCACCGCCCCACACCGTGTGCGGCACGCTGCTCATGCGGCCGATGAAGCTCTGCAGCATCGCCCGGATCTCCGCGTTGCGGCTGTCGGTGGCCGCCGCCACCGAACGCATCAGGTCGAAGTCGGTGCTCAAGGTGTTGGTCATGTCATTACGACCGCGGTGATCGTCGTCTGGTTCCCGCCGACGCTCAGCCGAGAGCGTGGGCCGACCGCACCGCCCGTGCGCACGCGTCACGAACCGCGTCGCCGCCGCCGGGCGGGGCCTGACACCCGATGGCGATCCGCACCGCCCGGTCCACCACCACGGCCCAGCGGATGTCGTGACCGGCGCGCACCTCGCGGTAGGTGACCGCCGGCCGGCCGGCGCTGGAACCGGCCGGGTTGAAGTCGACGAACACCCCGGCCGGCTCGGCGTCGATCGCCTGCTTCAGCGACTCGGCGGCCCCGGCCAGAGTCTGATCGGTCACCGGCGACTGCGTCACGTGCAGCGCCACCTGCGGGTCCGACGGGGAGCTGACCTGCACTCGCGCCGACCCGGGCCCGGCGGTCACCCGCTGGACCAGCCACTGCGCCGGCACCTCCACGGCGACGCGGCCCTCCACCAGAAACGTCGTCGGCATCGGGTCCGGGACCGGGGCGCCGGGTCGGCCCACCGGACGCACGCCGATTGCGGCCGCGACCGGCAACGCCAGCAGGAATGCCGGCAAGAATGCCCGCAAAATACGTGCCCGGCGGCGCCGGGGGCCAGGGCTGTCGGGGGGTGGCGGCTCGTCGTCGGCGCCGGCGGTGGCGAGCCGGCGCAGCCGGGCGTCGTCGACCACCAGGACGCGCCGGTCTGCCCCGGCCCGCAACCGCCCGGCGATCATCCCGGCCAGCTCGCCCGCCCCGTCGAGCCCGAGCGGCACGTCGATCAGCACGGGCGCGCCCGGTTCCGGCGCCGTCGCCGCGATCGCCCGGATCACCGCGTCGGCGACGGCCCCCGGCGGTCCGTGGCGTACTTCGGCTGCCACCGCGGCACCGGTCGCCACCACGAGGCGATCGGCGATCTCGACGACCACCACCTGGTGCGGCGCCTCCGCAGCCCGGGCCAGTAGCCAGGACCGCGGTCGCAACACCACCTGGTCGGCTACCGCGTGCGCCGCGGCGGCCACCCGTTCGACCCGAGTCGTCGACCACCACGACGGGTGTATCAGCATCAGGCGGGTGCACCGCCGGCAGCCCAGTGATCGCAGCGCGGCGCACCACAACTCGTCGACGCCAACCGGGCGGGAATCCACCAAAGCCACCGGGTCGTCGATCCCGTCCAGGGCGGCGGTTGCCACTTCCGGGTCAACCAATGGCGTTTCACCGCAGGATAATTGGCGGATCGTTGTCGGGCCGGCTTCGATCACCGTCCGGGGCGCGGTCACCCCGGCGCGCTCCAGGCCACCTGCACCACCTGCCGGCTGCCGCCGGTCAGCAACACGCCGCGGCCGGCCGGCAGCGGCGCCGCCGGCACGCCGCCGAACAGGGGCCCGTCCTCCGGGTTGGCGCTCATCAGCAGCCCCAGGCAGCCGAAGTCGCGCAGCCCGGCCAGCAACGGCTCGAACATCGCGTGCGCGGCGCCGCCGCTACGCCGCGCCACCACCAGGTGCAGACCCAGGTCGCCGGCCTGCGGCAAGAATTCGGCGATGGCCGCCAACGGATTACCGCCGGCGGTGCCGACCAGGTCGTAGTCGTCGACGACGAGATAGACGTCCGGCCCCGTCCACCACGACCGGTCCCGCAGTTGCTGCTGGGTGATCCGCGCCGGCGGCAGGCGTTTGCGCACCAGCTCTACCAGATCCGGCAGCAGCGCCTGCAGCGCGGCCGGCGAGGCGGCATAGCCGCCGAGGTGCCGGGACTCGACGACCCCGAGCAAGGTGCGCCGAAAGTCGACGACGAACACTTGCGCCCGGCCGGGGCGCACCGTCCGCACGATCTCGCGGCACACGGTGCGCAGAGTGTTGGTCTTGCCGCATTGGTTGGCACCCAGGACAAGCAGGTGCGGGTGCCGCCGCACGTCGATCGCCACCACGTGTAGTTCGGATTCCTCGAGTCCGAGCAGCAGGCCGGCGTCGTCGGCGGCCCGCTCGAGCAGGGCGTGATAGTCGACGCGGGCGGGCAACAGCGGTATCGCGGGTGCACCGGATCCCGGGTAGCGCCGACGCAGCAGCTCGCCTATCTGCCCACCGGCTTCGGCCAGTCCGTGACAGGAGGAGACGCCGTCCAGCCGGGGCAGCGCGACCAGCATGTGCAGCCCGTCGCGCGAGAGTCCCCGACCCGGCTGCCCCTCGGGCACCAGGAGCGCACGCCGCCGGTCCAGTTCGGAGTCCGCCGGATCGCCGAGCCGCAATTCGATGCGGGTCCCGAGCTGGTCCTTCAACGCCGGTCGCAGCTCGGCCCACCGCGTCGCCGACACCGCGACGTGGATGCCGAACGACAGTCCGTGGGCTGCCAGGTCGGTGATCGCTGCCTCGAGCGCATCGCACTCCCGACACGACGCGGCCCACCCGTCGACGACCACAAAGACGTCCCCGTAGCGGTCGCAGACCGGGTCCTGCTGCGCCTTGAGCCGCCGGTAGTCCGCCATCGAGGCGATGCCGTGAGCACGAAAGGCGCTCTCCCGCGACGAGCGCAGCGATTGCAATGCGGCGAGGATCCGGCGGGCCAGTTCGGGATCGGCTCGCGTGGCGACCGATCCGACATGCGGCCAGGAGGCCAGCGTGTTGAGGGCCCCGCCGCCGAAATCCAGGCAGTAGAACTGAACCCGGCTCGGGTGGTGGGTCGCGGCCAGCGCGGTGATCAGCGTGCGCAACGCCGTCGACTTGCCCGACACCGGAGCGCCGACCACCGCGACGTTGCCGGCCGATCCGGACAGGTCGACGACCAGCGGTGCGCGGCGCTGCTCGAACGGGCGGTCGACCAGGCCGATCGCAACAGTCAACTCCGGTCCTGCCGCACCGAGCACCTCGTCGAGTGCCGCCGCCGACCCGAGCGGCGGCAGCCAGATCGAATGCGCAGGCGGGCCGTACCCGCACACGCGCTGCACCACGGTGTGCAGGACGCTGGTCCCGGCGACGGTGTCGGCGTGACCGTCGTCGGCGACGACCCGGCCGGCGGGTTCCGCGGTGAACGCGCGAACCGAGGTCGCCGCGTCGCGCGGCGCGCCGCAGACCGGCCGTCCGGCGGGTGCCGGGCAGGGCGCCGAGACATAGGCGGTGTGGAAGCGGATCGCCTCGGCGGTCCCGGTCCGCAGGTAGCCGGCTCCGGGCACGTTGGGCAGTTCGTAGGCGTCGGGTGTGCCCAGCACGATCCGTGATTCCCCGGCCGACAGCGTTTTCAGGCACACCCGATAGGACAGGTGCGACTCCAGACCACGCAACCTGCCCTCGTCGAGTCGCTGACTTGCCAGCAGCAGATGAATTCCCAGCGACCGCCCCAGTCGGCCGATCGCCACGAAGACGTCCGCGAAATCCGGTTGCTGACTGAGCAATTCGGAGAATTCGTCGACGATGATGAACAGCGTCGGCAGCGCCGGCCACGGCGCGCCGGCTTGCCGCGCCCGCCGGTAGGCGTTGACGCCGTCGATGTTGCCCGCAGCCCGCAGCACACCTTGGCGACGGGTCATCTCGCCGAGAAGAGCATCACGCATCCGGGCGACCAGCACCGCCTCGTCGGCGAGGTTGGTGATGACCGCGGCGACGTGCGGAGCCGGCTCCAGGTCGAGGAAGGTCGCACCGCCCTTGAAATCCACCAAAACCAGGTTGAGCGTTTCCGGTGAGTGCCGGGCGATCATGCCCAGCGCAACGGTGCGCAAGAATTCCGACTTACCCGACCCGGTCGCGCCGACGCACAGCCCGTGCGGACCCATCCCGCCCTCGGCGGCCTCCTTGATGTCGAGTTCCACCGGTACGCCGAGGGCCGTGGTGCCGATCGGCACCCGGAGCCGTTCCCGCCGGCCGAGGGCGTCCCACACCGCTGTCGGCTCGAACGCGGCGGGATCGCCGACACCCGACAGCTCCGGCCAGCCTCGTCCGCCGGTGGACGTCGCCGCCGCGGCGTCACGCCGGTCGGCGTGGTAGGCGGCCAGCCGCCGCGCGCAGACCGTCGCGGCGGTCATGCTCATCCGGTCGGGGTGGGCGAACGCCTCGTCTGCCACCGCCAGGTGCTCGGCGCTGACCCGCAGGCGCACGCCGGCACCGGCGGCGAGATCGCCGGTGCCGGTCGCCAGGATGGTCACGCCGGCGATCCCGGGTCCGGCCAGCACCCGCTCGCTGCCGTCGACGACATCACCGTCGATGACGATCACCAGTCGGGGCAGCGTCGCAGCCGGCGGCCGATCCAGCAGCATGCTGCCCAGCGCGGTTTCGGCCGCGGCCAGTGTCGGGTAGACCATGCGGGCGGCCCCCAGCTCGTCGACGGCGCCGGGATGCCGGTTGTGCGGCAACCACTTCAACCAGTCCCACTGGGCGCGGCAGCCAGCACTGACCACACCGATGATCAACACCGCGGCCGGGCTGTGGAACACGGCCAGCTGGCACAGCATCGCCCGCAGCAGCGCGCGGGCGCGATCATCCGGCCCGGCGATCGTCACCACCGTCGTGTCGCGCAGCGCGACCGCGATGGGCACATCCGGGACCGTCGAATGGGTGTGCAGAAAACGGCGCAACGCCGTCGCGGTGACCGGGTCCAACCGGTCGACCGGGGGAAGCCGCGGGACCACCAGCCGGGTGGCCAGCCGCTGCGTTCCCAGACCGATCCGCAGCTGACAGAAATCGGAGTCGGTCGAGCGTCGTTCCCACATCCGGTGTCCGCCCACCAGCGTCCACAGCGCGTTCGGTTGCGGATGGCACCAGGTCAGCGACAGGGCCTGGGCAGCCGCGGTTTTGACGACGGCAGCTCGCAGCTCGCCCAGATAGCCGAGGTAGTCGGCACGGGCGGTGTTGATTTCGCTGCGTCGACGGTCCTGCCCGGTCACCGCGCTCGTCACCGCCGAGACCAGCATCAGCAGCGGGAAACCCGCGAACATCGGACTGCGCGCCATGCCCGATCCCGACATGAGGACCACGAGCGCCATGCCGACCGCCGCGGCGGCCATGACGACCGGCATCAGCCGGGCCATCAGATGGGGCCGTGCCGATTGGGACACCTCCGGGGGTGCGGCAACGGTGATATCCGCCGTCGCGAACCCCGGCGGCGGCAGCCGCGGCGCGGGCCGGAAACCGACCGTCGCCGCGGCACTGTCCTGCTCTCCCATGCCCGGGCCTCCCCCATCGCCGGTTCGCACCGTAGGCAGCGCCGGCACCGCACGCAACTCGGCTGTGGATCGGCGCGCACATCGACATCCGCAACTGGCTAACCTGCGGGCGGGGAAGGGAGATCGACGTGCCGGAATTCCGCCGGGTATCGGTCTATGCCCCGGAAAGCCACGCCGACTTGGCGCTGCCCTCCGGGGTGCCGGTCGGATCGCTGATACCGCAGATCGTCGACATCATGGCCGCACCACTGTCCGGCGTGCCGGCGCACTACCAGTTGTCGATCGCGGGTGCGGCTGCGCTGGATGAATCGAAATCATTGGCCCAACATGGGATCCGGGACGGCAGTCTGCTGGTGCTCAGCGCCTCGCCGGCCCCGCCACCGACGCCGCGGTTCGACGACCCCGCCGACGCGGTCGCGACGTTCCTTGCCGCCGCGGCACGACCATCCGCGTCGGCTGCGGCCCGGCGCACCGCCGCGCTGGCAGCGGGCTGGCTGACCGCTGTCGGGACGCTGGTGCTGATCCGCACTGCGTTCGAGACCAACGCCGCCGGGCAGGTCGGTGCCGCCGGCGTGCTCGCCGCGGCCGGCGGCATCGCGTTGTCGGCGGGGGCGATCGCGCACCGCGGTTTCGGGGACGGCCTGGCCGGACTGACTTTGGGCCTGCTGGCCGCGGGTTTTGCCACCGGCGCCGGCTTGCTGGCGGTTCCCGGCGGCCCGGGTGCCCCGAACGCGCTGCTGGCCGCGACGGCCGGCGCCGCCACGGCGCTGCTCGCTCTGCGGATAATCGGCTGCGGCAGGGCACTTTTCACCGCGGTGGGTGGTTTTGGGCTGCTGGCCGCGGCCGCTGCGCTGGCGGCTTCGGTCGGTGCGGCGCCGCCCCGCGTCCTCGGTGCGGCCTGCACGCTGCTCTCGCTGGCGCTGATCGAGACGTCGGCGCGGGTGTCGATCCGGCTGGCCGGGTTGTCCCCGCAGCCGGCGGTGATCGCCGCGGCCGAGCGGATGCCGGCCGGCGACGACCTGCCGGCCAGAGCCGCGCGGGCCGACTCCTGGCTGACCGGCCTGCTCGGGGCGTTCTCCGCCGCGGCGAGCCTGGGTGCGATCGGCACGCTGGTCGCGGTGTGCCACGCCGGCGGGTCACCCGTCGGCGGCATCGCCTTCGCGGCGACGACCGGGGCGACGCTGCTGGCGCGGTCCCGCCGGTATCCCGGCGTGGCCACCGCCGTGACGTTCACCGTGACCGGAACCCTCACGCTCAGTGCGGGTTTCGTGGTCGCGGCCACCGCCGGCGCCCCGCGGCTACCATGGGTCGCCGTGGGGATTGCCGTGCTGGCCGCCGGCACGCTGTGGTTGGGTTTCCTGGCCCCGGCGCTGACCTGGTCCCCGCTCGCGCGCCGCGGTGTCGAGCTCGCCGAATATCTGGTGTTGGCCGCGGTCGTCCCGCTGGCCTGCTGGATCTGCGGCCTCTACGGCGCCCTCGCCGCCCTGACGCTGTCGTGACCCGGCCGAAGGCGTGGGCTCGGGGGGCGATGCTGTTGCTCGTCGCGCTGGGCGCGACTGCCCCGCCGGCGCATGCCGTCGCGCCGCCGCCGATCGACGACAGCCTGCTGCCCCGCCCGGCCCCGCCCGCCCCGCCGCAGCGCACGGTCCAGCGCCAGACGTGCGCGGTGCCGTCGATGGATCCCGGCGCGCGCGGCCAGCTCGACGGGCTCGACCTGCCGCGGGTCTGGCAGCTCAGCCGCGGTTCGGGGCAGCGGGTCGCGGTGATCGACACCGGTGTGTCGCCGCACCCCCGGCTGCCCGCGACGGCGGCCGGGGGCGACTACGTGTTCAGCGGCGACGGTAGACAGGACTGCGACGGACACGGCACCGCGGTGGCCGGCATCATCGCCGCCGCACCGGGGGACGGGTTCAGCGGCGTCGCTCCCGACGTCTCGTTGATCAGCATCCGCCAGGCCAGCACCCGGTTCGGCGCCGCGGCTGACCCGTCCGGCAGCGGCGTCGGCGACGTCGACACCCTGGCGAAAGCCGTGCGCACTGCGGCCGACCTCGGCGCGTCGGTGATCAACATCTCCTCGGTGGCCTGCGTCCCGGCCGAATCCGGCCTCGACGACCGCGCCCTGGGCGCTGCGCTGGCCTACGCGGTCGACGTCAAAAACGCCGTCGTGGTCGCCGCCGCCGGCAACACCGGCGGCCCCGGACACTGTCCGGCGCAGCCGCCCGGAAAAGCCGGGAACACCGCAGCGCTCGCGGTGAGCCCGGCCTGGTACGACGACTACGTCTTG
Source organism: Mycobacterium sp. (assembly GCF_008709575.1). Taxonomy (GTDB): domain Bacteria; phylum Actinomycetota; class Actinomycetes; order Mycobacteriales; family Mycobacteriaceae; genus Mycobacterium. The sequence goes on from NZ_VYIK01000025.1 coordinate 12,226, forward strand.
ACGGTGGGATCGGTGGACGCCCGCGGTGCGCCGTCGACGTTCACCCTGCCCGGGCCGTGGGTCGACGTGGCTGCGCCCGGCGAGGCGGCAGTATCGCTGAGCCTGTCCGGCCGCGGACTGGTGAACGCCTTCGGCGCCGAAGGGCAATCGACACCGTTGTCGGGCACCAGCTACGCCGCGCCGGTGGTCAGCGGGCTGGCGGCGCTGATCCGATCACGGTTCCCGGCCCTGACCCCGCGCCAAGTCATGCGCCGCATCGAGGCCACGGCGCATCATCCGCCTGCCGGCTGGGATCCGTTCGTCGGTCACGGTGTTGTCGACGTCCTGGCCGCGGTCAGCAGCGAGGCACCGGAACGTCGCACTCCCGCGCGATCCGGCACCGCGGTGCCGATCGCGCCGGCGCCAACCGTATCCGCGCCGCCGGACCGCGGCGGCGCCCGGGTCACCGCGTTCGTCGGCGCGGCGGTCTGCCTGAGCGGTCTCGCGGTGGCGTTGCTCAGCGGCGTCGTGGCGGCCCGGCTACGGCGGATTCGCCGCCGGGCAATCCCCGACGCCGACGGTGTCGCGGGCGACTGAGGCGTTCGCCCTGCTGAGTTCCGGGCCCGACGGCAGGGTCGCCAACACCGGCCACGGCGCCGGCGCCGCCGCCGGCAGACCGAGGTCGTGGGCCGCGGCGTCGTCGTGGACCGCGAAGCGCACGCCGGTGTCGGTGATCACATATCGGGTTCCGGCGTGCGCCTGGACGTCGATCAGCCCGACCGAGCGGACGTAGGCGCTGCGGCCGGGTGGGACATAGGCGGCGTCGACGGCCGGGCCGGCGCCGTCGGCCTGCGCCAGCGCCACCGGTGTCTGGCCGGCGGGAACGGGCAGGCCATCGCCGGTCGTCACCGCGATGTCGGCACCACCGGACGGTACGGACGCCCACCAGGCGCACAGCGTGGTGCCATCGGCGATCACCGGCGCGACAATCCGGTCGGGAAACGTCGACACCGGCAGTTCGGTGACCGTGCGGCTGGCTGCGATGAGGTCGGGGGCCACCGCGATGATGGTGCGGGCACCATGGGACTCGGCCAGCCGCAGCAGATCCGCGGTGACCCGGCCGACACGCTGGACGCCGCCGCGCAACACGACGTAATACTCGTCGCCGTCGGCCCGGGTGGCGCGCAGCACGGCGCCGACCGGGAAGCCGGCCAGAGCACCCGGTCCGCGGCTGCCGGCGCCGCGGATTCGCGGCGCAGCGATCGGCGGCGACTCCGGGATGGCATGCAGCAGTGCCCGCGAAACACGGCGGGGCCGGCGGCCTTCGGTGCGCAGCGCGCCCGCAACCACGGGGTCATCGAGGTTCACCAGAGCCCGGCGGCCACCGTAGAGCAGGTATGTCGCCGCGCCCGAGTCCGCGGTGACCAGCACGGTCTGGTCCATGCTCAGACGATGCGACGTCGGCCCCTCGACCGCACCGACGACAACCGTCGTCGTCGCCGTGGTGCCCGCCGCACCGTCGCACACGGCCCATCGTGTCTGGTCGCCGGGCAGCGGCGCGGGCAGGGATTGGGGGGCGCCCGGAATGCCCAGCAGCGGTCCCCGTTTGGTGCGGCGCAACGCCGATTCGGCGACCGGTTGCGGATTGGCGTCGGTTGCCGCGATCAACCTGGCCGAGGCCAGGTTCAGCACCGGATGCCAGATGTCGCCCACCCTGACGTAGAGGGCTCCGGACGGCCGGCTCATCACAATCGGCGCATCGTCCAACGACCCTTGCGGGTGCAGCACCGCAAGCGCCGCGCACCCGACCGCGGCCAGGCTCGCCACGGCCGATCCGGCCGCCAGCGCCCGAATCGGTCCGCCTATGCGCGCGCATGCACCGGCGTCAGCGCCATCCCGGCCCAGTAGCGCGCATTCGACGCGGCGCAGCAGGAACCGGTACCCGCTGACGTGGAGCCACGTGGTCGGTGGGACTGCCATGGATCTCCCGGGATCGACTCGGTCCCACGGTAGGGCACTGCCGCGCACCGCGGCGCCGGCCATGCACAGCTCCGGATGGGATGCCGCCGCTGACCGGTAGGCTTTCGTCGTGCATACCCAACACCGGAGACTTCGGGCCCTGCTGCCGGCAGGTGCCGCTGCGGCGATGGGGGCCGCGGTCGTGCTGACCGCGCCGTGCATCGTGCCGGCCGCGCTGCCGGCGGCGGCCGCCGCCGACTGCCCCGAGGTCGAGGTGATCTTCGCCCGCGGCACCGGCGAGCCCCCCGGTCTGGGATCGGTCGGCGACGCCCTGGTCGACGCGCTGCGCCGGGACACCGGCCGCGACATCGACACCTACGGGGTCAAGTATCCCGCCGGCAAACTCCAGCTCGGCGGCGGCGACGGCGCCAACGACACCATTTCGCGGGTCAAGGACGTGGTGGCTCGGTGCCCGGACACCAAGATCGTGCTGGGCGGCTACTCCCAGGGGGCATCGGTGATGGACATCGTCGCCGGCATCCCGGTGGGCGGGATCACCTGGGGTAATGCGCTGCCGCCGCAGTACGTGCCCCACATCGCGGCCCTGGCCACCTTCGGCAACATCGCCGATCGGGAGGGCAGCCCGATTTCGCGCCAGAGCACCCTGTTGGGGTCGAAGGCGATCGACTTGTGCAACCCCGGCGACCCGATCTGCCACGCCGGCCCCGGCAACGAGTGGAAGGACCACCTCAACGGCTATGTCCCGGTCTACACCGACCAGGCGGCCCAGTTCATCGCCGGCAGGCTGACGGCGGGTCAGCCGCAGGCGCAGCCCAATGCGCGTATCAATTAGTGCGGCTAATATCGTGGTGTGCGCATACGCTGGCTGCGTGGGGGACCCGGTCTCCGGCTGGTTGCCGCGCGCGTCGCGGCAGCCGGAACGCTCGCAACCGCGGTGCTGGCGCCGGTCTCGATGCCCGCGGCTGCGGCGGCCACCTGCCCGGATGCCCAGGTCGTGTTCGCCCGGGGCCGGCTGGAGTCGCCCGGCGCCGGCCAGGTCGGCGATGCGTTCGTCGGTGCGCTGCGGTCCCGGGTGCCCGGCAAGAACATCGGGCTGTACGCGGTCAAATATGCCGCGGACACCGATGTCCAGCAGGGCGCCAACGACATGAGCGAGCATCTGCAATACATGGCCGACCATTGCCCCGACACCCGCCTCGTGCCCGGCGGCTACTCGCTGGGGGCGGCCGTCACCGACGTGGTGCTCGCCGTGCCCGTCGCCGGGCTCGGGTTCACCAACCCGCTGCCGGCGAGCGTCGACGACCACATCGCCGCGGTCGTCCTCTTCGGCAACGGGACCCAGTGGGTGGGACCCATCACCAACTTCAACCCGGTCTTTCGCGACCGGACGATCGAGCTGTGCCACGGCGCCGATCCGGTCTGCAACCCGGCCGACCCGCACACCTGGCAAGCCAACTGGCCCCAACACCTGGCCGACGGCTACATCCAGTCCGGCATGGTCAATGAGGCCGCCGACTTCGTCGCGGCCAGGCTCTAGATCCCAGGCTGCGATCACGGTGGTCGGCGCACCTCGCGGGTGCGTGCCGTCCGCGAGGCAAGCTGATCGTCGGGAGGGTAATCCACGCCGACCAACGTCAGGCCGCGAGCCGGGGCGGCGGCGAAGTCGCTGGACCGCTGCGTGGCGGTGAGCAGTGCGCGGCACCAGTCCGCGCTGCGGCGGTGCTCGCCGACAGCGAGCAGTGCGCCCACCAACGACCGCACCATCGACCAACAAAACGCGTCGGCCGTGACGCGCGCGGTGACCAGATCGCCGTCGCGGATCCAGTCCAGCCGCTGCAGGTCGCGAATCGTGGTGCCGCCGGCCCGATAACGGCAGAACGCGGCGAAGTCGTGCAGCCCCAGCAGGTCCTGCGACACCGTCGCCATCGCGTCGACATCCAGGGGCCGTGGCCAGTCCGTCATGTAGCGGGCCCGGTGCGGCTCCACGCCGTAGGGGGCGGTTGACAGCCGGTAGATGTAGTGGCGGCGCAGCGCGGCGAACCGGGCGTCGAAACCGTCCGGCGCGCGGGCGATCCGGCGTACCCGGACATCGGTGGGCAGCAGCCGGGCGAGGCGCCGCAGCAGCGGGAGGAATTCCGGGTCATCCGGGCGCGGTCTCCGGGGATAGACATGCGCCAGCGCACCGGCCGGAATGTCGGCATGGGCCACTTGCCCGCTGGCGTGCACACCGGCGTCGGTACGCGCGGCTGCGCGTAACCGAACCGGGGTGCGAAACGTCGTCGACAGTGCCTCCTCGAGAACGCCCGCAACGGTGCGCTGACCGGCCTGGATCGCCCAGCCAGCGAATTCGGTTCCGTCATAGGCGATATCGAACCGCAGCCGAACGAGCTCACCGGCAGGATCGAGGATGGGCGCGTCCTTAGGACTGGTCGGACTCGGCGGCCTCGCTGCCGGCCGTCGCACCGCTGGCGACCTCCTCGGGATCGGCTGCCACCTCCGGTTCGGCCACCGCGTGCGGCGCCGCCGGCGCGGCCTTGGCAGCGGCTCCGGCGGCGGCTTTCGACGTCGCGGCCCGCCGGGCCCGGTTGGCCTCCGACGTCACCGTCTTCTCCCGCACCAGTTCGATCACCGCCATCGGGGCGTTGTCCCCCTTGCGCGACTCGACTTTGATGATGCGGGTGTAGCCACCGTTGCGGTCGGCGAAGTGCGGGCCGATTTCGGCGAACAGGGCGTGCACCACGTCTTTGTCGCGGATCTTCTTGAGCACCTCGCGCCGATGGTGCAGGGTGCCCTTCTTGGCGTGGGTGATCAGTTTCTCGGCGTAGGGCCGCAACGCCCGCGCCTTGGGCTCGGTGGTCTTGATCCGGCCGTGCTCGAACAGCGCCGTCGCCAGGTTGGCCAGAATCGCCTTCTGATGCGACGACGACCCGCCGAGGCGAGGACCCTTGGTGGGCTTGGGCATTGCTGACGCTCCTGTTCTTCCTACCGACTCCCTAGAGCTGTTCGGTTTCGGCGTAGTCCTGCTCGTCGTAACCGCTGTCGTTCGACCAGCTGCCGCTGGTAACGTCGTAGCCGGCGACCTCCGACGGGTCGAAGCTGGCCGGGCTGTCTTTCAGCGACAGACCCAGCTGGTGCAGTTTGACCTTCACCTCGTCGATCGACTTCTGGCCGAAGTTGCGGATGTCGAGCAGGTCGGACTCGGTGCGCGACACCAGCTCCCCGACGGTGTGCACACCCTCGCGCTTGAGGCAGTTGTAGGAGCGCACGGTCAGGTCCAGGTCGTCGATCGGCAACGCGAACGACGCGATGTGGTCGGCCTCGGCCGGGGACGGCCCGATCTCGATGCCCTCGGCCTCGACGTTGAGTTCGCGGGCCAGCCCGAACAATTCGACCAACGTTTTACCCGCCGACGCCAGCGCGTCCCGCGGGCTGATCGAGCTTTTGGTCTCCACATCGAGGATCAGCTTGTCGAAGTCGGTGCGTTGTTCGACTCGGGTGGCGTCCACCTTGTAGGTGACCTTGAGCACCGGAGAGTAGATGGAATCGACAGGGATACGCCCGATTTCGGCCCCTGAGGCCTTGTTCTGCACGGCCGGGACGTAACCGCGGCCGCGCTCGACGACGAGCTCGACCTCGAGCTTGCCCTTGTCGTTGAGCGTCGCGATGTACATATCCGGGTTGTGCACGGTGACACCGGCCGGCGGCACGATGTCGCCGGCAGTCACCTCACCCGGGCCCTGTTTGCGGAGGTACATCGTCACCGGCTCGTCCTCCTCCGAGGACACCACCAGGCTCTTGAGGTTCAAGATGATGTCGGTGACGTCCTCTTTGACGCCGGGCACGGTGGTGAACTCGTGCAGCACGCCGTCGATGCGGATGCTGGTGACGGCCGCGCCCGGGATGGACGACAGCAGCGTACGGCGCAGCGAATTACCCAGCGTGTAACCGAAACCCGGCTCCAGCGGCTCGATGACGAACTGCGAACGATTGTCGTTGATGACCTCTTCGGACAGTGTCGGTCGCTGTGAGATCAGCATGGTGTTTCTCTTCCTTTCGACGTCCGCCATATGACGTCTGTGGGGGTACTCGGGGCCGGTTCTCCTTCGAGCCCCCGAGGGTCTACTTCGAGTAGAACTCGACGATCAGCTGCTCGGTCAGCGGGACGTCGATCTGCGCCCGATCCGGCAGTTGGTGGACCAGGATGCGCTGGCGTTCGCCGACCACCTGAAGCCAGCTCGGCACCGGGCGGTCACCGGCCGTCTCGCGGGCGATCTGGAAAGGCACATTGTTGAGGGACTTGTCCCGCACGTCGATGATGTCATATTGCGACACCCGGTAACTGGGGATGTTGACCTTGACGCCGTTGACGGTGAAGTGGCCGTGGCTGACCAGTTGGCGGGCCATCCGGCGGGTCCGCGCCAGACCGGCCCGGTACACCACGTTGTCCAACCGGCTTTCCAGGATGCGCAGCAACTCCTCCCCGGTTTTCCCGGGGCGCCGAACCGCCTCATCGTAGTAGCGGCGGAACTGTTTTTCCATCACGCCGTAGGTGAAGCGGGCCTTCTGCTTCTCCTGCAGCTGCAGCAGGTACTCGCTCTCCTTGATCCGCGCCCGACCATGCTGACCGGGCGGATAGGGACGCTTCTCGAAAGCTTGCGACCCGCCGACGAGGTCGGTGCGCAGCCGGCGCGATTTGCGAGTAACGGCTCCGGTGTAACGAGCCATGGATGATTCTTCCTCCTAAAGACCCTGGATGAGACCCTGGACGACCCTAGACTCTGCGCCGCTTGGGCGGCCGGCAGCCGTTGTGCGGCTGCGGCGTGACGTCGGCGATCGCCCCGACCTCCAGGCCGGCGGCCTGCAACGACCGGATGGCGGTCTCCCGGCCTGAACCAGGGCCCTTCACGAACACGTCGACCTTGCGGACCCCGTGCTCCTGGGCCTTGCGTGCTGCGCTCTCGGCGGCCAGCTGCGCGGCGAACGGGGTCGACTTGCGGGATCCTTTGAAGCCGACGTGTCCCGAGGACGCCCAGGCGATGACATTGCCCTGCAGATCGGTGATGGTCACGATGGTGTTGTTGAAGGTGCTTTTGATGTGCGCGGCGCCGTGCGGGATGTTTTTCTTTTCCCGCCGACGGGTCTTCTGGCCCTTCTTGGGTGCGGTGGTCGCCTTCTTCGGTGGCATGGTTTACCTGGCCTTCTTCTTGCCGGCAATGGTGCGCTTGGGGCCCTTGCGGGTGCGCGCGTTGGTCTTGGTTCGCTGGCCGCGCACCGGCAGGCCACGGCGATGCCGCAGCCCCTGGTAGCAGCCGATCTCGATTTTGCGGCGGATGTCGGCCTGCACCTCGCGGCGCAGGTCACCCTCCACCTTCAGGTTGGCTTCGATGTAGTCGCGCAGCTGGGTCACCTGATCGTCGGTGAGGTCCTTGGTGCGCAGGTCCTTGTCGATCCCGGTGGCAGCCAGGATCTCGTTCGACCGGGTACGGCCGATGCCGTAGATGTAGGTCAGCGCGACCTCCATGCGCTTGTCGCGCGGCAGGTCCACGCCCACGAGTCGGGCCATGATGGCGTTCCTTAACTTTTCGCGGAGGTCTGGCCCCAGTCCGTTCCCGGCCGAGTGCTCCGGGGTCCGGCCTCCGGTCCGGACGTCGATGAGCGGCTGCTCACTGGTACTGGGGTTGGTGCATTCAGTTGTGCGTGCGATCGGGACCGACAGGGCGCTAGCCCTGGCGCTGCTTGTGGCGCGGATCGGAACAGATCACCATAACCCGCCCGTGCCGGCGGATCACCCGGCACTTGTCGCAGATCGGTTTGACGCTCGGGTTCACCTTCACGGCTGGGTCGATCCTGTTCTGTCTCGGGGAGGATTGCGGGTGCTCGGTTACTTGTAGCGGTAGACGATGCGCCCCCGGGTCAGGTCGTAGGGAGACAACTCCACCACCACCCGGTCCTCGGGCAAGATGCGGATGTAGTGCTGCCGCATCTTGCCGCTGATGTGGGCGAGAACCTTGTGCCCGTTTTCGAGCTCAATGCGAAACATCGCATTGGGCAGCGGCTCCACCACCCGGCCTTCGACCTCGATGGCACCGTCCTTTTTGGCCATAAGTTTGCCGCGATCCTCCGTTTGCCTGCTTGTCGTCGTTGGGTATGTCGCTGGTTATTGTGTGGTTCGGTCGGCCCAGCACTGCCGGCTACCACAACGTGAGCCGATGCTGGGAAGTTCCGTGAATATCCAGAACTGGGCACGCACAGAGCCGGCGCCGGGAAAGCCGCACCGATGTCCCAGGATACCTGCATCCTCGCCGGGTGCCAAAACGCCGGACCGCCCGCTGCGGTGGAGCACATGGCAGAGTCGGCAACGCGGGCACGATCGCCGCACCCCGGTGCGAATGCCCCGACGACGGCGCCGACCACGTCGTTAGGCCAGCAGCTGAGCCGGCCCGAGATGCCGGTCGGGGACATCCTGCTGCCGCTGCTCACCCGACTTGCCCGAGCACCGGGGCTAAGCCCGCCCGCCTGAACCGCCGCTCGGTTAGGGTCTGAGCATGCGACTGCTCGTCACCGGTGGCGCCGGATTCATCGGCGCGAATTTCGTGCACCGCGCCGTGCGGGAACACCCCGAGGACGCCGTGACGGTGCTCGACGCGCTCACCTACGCCGGCAGCCGCGAGTCGCTGGCTCCCGTCGACAACGACATCCGGTTGGTGCAGGGCGACATCACCGACGCCGACCTGGTTTCCCGGCTGGTCGCCGAGTCGGATGCGGTCGTGCACTTCGCCGCGGAAACGCATGTCGACAATGCGCTGGCCGATCCGGAGCCGTTCCTGCACAGCAACGTGATCGGGACGTACACGATTCTGGAGGCGGTTCGGCGTCACCGCGTGCGGCTGCACCACGTGTCCACCGACGAAGTCTACGGCGACCTCGCGCTAGGCGACTCGGCGCGGTTCACCGAGTCCACCCCCTACAACCCGTCCAGCCCGTACTCGTCGACCAAAGCCGCCGCCGACCTGCTGGTGCGCGCGTGGGTGCGGTCCTATGGTGTGCACGCGACGGTCTCGAACTGTTCCAACAATTACGGGCCCTATCAGCACGTCGAGAAGTTCATCCCCCGCCAGATCACCAATGTGCTCACCGGCCGGCGGCCCAAGTTGTACGGCAGTGGGGCCAACGTCCGGGACTGGATCCATGTCGATGATCACAACGCCGCGGTGCGGCGAATCCTGGAAGCGGGCCGCCCCGGCCGCACCTATCTGATCGGCGCCGACGGCGAGCGCGACAACCTCTCGGTGCTGCAGACGATCCTGCGCTTGATGGGCCGCGACCCCGACGACTTCGACCGCGTCACCGACCGCGCCGGTCACGACCTGCGCTACGCGATCGACCCCACTGCGCTGCAGCGTGAGCTGGGTTGGGCACCAAAGCACACCGATTTCGAAGAGGGACTGCGCGCCACCATCGAATGGTACCGGGCCAACGAATCATGGTGGGGCCCTTTCAAAGACGAGGTCGAGATGCGATACGAACGGCGGGGTCACTGACGTGAAGACCCGCGAACTCGACATCCCCGGCGCCTGGGAGATCACCCCGCAGCTGCACTCCGACTCCCGGGGGGCGTTCTTCGAGTGGCTTACCGACCACGAGTTCACCGCATTCGCCGGTCACCGATTCGAGCTGCGCCAGGCCAACTGCTCGGTGTCGAAGGCCGGCGTGCTGCGCGGCCTGCACTTCGCCCAGCTGCCGCCGAGCCAGGCGAAATACGTGACCTGCGTGTCCGGCTCGGTGTTCGACGTCGTCGTCGATATCCGTTTGGGCTCGCCGACATTCGGCCGCTGGGCGTCGGTGCTGCTCGACGACAGAGAGCGCAGATCCGTCTACATTTCCGAAGGCCTTGCGCACGGATTCTTTGCCCTGCAGGACGACTCCACGGTGATGTATCTGTGCTCGGCGGAATACGATCCGCAGCGCGAGCACACCATCTGCGCCACCGACCCGGCGCTGGGGATCGACTGGCCGGGCGGGCGCGACGTCGTGCTGTCCGAGCGCGATGCCGCCGCGCCGACCCTGGCGGAGGTGCGTTCCGCCGGGTTGCTGCCCACCTGGGCCGAGACCCGGGCGTTCGTCGCGGGATTGTCGAACCCGGCATCGGCCTGACTCCGCCTTTCGGCCGGGTTTGGCCGGACGGCCTCCCCACAATCTTGCCAACCCTGTGGGTAATTTAGTAGGATATCCTAGTAACAGCTGTTCTGTCACGTACCCGAGGGCACTCATGACCACCCAGATTCCGCATTTCCTCGACGGCCGACGCGTCGGCGGACAGTCCCCTCGAACCGCTGAGGTGTTCGATCCCAACACGGGCCGGGTGCAGGCGCTGGTCCCGATGGCGGGCAAGGCCGAGGTCGACGCCGCGGTCGCGTCGGCGGCCGAAGCCCAGAAGGACTGGGCGGCATGGAACCCGCAGCGCCGCGCGCGGGTGCTGATGCGCTTCGTCGAGCTGGTCAACGAGCACATGGACGAACTGGCCGAGCTGCTCTCGCGCGAACACGGCAAGACGCTGCCCGACGCGCGCGGGGACATCCAGCGCGGAATCGAGGTCATCGAGTTCTGCATCGGCATCCCGCACCTGCTCAAGGGCGAATACAGCGAAGGAGCCGGCCCGGGCATCGACGTGTATTCGATCCGCCAACCGCTGGGCGTGGTGGCCGGCATCACCCCGTTCAACTTCCCGGCGATGATCCCGCTGTGGAAGGCCGGGCCGGCGCTGGCGTGCGGCAACGCGTTCATTCTCAAGCCTTCCGAGCGTGACCCGTCGGTGCCGGTGCGGCTGGCCGAGTTGTTCGTCGAGGCGGGCCTGCCGCCGGGCGTGTTCCAGGTGGTGCACGGCGACAAGGAAGCCGTCGACGCCATCTTGGGCCATCCCGGCATCGCCGCCGTCGGGTTCGTCGGCAGCTCCGACATCGCGCAGTACATCTATGCCACCGCCGCGGCCAGCGGCAAGCGCGCGCAGTGTTTCGGCGGGGCGAAAAACCACATGATCGTGATGCCCGACGCCGACCTCGACCAGGCCGTCGACGCGCTGGTCGGCGCCGGCTACGGCAGCGCCGGTGAACGGTGCATGGCGATCTCGGTGGCAGTCCCGGTCGGCGAGCAGACCGCGCAACGGCTGCGCGGCCGGCTGGTCGAGCGGATCAACAACCTGCGGGTCGGCCACAGCCTGGACCCCAAGGCCGACTACGGGCCGTTGGTCACCGGCGCCGCACTGGCCCGGGTCCGTGACTACATCGGCGCCGGCGTGGCCGCCGGCGCCGAGCTGGTGATCGACGGGCGCGAGCGCGCCAGCGACGACCTCGCGTTCGGCGATGCCGGCCTGCAGGACGGCTTCTTCATCGGGCCAAGCCTGTTCGACCACGTGCGCACCGACATGTCGATCTATACCGACGAGATCTTCGGGCCGGTGCTGTGCATGGTCCGCGCCCGCGACTACGAGGAAGCGCTGCGGCTGCCGTCGGAACACGAGTACGGCAACGGGGTGGCGATCTTCACCCGCGACGGCGACACCGCCCGCGACTTCACTTCCCGGGTGCAGGTCGGCATGGTCGGGATCAACGTGCCCATCCCGGTACCGGTGGCCTACCACACCTTCGGCGGTTGGAAACGCTCCGGCTTCGGCGACCTCAACCAGCACGGGCCGGCGTCGATCCAGTTCTACACCAAGGTCAAAACCGTCACGTCCCGCTGGCCGTCCGGCATCAAAGACGGCGCCGAATTCAGCATCCCGACGATGGGATAGCCCCGATGCAGTTCTTCGACCTCGACGAGGAGGAGCGCGAGATCACCGAGGCCGCGGCGGCGTTCGCCGACAAGCGCCTCGCCCCGTATGCCCTGCAATGGGATGCCGAACAACACTTCCCCGTCGATGTGCTGCGTGAGGCGGCGCAGCTGGGGATGGCGGCGATCTACTGCCGCGACGACGTCGGCGGTGCCGGCCTGCGCCGGCTGGACGGGGTGCGGATCTTCGAACAGCTGGCGATCGCCGACCCGACCGTCGCGGCGTTCCTGTCCATCCACAACATGTGTGCCTGGATGATCGACACCTACGGGACCGCCGAACAGCGCAAAGCCTGGGTGCCGCCACTGGCCACCATGGACGCTATCGCCAGTTACTGCCTGACCGAGCCGGGCGCGGGGTCGGACGCCGCCGCGTTGCGCACCCGCGCCGTCAAGAACGGCTCAGGAAAAAATGCCGACTACGTGATCGACGGCGTCAAGCAGTTCATTTCCGGGGCCGGCGCATCGGATGTCTATGTGGTGATGGCGCGTACCGGCGATGCGGGACCACGCGGGATATCGACCTTCATCGTCGAAAAGGGCAGTGCCGGGCTCAGTTTCGGTGCCCACGAACACAAGATGGGCTGGAACGCCCAGCCGACGGCGCAAGTGGTGCTCGACGGCGTGCGGGTACCCGCCGAGGCGATGCTGGGCGGGGCCGACGGCGAAGGCACCGGTTTTTCCATCGCGATGAACGGGCTCAACGGCGGGCGCATCAACATCGCGGCGTGCTCGCTGGGCGGCGCGCAGGCGGCGTTCGACAAAGCGGTGGCCTACCTGGCCCGGCGCGAAGCATTCGGCACCGTGCTGCTCGACGAGCCGACCATCCGATTCACCGTGGCCGATATGGCCACTGCGCTGCAGACATCGCGGCTGCTGCTGTGGCGGGCCGCTTCGGCGCTCGACCACGACCACGCGGACAAGGTCGAGCTGTGCGCGATGGCCAAGCGCTATGTCACCGACGCGTGCTTTGACGTCGCCGACCAGGCCTTGCAGCTGCACGGCGGCTACGGATACCTGCGCGACTACGGTCTGGAGAAGATCGTCCGCGACCTGCGGGTGCACCGCATCCTGGAGGGGACCAACGAAATCATGCGAGTGGTCATCGGCCGCGCCGAGGCCGCGCGGGTGCGCACCGGAAGCGCCGGAAGCGCCGGAAGCTAGGAGGACCAGACGTTGCCGACCATCGCGTTCCTCGGGCTGGGAAACATGGGCGGGCCGATGTCGGCCAACCTGGTTGCGGCCGGCCACCGCGTGCAGGGTTTCGACCCGCTGGCCGCCGCGGCCGGCGCCGCGGCGGCCAGGGGCGTCACGATCGCCGACAGCGCAGCCGCCGCCGTCACCGGTGCCGAATTCGTCCTGACCATGCTGCCGCACGGCGAAGCGGTCAAACGCTGCTACGCCGACATCATGCCCGCCGCAGCAGCAGGCGCACTGTTCATCGACAGCTCCACGATCTCGGTCGACGACGCCCGCGAAGTGCACGCGTTGGCCGGCCGGCACGGCTTCGACCAGCTCGACGCCCCGGTCTCCGGAGGCGTGCCGGGCGCAGCCGCCGGCACGCTGGCTTTCATGGTCGGCGGGGACGCCGACGCCCTGCAGCGGGCCCGGCCGGTGCTGGAACCCATGGCGGGCAAGATCATCCACTGCGGAGCCGCCGGCGCCGGCCAGGCCGCCAAAGTGTGCAACAACATGGTGCTGGCCGTGCAGCAGATCGCCGTCGGTGAGGCGTTCGTGCTGGCCGAGAGGCTCGGCCTGTCAGCGCAGTCGCTGTTCGACGTGATCACCGGCTCGACCGGCAACTGCTGGGCCGTGCACACCAACTGCCCGGTGCCCGGTCCGGTGCCGACATCGCCGGCCAACCACGACTTCAAACCGGGCTTCGCGACCGCGCTGATGAACAAAGACCTGGGACTGGCCATGGCTGCGGTGGCCTCCACCGGCGCGTCGGCGCCGTTGGGCACTCACGCCGCCGAGATCTACGCCAGGTTCGCCGTGGACAACGGCGACCTGGACTTCAGCGCGGTCATCGAAATGCTGCGCGGGCGCTAAGCGACGTCGCCCCGGGTGCGCCGGACCCACCAGCGCCGGTGCAACTGCCGGCAGCCGGAGACCGACGCCTGGGCGCCGGTGTAGTCGTGGCGCGCGGTCACGGCCGGCAAACCGGCGGCGGCCGCCGCCCGCGATCCTCCCGCGGACCACGCGAACGCCAGCGCGCTGTCCGGCGTTATCCCCAGCTCCCACACCACCAGGCGGTACAGTTCGACCCACTGGTCGACACCGCGGCCGGGCTCGGCCAGATCGTCGACGGTCACCAGGGTTTCGACGAGTCCCTCGCCAACCAGTTGGCGGACCAGCGTTTCGGTGCGGGTCCGGTCGCGCGGGCTCACCACGGCGACCCAGATGCCGGCCACGAACAGGCTCATCACCAGATCGCTCAGCCCGGTCCTGGGCACCATGTCACCGTCGTCTCCGACGTGCGCCAACGCGTCCAGGTCGAAGATCACCGCACGCAGCGGGTGCGCGTCGGCGTCTGCCGGACGGGCGCGGTCCCACCAGAACGTGCGGGGCTCGCGCAGCTGACTCGGAGGACGCACCCCTTTACCGTGCCCGCCGTCCCGCGACCCCGGCCTCCCCCGTTGGGGGGATTGGCATGGCGATTTCACTTTACGCTGGTGTCATGGCCGCGGTGCGACTCGTTCTCGTCGACGACCACGAGATGGTCATTGAGGGTCTCAAGGCGATGCTGGCCGCGTTCCGCGACCGGGTGCAGGTAGTCGGGCAGGCGGTCGGCGCCGAGCGCGCGATCGGTGTGATCGAGGACTTACGACCCGACGTGGTGCTGTGCGACGTGCGCATGCAGGGCGCCAGCGGCCTGGATCTGTGCTTGGCGCTGCGCGAGCGAGACCCCGAGCGCAAGGTCGTGATGCTGTCGGTCTACGACGACGAGCAGTACCTGTTTCAGGCGTTGCGGGTCGGTGCCCGCGGGTACCTGTTGAAAAGCATCGGCAGCGACGAGCTGGTCCGCCAGCTGGAATTGGTCCACCGCGGCGAAACCGTGATCGATCCGGGGATGGCGGCCCGGGCCGCGGACACCGCCGCCCGGCTGCAGCGCGACGAGTTCTGGCCGGGTGCGCGTCAGGGCCTGACGCAACGCGAAAGCGAGATCTTGTCCTACATGGTCAGCGGGCTGTCCAACCGGGGCATCGCCAACAAGCTGGTCATCGGCGAGGAAACCGTGAAAAGCCACCTGCGGTCCATCTACCGCAAGCTCGGCGTGTGCGACCGAACCGGGGCGGTGGCCACCGCGCTGCGTGAAGGCATCTACCGATGACTCGTCGCGTGTCCAACGCGGTGCGCGATCTCGTCGACCCCGATCGCGAACTGGCGCTGCTGCGCGAGCTCATCCAGGCCGCGTCCAGCGGCCCCGGGGTCGAACCGCTGGCGGCGGCCGCCGCGCGGATGATCACCGCGGCCACCGGCGCCGACGTCTGCTTCGTGCACGTGCTCGACGACACCGACCAAGCGCTGACGCTGGCCGGCGCGACGCCGCCGTTCGACGGCCAGGTGGGAAAGATCCGGCTGCCGCTGGGATCGGGGATCTCCGGCTGGGTGGCCAGCCACCGCGAGCCGGTCGTGATCATCGACGACAAGGAGGCCGATCCCCGCTACCTGCCGATCGGGTCGCTGCGCGGGCGCGATTTCACCTCGATGGTCTCGGTGCCGATGGAAACCGACCCCGGCGGCCTGGTGGGGGTGCTCAACGTGCACACCGTCACCCGCCGCGAGTTCACCGCCGGCGACGTGGAGCTGTTGCGGGTCATCGGTGCCCTGATCGCCGGCGCGATGCACCAGGCCCGGCTGCATCGGCGGTTGGTGGCCCGCGAACGTGCTCACGAGCTGTTCGTCGAGCAGGTCATCGAGGCCCAGGAGATCGAACGCCGCCGGCTGGCCGGAGACATCCACGACGGCATCTCCCAGCGGCTGATCACCCTGTCCTACCGGCTCGACGCCGCGGCGCGGGCCATCGGCCAGAATCCGGTCGACGCCTCCCGGAACCTCGACGAGGCCCGTGAGCTGGCCGGTCTGACCTTGCAGGAGGCGCGCGCGGCGATCAGCGGGCTGCGTCCGCCGGTACTCGACGACCTCGGGTTATCCGGCGGGCTGGCCAGCCTGGCCCGGGCGATGCCGCCGATGCAGCTGGACCTTGATCTCGCCGATGTGCGGCTGCCCGAGCACATCGAGCTGGCGCTGTACCGCATCGCCCAGGAAGGCCTGCAGAACGTCGTCAAACATGCCGCCGCGTCGCGAGTGCGGCTGCGTTTCGCGGTCGACGGCGACACCGCGCGGTTGGAAATCGTCGACGACGGCGTCGGTTTCGACACGTTCGAACATCCGCTGGGCGGCGACGAGACGGGTGGTTACGGGGTGCTGTCGATGGCCGAACGCGCCGAGCTGGTGGGCGGGCGGTTGAACATCCGGTCGCGGCCCGGCGCCGGGACGACAGTGACCGCCACGATTCCGCTGCGGTCGAGGTAGCGTCCGGCGCGAGCCGTCAGAAATCCCCGGCGCCCCGGCGCAACGTCTCGATCGCATTCACCAGCGCCCGCGATTGCGCGTCGGACATCCCGATATCGGCGAACACCTGCTCGTTGAGGGTGACCGTGGCGTCCTCGACCGTCGAGCGGCCCAGGTCGGTGATCTGCACCAACGTAGTGCGGCCGTCGGTGGGGTGCGGGATGCGCCGCACCAGCCCGTCGGCTTCCAGCCGGCGGATCGCGTGGGTGACACTGGTGACGTGCACCTGCAGCCGGTCGGAGGCCTTGGTGATCGGCAGCGCCCCGGTGCGGCTGAACGCCAGCAGCCGCAACAGTTCGTAGCGGGCGAACGTCAAGCCGTAGGGACGCAGGGCGGCTTCGACCCGAGCCAGCAAAATCTGATGCGCCCGCATCACTGAGGTCACCGCGACCATGCCCTGCGCGACATCGCCCCACCCGGCACGCTCCCAGTTGGCCCGCGCCGCGGCGATGGGGTCGCGGTTGTCCGGTCTCGAGGCGGCCACGCCCTTTCTTACCGCAACGCAGCGCGCGGTGCAGCAGCGTGTCGGCCTGATCAGCCGGCGGTCAGAATGCGGGGCCCGTCCTCGGTCACCGCGACGGTGTGCTCCCAGTGCGCGGCCCGCGATCCGTCGGCGGTCGTCACCGTCCACTGGTCATCGAGCACCACCGTTTCGCCGGTACCCAGCGCGAGCATCGGTTCGATGGCCAGCACCGAACCCGGCACCAGCAGCGGACCGCGCCCCGGGGCTCCCTCGTTGGGCAGGAACGGATCCATGTGCATGCGTCGACCGATCCCGTGACCGCCGTAGCCCACGACGATGCCGAACGCGCGACCATATCGGACCTCGGCGGCGCGGGTGGCCGTTTCGATGGCGTGCGAGACGTCGGTGAGCCGGTTGCCGGCGGTCATCGCGGAAATTCCGGCCTCCAATGACTCCCTGGTCGCCCGCGAGAGCACGTCGTCGGCGGCGCTGAGCGGCCCGACGCCGAAGGTGACCGCCGCGTCGCCGTGCCATCCGTCCACGATTGCGCCGCAGTCGATGGAGACCAGGTCGCCGGGCGCCAAAATCTCGGTTGCCGAGGGGATGCCGTGCACCACCCGGTCGTTGACCGACGAACAGATCGATGCCGGGTAGCCGTGATAGCCCAAAAACGACGGCGTGGCGCCGGCGTCGCGAATCACGGATTCGGCGATTTCGTCGAGGGTGCGGGTCGACACACCGGCCGCGGCGGCCTGGCGCACCGCCCGCAGCGCAGTGGCGACCACCGCCCCCGCAGCGGCCATCGCGTCGAGTTCGCCGGCGCTGCGATGAGGCACGACCCGGTGACTGCGCAGCCCGCCCAGGACGATCATGCTACTTTCCCAGGGCACGCAGTGCGCGGGCGAAGACTTCGTCGACAGTGCCCACGGCGTCCACAGTTTTCAACTCGTCGCGGTAGTAGTCCAGCAGCGGCGCGGTCTCGTCGCGGTAGACCTCCATCCGGTTGAGGACGACGTCCTCGGTGTCGTCGGCCCGGCCCCGCCCCTTGAGCCGCTTCAGCAGCTCCTCCTGCGACACCCGGAACTCCAGCACCGCGTCGATCCGGGTCCCCCGGCGGCTCAGCATGTCGTGCAACGCCCGAGCCTGCTCCAACGAGCGCGGATAACCGTCCAGGATGAATCCGCCCGCGGTGTCGGGTTCGTCGAGCCGTTCTTCGACGAGCGCGTTGGTCAGCTCGGAGGGCACCAGGTCGCCGGAGTCCAGGTAGCGCTTGGCCTGCAGACCGAGCCTGGTGCCCTCGGTGATGTTGCTGCGGAACAGGTCGCCGGTGGAGATCGCCGGGACCCCGAGTTTATCGGCCAGCTTCTGAGCCTGCGTACCCTTGCCTGCGCCCGGCGGCCCGAGCAAAACCACTCTCACTTGAGGAACCCTTCGTAGTTGCGCTGCATGAGCTGGCTCTCGATCTGCTTGACGGTATCCAAGCCGACGCCGATCATGATCAACACCGCGGTGCCGCCGAACGGCAGATTCTGCACCTGCCCGGTGTTGCCGATCTGCAGGAACAGGTTGGGCAACACCGCGATGACGCCGAGGTAGATGGAACCCGGCAAGGTGATCCGGTTCAACACGTACCGCAGGTGGTCCGCCGTCGGCTTGCCGGGCCGGATGCCGGGTATGAAGCCGCCGAACTTCTTCATCTCGTCGGCACGCTCGTCGGGGTTGAACGTGACCGATACGTAGAAGTAGGTGAAGAAGATGATCAGGCCGAAGTAGATGGCGATGTACACCGGGTTGGACGGGTCGGCCAGGTAACTGCCGACGAATTTGTCCCACCAGCTGGTGCCGATACCGGCTTTGCTGCTGCGGACCAGCTGAGTGATCAGGTTCGGGATGTAGATCAACGACGACGCGAAGATGACCGGGATGACGCCGGCCTGGTTGACCTTGAGCGGCAGGTAGGTCGAGGTGCCGCCGTACATGCGGCGACCCACCATGCGCTTGGCGTACTGCACCGGGATGCGGCGCTGACCCTGTTCGACGAACACCACGCCGACGATGATGATCAGCGCGGCCACGCAGACCGCGACGAAGAGCACCCCGCCCCGGCTGTCCAGGATGGATTTACCCTCCCCCGGGATGCGCGCGGCGATACCGGCGAAAATCAGCAAGGACATCCCGTTGCCGATGCCGCGCTCGGTGATGATCTCGCCCATCCACATCACCAGGGCCGCGCCGCCTGTCATCACCACCACGATGACGACCAGGGTGAAGATGCTCTGGTTGGCGATGATGTCCAGGCTGCAGCCCTGCAAGAGTCCGCCGTTGGCCGCCAGCGCCACGATGCTGGTGGCCTGCAAAGTCGCCAACGCGATCGCCAGGTAGCGGGTGTACTGGGTCATCTTGGCCTGGCCGGATTGGCCCTCCTTACGCAGTTCCTCGAAGCGCGGGATGACCACGGTGAGCAGCTGCACGATGATGCTCGCGGTGATGTAGGGCATCACCCCCACCGCGAACACGGCCAGATGCAGCAGCGCACCGCCGGAAAACAAGCTGATCAGCGAATAGATCTGCGCCGCTTCCCCGCCGCTGACCTGCGCGATGCATTTCTGGACGTTGGGGTAGTTCACGCCGGGCGACGGCAAGGTGGCGCCGACCCGGTAAAGAATGACGATGCCCAGCGTCAACAGGATCTTCCGTCTCAGGTCGACTGTCCGCAGCGATGAGATGAAAGCGGAAAGCAACTCGTCCTCCTGCGCAGCCGGGCTCTGGTCGCGCCGCGATGGGCTGGCTCTGGCCAGCGTCGGGTATTCCTGCATCACGCGCCGAGCACCTGTAGGCGATGAGCTGGTATCCAGACGGTGTCCAGGCGCGTCAAACCGTCTACGAGAGTAACAGCGCAGGCGGGCGTCCCCCGCGGCCAGGAGTACAGTTTCGGTTAGATCGTTACGTTAGCTAACTATAGTCCGGGCCGTGGGGCGGGCAGAACGTGGACCGGGTGCAGACCAATACCGACGAATACCGAGGAGACAGATGCCGATGACCCGCAGCGACAACGACAGTTGGGACCTGTGGCAGCGGATTCGACGACACGAAGCCGACCGCGTGGAGCGCCGAGGGCCTGCTGATGTACCTGCCGCCGGAAGCCCGCGGCTGGCAGGTGACCACCCGACGCAGGCAGGACTTGTTCGCCGACTGCGGCCTGACGTTCCCGGACGACGACGAGATGGCCGCGTTCCGCAACATCGTCGCGGTGACCGCGATCCGTCAATAACGGCGGTCGGCAAGCTGCAAAAACCGGTGGTAGCGGTCGTCGACCGCGTCGACCCAGCCCGGATCGGGCTCCACGACGCGCTCGGTCGACGCCCACCGCGAGGCGTCGGTCATCGACGTCTCCAGCCCCAGCGCCAGCCGGGCCAGGAACGCCGCACCCAGGGCGGCACCTTCGGCGACCGCCGAGACCTGCACCGGCCGCCCGGTCGCATCGGCAATCGCCTGCATCCAGGGCTCGACCCGCGTTCCCCCGCCCGTCGCCACGATCCGCCCCACCGGCGCCTCGCTGCGCTCGATGAGCTGCCGCACCACAAAACCCGACGCCTCGTAGGCGGCCCGCCGCACCGCGGCGGCATCGTGGGTCAGGTCGAGGCCGTCCAGCACGGCGCGCCGGTCCGGGTCGTGGTAGGGCGTGCGCTCGCCGCGCACATAGGGCGACCACACCGGCACCCGTCGCGGATCGGCCGTCGCCGGGTCCGCCGGTGCCAGCAAGCGGTCGACCCAGCCCAAAAACAGCCCTCCGGCGTTGCTGGCGCCGCCAATCTGGCTTTTGCCGGCCTGCTGGCCGGCCAGGGTGTGGGGAATGGTCCACAATCCCGGCGCCTGGCGCCACTGCGGGATCGTCGTCCACACGATCAGCGTCGTGCCGCACAGCACCAGCACGTCGCCGTCCCGGTCGGCGCCGGCCACCAGCTGCTCGCACAGCGCATCGATGGCACCGACCGCAAGCACGGGGCCGCCGGCGCCGACCCGTCCGACCGCCGCTCCCGAGGTGTCTACGCGCGGCATCGCCTCGACCGTCGCCCCCGACTCGGCCAGCGCCGACGCACTCCAGCCGGTGCCGTCAAACAGCGGAGCGGCGGTGAACGCGCTGGCGAAATCGATCACCGCCTCGCCGGCCAGCGCGTGGTTGGCCACGGCGGGAGCGGGCCAATAACCGGCCGCATCGGGGGCCTGGGCGGCCGTCCAGCGCACGAACTCGGCGGTCTCGCCCGTCGGGGGCAACGGTGCGATTGCGGCGTCCGCGGCCATCGGAATGCGGCCGCGAGCGTCACCGTAGAGCAACCCGGGTGTGACCGGCCGGCCGGCGGAGTCCACTGCGGTCATCGACGGCACCATCGCCGAGACGGCCACCGCTCGCGCGTCGGGACGGCCCAACCGCTCCAGTGCGGTCAGCGGGCCGCGTCGCCAGGCCTCGTCCGCGTCGTGCTCCAGTCGGTCCGGTGCCGGGACGCGCAGTCGGTGCGGAATGCGTACCCGGGCCGTCACCCGGCCGTCCTGGTCGGCGGCTACCGCTTTGACGGCAGTCGTGCCGATGTCGATGCCCACTGTGACCTCTGTGCGTGACACGGGCGTCACCGTACGCCAGCATTGGCAGTCATGACACGTGCTTTGGTGACGGCCCCGCTGCGGGGCGAGGGATTCGACAAGCTACGGCGATTGACCGAGGTGGTCTACGACCCGTGGATCGACCAACGGCCGCTGCGGATCTACACCGCCGAGCAGTTGGCCGACCGGATTTCTGCCGAGGGTGCCGACGTCGTCGTGGTGGAAAGCGACATGGTCGGCGGCCCGGTGTTCGAGCTGGGTCTGCGCGCGATCGCCGCCACCCGGGGCGATCCCAACAACGTCGACATCCCGGGCGCGACCGCGGCCGGGATTCCGGTGCTGTCCACCCCGGGCCGCAACGCTGATGCCGTCGCCGAGATGACCCTCGCACTGCTGTTCGCCGCCACCCGCCACGTGCTGAGCGCCGACGCCGACGTGCGAGCCGGGAACGTGTTCCGCGACGGCACGATTCCTTACCAGCGGTTCAGGGCGGCCGAAGTCGCCGGCCGCACCGCCGGGCTGGTCGGACTCGGTGCCGTCGGCCGGGCCGTGCAATGGCGGCTGCGCGGGCTGGGCGTGCGGGTGGTCGCCTACGACCCGTACAACGACGAGGCCACCCATGGCCTCGACGAGTTGCTCGCCGAGGCCGACATCGTGTCGCTGCACGCGCCGGTCACCGCCGAGACCGCCGGGCTGATCGGCGCCAAGCAGTTCGCCGCGATGCGCGACGGAGTGGTGTTCCTCAACACCGCGCGGGCCCAGCTGCATGACACCGACGCGCTCGTCGAGGCGCTGCGCAGCGGCAAGGTCGCCGCCGCGGGGCTCGATCATTTCGTCGGTGAGTGGCTGCCGGCCGACCATCCGCTGGTCGGCATGCCCAATGTCGTGCTCACCCCGCATATCGGGGGTGCGACGTGGAACACTGAGGCGCGGCAGGCGCAGATGGTCGCCGACGACCTGGAGGCGCTGCTGACCGGCGGCAGACCGACCCATATCGTCAATCCGGAGGTGTTGGCGTCATGAGATTCGTGCAGAACCCCGAAGCCGCGGTGCTGGCCGCGGCCAAGGACATGCTGCGGCGTGGCTTGGTCGAGGGGACGGCCGGCAACATTTCGGCGCGCCGCGAGGACGGCAACCTCGTCATCACCCCGTCGTCGGTCGACTACTCCGAGATGACTCTCGACGACCTGGTGCTGGTGGACCCCGACGGCGCGGTGCTGCAGGCCGCCGACGGCCGGTCCCCGTCCACGGAAATGAAACTGCACCTGGCCTGTTATCAGGCTTTCGACGACATCGGCAGCGTGATCCACAGCCACCCGGTGTGGGCCACCATGTTCGCGATTGCGCATCAGCCGATTCCGGCGTGCATCGACGAGTTTGCGGTGTACTGCGGCGGGGAGATCCGGTGTACCGAGTACGCCGCGTCCGGTACTGCCGACGTCGGCGCGAACGCCGTCAAGGCGCTGCAAGGCCGGGCGGCCGCGCTGATCGCCAACCACGGGATGGTGGCCGTGGGGCCGCGGCCCGACAAGGCGCTGCACGTCACCGCCCTCGTGGAGCGCACTGCTCAAATCGTCTGGGGGGCAAAAGCTTTAGGCGGTCCGGTGCCACTTCCCGACGATGTCAATGCCGGCTTCGCCGGAATCTATACATATCTGCGCGCCCACCCGATGTAGGGCTTACCCGGCTGCGACCTCGACCAACCGCAAGTCCCCCACCCGAGCCCCGGCCTACCGCTGGTCGAAGGCGACCTTGACGGCTCCGCTGTCACCCTGATTGGCGATCGCGAGGAAAGCCTCCCGCCACTGCTGCAAGGCGAAGGTGTGGGTCAGCATGGGCCGCAGGTCGATCCGGCCGTCGACCACCAGATCGAGATAGTGCGCGATCGCGTGCTTGCGCACCCCGTCGATCTCCTCGACGCCGAAGGCGTTGGAGCCCACCCAGTTGATCTCTTTGAAATACAGCGGGCTCCACTCCCACCGACCGGGCGCGTGCACACCGGCCTTCACCAAGGTGCCGCGCGCCCGGAGCACCCGCACCCCGACCTCGAAGGTTTCCGGTTTGCCGACGGTGTCGTAGACGACGTCGACCGCCCCGGGATAGGCCATCGGCAGCCCTTGTAACGGCTGGCGCAACCGGCCACCGCCCCAGGCGGTCAACTCTTCAACCACAGCCAATCGCGGCTCGTGGGGCACGACCAATGCCGCGCCGAACCGGCGGGCCAGCTCGGCCTGGGCATCGAAGCGCGCCACCACCGCCACCGCGACGTCCGGGTAGAGAGCTCGCAGGATCGCGACCGCGCACAGCCCCAACGAACCCGCGCCGTAGACCACCGCCCGCCCGGAAGGCGGCGGCGGATGCCGGGTGATCGCATGCAGCGACACCGAAAACGGGTCGGCGAACACGGCCAGTTCATCGGGCACCGACTCGGGCACCACAAACAGCATGCTGTCGTGCGCCGGCATCAACTCGGCGTAGCCGCCCGTCACGTCGGCCGACACGCCGGTGTGGATGCCGGGTTTGATGTCGCCGTCGGTGAAGCTCCAGCACAGACTGTAGTCACCGCTCTCACATGCCGGGCACGGCGGTTGGATGCCGCGCGGCCCGCAGGACAGCCACGGGTTGAGCACCACTCGCTGCCCGACCTGCAGTCCACGGGCTTTCGGCCCGACGGTGACCACGTCCGCGACCACCTCATGGCCCATGACTTGCGGGAACGAGCAGAACGCGGCCATCGCGTTGTCGGTGTCACCCTCGCCGAAGTCGAGCAGGATCTGTTTGGAATCCGACCCGCAGATCCCGCTCAGACGCGGCCGGGTGATCACCCAGTCCTCATGCAGCAGAACCGGGTCGGGAACGTCACGCAGCGCCGTCGGGGTGTGCGCGAGGTTCTGCGCCAGCGTCGTGGCGGGCTCGGGCACCTCGAACGGCTCGGGCGGCACCCCGTACACCAGCGCCTTCATCGCCGGGCCATCGCTGCCGCACCGGCGATGTAGCCGTCGAGGTCGGCGTTCTTGACGTCGACGACAGCCTTCATGTCCGGCAGGTAGTGTTCGAAACGATCACTGCCCAGCGCCGCGACGATGCCATCGGCTACCTCGTCGGCCGGCACCTTCGGCCCGTCATAGAGCGGGTCGTCGTTATCGGGCTGCTCCCAGATCTCGGTGTCGACCGGCCCCGGCTCGATCAGCTTCACCGACACACCGGTGCCGTGCAGGTCGACCGCCATCGACTCACTCCACCCGCATAGCGCGAACTTGCTGGCACAGTAGGCGGCTTCGTGAATGATGCCCAGCCGCCCACCCATACTGGACACATTGACGATCACGCCGTCGCCGCGGGCCAGCATGTGCGGCAACACGGCCAGCGTGAGCCGCATCGGCGCGAAGAAGTTGACCCGCATGACCGCCTCCACGTCGTCGGGATCCAACCGGGTGACCATGCGGCGTTTGGGGATCGCCGCGTTGTTCACCAGGACGTCGATGCCGCCGAGCTGGTCGCAGGCGTGCAGCGCCAGGCGCTCGATGGCACCGGTATCGGCCAGGTCGGCAACCCACATCTGCGAGGCCGGTGAGTTGCGCCGACAGTCGTCCAGTACTGCCTCGAGTCGATCCCGGCGGCGCGCGATCAGTCCGACCACCGCGTTGCCCGCGGCCAGTCGCCGGGCCAGCGCAGCACCCACCCCCGACGATGCCCCGGTGATCAATACCCGCTTGCCCGCGATCGAGTAAGTCACGGCCACAGCATGCCTCAAGTGGCCCGCGACGGCATCTTAAGTTATACTGGCTAAATAAAAGCGAGCGAGGGTTGGCGAGTGTTGGAGAGTGATTGACGATGACAAGGACCGATAACGACACCTGGGACCTGGCTTCGAGCGTCGGCGCGACGGCCACGATGGTGGCCGCGGCGCGGGCGATGGCAACCGCCGCCGAACGCCCCCTGATCAACGACCCGTTCGCCGCGCCGCTGGTCGCCGCGGTCGGTGTGGACGTGTTCCGCCGGATGGCCAGCGGCGCACTGACACCCGCCGATCTGCAGGACGACGACGACCGGGCCGGCCTGGACCGCATGAGCGACACCATGGCGGCGCGAACCAAGTTCTTCGACGACTTCTTCACCGACGCGACGAACTCAGGCATCCGCCAGGTCGTCATCCTGGCCTCCGGACTGGACGCCCGCGCCTACCGGCTGCCCTGGCCGGCCGGGACGGTGGTATTCGAGGTCGACCAGCCTGCGGTCATCGAGTTCAAAACCCGCACGCTCGCCAAGCTGGGTGCCCACCCCAGCGCCGACCGGCGCGCCGTAGCGATCGATCTGCGCGAGGACTGGCCGGCTGCGCTGCGGGCGGCCGGGTTCGATCCGGGCCGGCCGACCGCGTGGAGCGCCGAAGGCCTGCTGGGCTACCTGCCGCCGGAGGCGCAGGACCGGCTGCTGGACAACATCACCGCGCTCAGCGCACCCAACAGCCGCTTTGCCACCGAAAGCGCTCCCAACGCCGATCCGGCCGACGAGGACCGGATCAAGGAGCGGATGCGGCGCGCCTCTGAGCGCTTCCGCAAGCACGGTCTGGACCTCGACATGACTCAACTGGTCTACTTCGGCGACCGCAACGAGGCCGCGGCCTACCTGTCCGGACACGGTTGGCAGATGACCGGCAGCAGCGTGCGGGATCTGTTCGCCGCCTACAACCTTCCGCCGATCGACGAGGACCTTCCCTTCGCCGAGATGCGCTACGTCAGCGGAACCCTCAATCCCGACGCCTAGGAGGCACCTGATGGCACGCACCGACAACGACAGCTGGGACCTGGCCACCAGCGTGGGCGCCACGGCGACCATGGTCGCCGCATCGCGCGCGCTGGCCTCCCAGGGACCCGACGCCCTGCTCGATGACCCCTTCGCCGACCCGCTGGTCCGCGCGGTCGGCCTCGATCCCTTTGTCCGCATCATCGACGGGGAGATCAGCTTCGAGGACGATCCGCTGTTGAATCGCAAGACCAGGACCCAGCAGATCACCGTGCGAACAAGGTTTTTCGACGACTTCTTCACCTCTGCCACCGGTGCCGGAGTGCGTCAGGCGGTCATTTTGGCCTCCGGTCTGGACACCCGGGCGTATCGGCTGCGCTGGCCGGACGGCACCGTGGTCTACGAGATCGACCAGCCCCGGGTCGTCGAGTTCAAAACCACCACGCTGGCCGATCTGGGCGCCACTCCGAGCGCCGAACGCCGCCCGGTCGGCATCGACTTGCGCGACGACTGGCCAACCGCGCTGCGGGCGAGCGGTTTTGATGTCACTCAGCCGACCGCATGGAGCGCCGAAGGGTTGTTGCCCTATCTTCCGCCGGAGGCCCAGGACCGATTGTTCGACAACATCACCGCCCTCAGCGCACCGGGCAGCCGGCTGGCCACCGAGCATCTCCCCGATCCGCATGCGTTCACCAACGAGCGCGTGCAGCGCATCAACGAACGCTGGCAGCGCTTCGGTTTCGACTTCGATGCTGCCGAGCTGTTCTATCTGGGTCAGCGCAGCGTCGTCGTGGATTATCTCACCGATCACGGCTGGCAGGTCACCGCGTATCCGGCCAAGCAGCTGTGGGAACGCCACGGATTCGCGTACCCCGAGGAGGAGATGACAGCCAGCTTCGGCGAAATGAGCTACGTCTCGGCAACCCTGAGCTAGCGCGGGTCAGCTCCGGGCTAAAGCAGCGCGTTTCCCAGCCACAGCGCGGCGGCACCGGTGAACATCTGTTCGGCCTGCTCCACCAGGTTCGCAGCGGCCTGGCCGATCAGCGCACCGAGCACCTCCGTTAACGGCGCAGCAGGCAACGATGCCGGATGTGGCCGCAGGAAGTCCCACAGCGAGGATCCCGGGTAGCCGACGACGCGCACCGCGGCGTCCGCGTCGAGACCGGCCAGCACCTTGGCCCGGCGCAGCGCGGTGCGCAGGCCGCCTAATTCGTCGACCAGGCCGCGTTCGAGCGCGTCGGCACCGGTCCACACCCGACCGCGGGCCACCATGTCGACCGCCCGCGTGCTCAGGTGACGACTCTCGGCGACCCGCTGCACGAAATCGCGGTAACACAGCTCCGCTTCGGCCTCGACCTGGGCCTGCTGTTGCGGAGTAAATGGCGCGTCGCTCGACCAGGCATCGGCATTAGCGTTGGTGCGCACCGTGTCTGAGCCAATACCCAGCCGCTCTTTGAGTTCACGGGCTATCAGCTTGCCGGCGATCACGCCGATCGAACCGGTGATCGTGCCCGGGTTGGCCACGATCGCGTCGGCGCCCATCGACACGTAGTAACCGCCGGAAGCGGCCACGGCACCCAGTGACGCCACCACCGGCTTGCCGCGGGATCGCGCCCTGGTCACGGCGCGCCAGATGGTTTCCGACGCGGTGACGGTCCCGCCGGGGCTGTCGACGCGCAACACGATCGCCGACACCGTGTCGTCGGCGGCGGCCGAACGCAGCGCCGCGGCGATGGTGTCCCCGCCCGCGCTGGACCGGCCCAGTGGCAGCCCCCGCGGGCCGCCCCGCCCGCTGACGATCGGACCGGCCACGGTGATGACAGCGATGGTCGGCTTGGGACGGCGGCCCGGAATCGGCGGCAACGGCGGTGCCGGTTGCGACCCGGTTGCGCGGGCATAGCGCGCCAGCGAGAGCCGCGGCGGGCCGGAGTCGCTGTCGGCGTTCCCGGCCTCCGACGACGTAGCTCCGTTGCCGACAAGTTCGGCGATCCGGTCGTAGGCCTGGTCCCCGAAACCGATACGGTCGACGAGCCCGGCATGCACGGCGTCATCGCGCAGCAGCGGCGCACGGTCCGCCAGCGCGTCGAGGGTGTCGTAATCGAGCCTGCGCGCGTCGGCGACCGCCTGCCATACCTGGGTGCGCAGGCTCTCCAGCAGCCGGGTGTCGGCCTCCCGGTGCGCGTCGGTGTAACGATCCTGGGTGAAAAGGTTCGCCGCCGATTTGTATTCGCCGCGAGCAACGAATTGCGCTTCGATACCGAGCTTGTCAAGGGCCTCACGCAGGAACAGGGCGTGGGTGGCGAAGCCGATCAACCCGACGGTCCCCGACGGTTGCATCCACACCTCGCGAAACGCCGTTGCCAGGTAGTAGGACAGGGTGCCCGGATAGGTCTCGGCCCAGGCCAGCGACGGCTTGACGGCGGTAAACGCGGCGATCGCCTCGCGTAATTCCTGAATCGGCCCGGGCGCCGCGCCCGCGAACTGTATCCGCGCGATCAGCCCGGCTACCCGCGGGTCGTCGGCGGCCCGGTGGATCGCGGCCACCGCGTCGCGCAGCACCAGCGGCCGCCCACCGCCGGCGATGATCGCCAGCGGGTCGAAGCTGCCGGACTCCGGCGGAGCTGCCCGCAGCTCCAGATCGAGCACGCACCCCTTGGGGACGCCGCGGTGGCGGGCGGTGTCGACCCGGCGAGCGAGAGCACGCACCTCGTCGATGCCTGGCGGGGCGGGCACGAGGGCAAACATACTCCCCAGCCTACCGACGACCGGTGGCGTCGCAGGGGCACAGCCGGCACGGCGAAGTGAGTCACACCAACCACAGCAGTAACCCACCAAGTCGAGTGCCTTTTTGCCCGCCTTCGAGCGACTCCGGCGTCTGGCGAGTCGTGCTCGATGCCGCTAGTCGCTCAGAGGCGGGCACATCGGGCGGAGGGCGGCACAGCGACTCACGTGGCGGAGGTGACTGCGAGGGCGTGCCGCAGTTTAACCACCCGATGGTGCTCGAAGTCGCCGCGCCCCGGCCGCAGACCTAGAGCTCGATTGCCGTGCCGCCCGCGGCGACGATCTTCTCCCGCGCGGTGCCGCTGAACTTGTGCGCGCTCACCTCGACCTTGACCGACAATTTGCCGTCACCGAGCACCTTGACCAGTGAATTCTTGCGCACCGCCCCCGCGGCGACCAGCTCCTCCACGCCGATCGAACCGCCCTGCGGGAATAGCCGATTGATGTCACCGACGTTGACGATCTCGTATTCGGTGCGGAACCGATTGCGAAAGCCCTTGAGCTTGGGCAGCCGCATGTGAATCGGCATCTGGCCACCCTCGAAGGCCACCGGAACGGTCTTGCGGGCTTTGGTGCCCTTCGTGCCGCGGCCGGCGGTCTTACCCTTGGAGCCCTCCCCGCGACCGACACGCGTGCGCTTGGTCTTCGAGCCGGGCGCGGGTCGCAGGTCATGCAGTTTGATCGTCATTTGGTTGCCTCCGCCGGCTCGACTTCCACCAGGTGGCGTACCACGGCGATCAAGCCGCGCGTCGCGGCATCGTCCTCGCGGATCACCGATTGGCGAATCTTGCGGAGCCCTAGGGTGCGCAGGCTCTCCCGCTGCTTCCAACGGGCACCGATCGCGCTGCGCACCTGGGTGATTTTCAGTTCCGCCATCGTCATGCCGTTCCTTCACGCGCTGCAACTGCGGCCAGCGTCGCGCTTTCCCGGCGCGCCTTGAGCATGCCGGCCGGCGCGACGTCCTCGAGGGGCAGCCCACGCCGGGCGGCCACCTCCTCGGGCCGCTGCAGCAGCTTGAGCGCGGCCACCGTGGCGTGCACCACGTTGATTGCGTTGTCGCTGCCCAGCGACTTAGCCAAAATGTCGTGCACACCGGCGCATTCGAGCACCGCCCGCGCAGCGCCACCGGCGATCACCCCGGTACCGGGGCTGGCCGGGCGCAGCAGCACCACACCGGCGGCTGCCTCGCCCTGCACCGGATGGGTGATCGTGCCCCCGATCAACGGCACCCGGAAGAAGTTCTTGCGGGCTTCCTCGACGCCTTTGGCGATCGCCGCCGGAACCTCTTTGGCCTTGCCGTAGCCGACGCCGACCATCCCGTTCCCGTCACCGACGATCACCAACGCGGTGAAGCTGAATCGACGTCCACCTTTGACCACCTTCGAAACCCGGTTGATCGCGACAACCCGCTCGAGGTAGTTGCTGCCATCGCGCTCGCGCTCCCGGCTGCGGCCGCCGCGATCGTCGCGCCGTCCCCGGCTCTCACGCCCTTCGCTGCGGGTCAGGCTGGCGGTATCCGCCGCGACGGCCCCTGAAGTCGGCTGCTCCGTCATCACGCGGTCCTTCCCGTCACGTTTGCCAAGTCGATCATCAGAACTTCAACCCGCTGGCGCGGGCCGCATCGGCAAGCGCGGCGATGCGTCCGCCGTAGGTGTAGCCGCCGCGGTCGAATACTACGGTGTCGATCCCGGCGGCCTTGGCCCGCTCGGCGATCAACTGCCCGACCCGCACGCTGTGGGCTTTCTTGTCACCGTCCACCGCGCGCACGTCGGCCTCGATCGACGAGGCCGCGGCCAGCGTGGTGCCATTGAGGTCGTTGACCAGTTGCACGTGAATGTGTCGGGACGAGCGGTGCACTACGAGCCGCGGACGCTCGGCGGTGCCCGAGATCTTCTTGCGCAGCCGGGCGTGTCTGCGCAGGCGGGCGGTCCGGCGGACAGCGGAGATGCTCTGTCCCGTCGTTGTGCGGGCCAGAGCTCCAGGTTGTGATTGCGCCATAGCTACTTACCTGTCTTTCCGACCTTGCGGCGGATCTGCTCACCCTCGTAGCGCACACCCTTGCCCTTGTAGGGGTCCGATTTGCGCAACCGGCGGATGTTAGCCGCTACTTGGCCGACCTTTTGCTTGTCGATCCCGGAGATCGAGAACTTCGTCGGCGTTTCCACCGAAAAAGTGATGCCCTCGGGCGCCTTGACCACCACGGGATGGCTGTATCCGAGCGCGAACTCCAGGTCGGCACCTTTGAGCTGCACGCGGTAGCCCACACCGAAAATCTCCATCTTGGTGGTGTAGCCCTGCGAGACCCCGGTGATCAGGTTCGCCACCAGGGTGCGGTTCAGGCCGTGCAGCGCCCGGTTGCGACGCTCGTCGTCGGGGCGGGTAACCACGATCGCGCCGTCGTCATCGCGCGCGATGCGGAGCGGCTCGGACACCTTGAGCTCCAGGGCGCCCTTGGGGCCCTTCACCGCAACCTTCTGTCCGTCGATCGTCACGTCGACTCCGGAGGGCACCGGAATCGGCCGTTTGCCAATGCGTGACATCTAGGTCTCCCTCACCACACGTACGCGACGACTTCGCCGCCGACGCCCTGTCTGGCCGCCTGACGGTCGGTGAGCAGGCCCGAGGAGGTCGAGATGATTGCCACCCCGAGGCCGCCGAGCACTCGCGGCAAGTTGGTCGCTTTCGCATATACCCGCAGACCCGGTTTGGACACCCTGCGCAGACCGGCGATGCTGCGTTCCCGGCTGGGGCCGTACTTGAGCTGGATCACCAGCGCCTTGCCGACCCGTGCGTCCTCGGTGCGGTAGTCGCTGATATAGCCCTCGTTCTTGAGGATCTCGGCGATGTTGGCCTTCAGCTTGGAATGCGGCAACCGCACCTCGTCGTGGTAGGCCGCATTGGCGTTGCGCAGACGTGTCAAAAAGTCTGCGATCGGATCCGTCATCGTCATAGTCGCTGCTCCACCTCTGCCTCACCAGCTGCTCTTCTGCACACCGGGCAGCTCGCCGGCGTGCGCCATCTCGCGCAGACAGATCCGGCACAACCCGAACTTGCGATACACCGCATGCGGGCGACCGCACTTGCTGCAGCGGGTGTAGGCGCGGACTTTGAACTTCGGTGTGCGCGCGGCCTTGTTGACCAGAGCCTTTTTCGCCATCTTCAGTTCTCCTTGAACGGGAAGCCGAGGGCGCGCAACAGTGCTCGTCCTTCGTCGTCTGTTGTCGCCGAGGTGACGACGCTGATGTCCATTCCGCGAGTCCGGTCGATCTTGTCCACGTCGATCTCGTGGAACACCGACTGCTCGGACAATCCGAACGTGTAATTGCCGGCCCCGTCGAACTGCTTGGGTGAGAGCCCGCGGAAGTCCCGGATACGTGGCAGCGCAATGGAAGTGAGCCGGTCGAGGAACTCCCACATCCGGTCGCCCCGCAGGGTGACCCGGGCCCCGACCGGCATACCCTCGCGCAGCTTGAACTGCGCGATCGACTTGCGAGCCCGCCTGATTTCCGGTCGCTGCCCGGTGATCAGCGCCAAGTCGTTGACCGCCCCATTGATCAGCTTGGCATCCCGGGCGGCTTCGCCCACACCCATATTGACGACGACCTTGACCACGGTCGGGATCTGCATCACGTTGCGGTAGTTGAACTGCTTTTGGAGCGAATCCCGGATTTCATCGCGGTAGCGCACCTTGAGCCGCGGGGCAACTTTTTCTGCCGTCGTCATCAGATGTCCTTGCCGTTGCGCTTGGAGATACGGACCTTTTTGCCGGTCTCCTCGTCGAATCGGTAGCCGATGCGGGTGGGCTTGCCGTCGGAGTCCACGACCATCACGTTGGAAACGTGGATCGGTGCTTCCTGGGTGATGATGCCGCCAGAACGCACGCCGCGCTGGTTGGTCGAGATCGCGGTGTGCTTCTTGATCCGGTTGACGCCCTCCACGAGCACCTTGTTGCGAGCGGGATAAGCCTGCAGCACCTTGCCTTTGGCGCCTTTGTCTTTGCCGGAGATGACCAGCACGGTGTCGCCCTTGCGGACCTTCATCTACAACACCTCCGGGGCCAGCGAGATGATCTTCATGAACCGCTTCTCCCGCAGTTCGCGGCCGACCGGGCCGAAGATGCGGGTTCCGCGCGGGTCATTGTCGGGTTTGATGATCACCGCAGCGTTCTCGTCGAACTTGATGTAGCTGCCGTCGGGGCGGCGCCGCTCCTTGGCGGTGCGCACCACCACGGCCTTCACCACGTCACCCCGCTTGACGTTGCCACCGGGGATGGCGTCTTTGACTGTCGCCACGATCACGTCGCCGATCCCGGCGTAGCGCCGCGACGAGCCGCCGAGCACCCGGATGCACAAGATCTCCTTGGCGCCGGTGTTGTCGGCTACCTTCAGCCGCGATTCCTGCTGAATCACCAGATCTCTCCTACACCTTCCGGGCCCGGTTGACGCGCGTGCACGGCAGAGGGCGCCGTCGTGGCCTGACGTATGTGCTCTTCATCGCCGAAAGGCACGCGGGGCCGGCTGAAGATCGAAGGAACACGCCGGCCGAGGTCTGCCCACGGCAACCCCTAGAGTCTAGGTGACGGCGCACCGGGCGCCAAATCCGCCTCGGCGGCAGCCAGGAAGCGGACCCGCAACAGCGATAGCCCGGTCACGGCCAGGGTCAGCAGCAAGCCGCCCAGCGCCCAGCCGCCGAGCACATCGGACGGCCAGTGCACGCCCAGATAAGCGCGCGTCGCGCCGACCACCACGGCCACGGCCGACACGACGACCACCGCCGCTGCTCGGCCGCGGCCGGTCAACCACGGCCAGGTCACCGCGAGCACCAGTCCCCACGCCAGGACCGCGGTGGTCGTGTGCCCGGAGGGAAAGGCGTAGCCCTGCGCGCTCGCCAGCCAGTCCGGCCGGGGTGGGCGTGGCCGGTGAATGAACACCGCCAGCGCCCACCGCAGGAGTTGTCCGAGGAACAGCAGCGGTATCGCCGTGATCGCCGGCCAGTAGCGGCCACGCCGGAGTGCCCATATCACCGCCGCCACGACCACCAGGTCAGCGACGACGTTGCTGCCTAGGTAGGTCAGCACACGAGCGGCGTAGATGCTGCCGGCCGAGCGGTGGTCGATGAGAAAACTGTGCCACCGTGGGTCATACCGCGCCACCCCGTCGTGCTCGACGACGTCTCGGGCGACGCCGGCGAATATCCAGGCGGACCCGCCCGCGGCCACGATCACCAGGGTCAGCGGCCGGCCCGTCCAGCGCTCGGTGGACAGTCGCGCCTCGATGAGTGGGGCTACCCGCGGGTGCCGCCGGAGGCGAGCCAGCAGGTACCCGCCGATCAGCGCGGCGAACAGGCCCAGTCCGATGATGCTCATCCGCTAGTCACCCGGTAAGTTCACGGCGCCGTCACGCGCGGGCGAACACCCCGGCCAGCGCATCGAGAGCGGCGGGCACCACCCGGTAGTACGCCCATTTGCCGCGCTGGGTGCGTTCCAGCAGACCGGCCTCGACCAGGACCTTGAGATGATGGGACACCGTCGGCTGAGACAACCCGACCGGCGCGGTCAGCTCGCATACGCACGCCTCGGCCCCGTCGTGATCGGCGATCAGCGACATCAGCCGCAGCCGAGTGGGCTCGGCCAGCGCTTTGAGCACCCCGGCCAACCGCTCGGCAGCCACCGTGTCGAACACGCCGCCGGTGATCGGGCTGCAGCAGGCCGTGAGGTCGGCCACGAGCGGCGAACTGTCGGGTTCGGTGGCGGACGCGACCGAGGTGGGCATGATCACAGCATGACACAGGCATTGACAGGAGTCGATGTCTACACTCGGTCCCATAGATATCTGTCGATGAAAGGAGCGGGCCAGATGACCACCGACAACCACGAGCTGCGCGAGCAGGTTCGCGAGCGCTACGCCGCGGCTGCCGCCGCGCTGGCCAACGGCGCCACCAACAGCGACGTGCTCACCGCGGCGAGCTGTTGTGGATCGAGCGAGGCGGTCGACGTCGGCAACATCTTCGGCGCCGGGCTCTATGGCGCCGATGAGCACACCGAGTTGCCTGCCGAGGCCCTCGCGGCCAGCCTGGGCTGCGGCAATCCGACCGCGGTCGCCGACTTGCACCCGGGTGAACGCGTGCTGGACCTGGGTTCCGGCGGCGGCATCGATGTGCTGCTGTCGGCGCGCCGGGTCGGGCCGAGCGGGTTTGCCTACGGGATCGACATGACCGACGAGATGCTGGCCCTGGCCGAGGCGAATAAGGCCAGGGCCGGGGTCACCAACGTCGAGTTCCGCAAGGGCACCATCGAGGACATCCCGCTGTCCGACGCCTCGGTCGATGTGGTCATCTCCAACTGCGTGATCAACCTGTCGGCCGACAAGCCCGCCGTGCTCGCCGAGATGTTTCGCGTCTTGGTCCCCGGGGGCAGGATCGGTATCGACGACGTGGTCGCCGAGGACCATCTGAGCCCGGCCGAGCGCGCCGAACGCGGCTCCTACGTCGGCTGCATCGCCGGCGCGTTGTCCAGGCAGGAGTATCTCGATGGGCTGGCCGCAGCCGGATTCATCGAGGCGTCAGTCACGTTCACCCACCAGGTGGCTGACGGGATGCACGGCGCGATCGTCCGCGCCACCAAACCCGCCGCAGCGGTCTAGCACCCGCCGAGGTGCCTCAGCTAAAAGTGAGCGCGAAGCGGTGGTTGGTGCCTCACGCATGG
>NZ_VYIK01000260.1 GCF_008709575.1 Mycobacterium sp.
AGCGGCCCGGCGAGATCAACCATAAGCACGGGGGGCGCGGCGTGTACTTCCGCGACCCCAGCGGTCACTTCCTGGAGATCATCACCCGACCTTACGGCTCGGGCGCCTGACCCGTTACCGGCTGACTTCGTTGAGCCGGCCCGTGGCGACGTCGAACACGAAGCCGCGCAGCGACTCGTGCTTGGTGACGAACGGGTTGGCTTCGATGCGGCGCAACGACTGACGGACATCGTCAGCCGGATCCGCGAACGCCTCGGCAGCCCACGGCGGTTTGAGACCGGTCTCCTCGGCGATGGCGCGCTTGAAGTCGTCGTCGGTGAAGGTGAGCATTCCGCAGTCGGTGTGGTGGATCAGGATGATCTCCCGGGTCCCCAGCAGCCGTTGGCTGATGGCCAGAGATCGGATCACGTCGTCGGTGACCACGCCGCCGGCGTTGCGGATGACGTGTGCTTCGCCCTGGTTGATCCCGAGCATGCGGTAGACATCCAGCCGGGCGTCCATACACGCGACGATCGCCACGTGTTTGCTCGGCGGCATGGGTAGCGGCCCGGTGAACGAGCGCGCATATTCGACGTTGTGGGCCAGATACTCGTCGGTAACCGTCACGTCAATCTCCTTAGGGACCGCCGTGCTTCGCGGCGAAATTCACGTCGCCAATCTTAGTTTGCTCGGGTCTGCTCGCTACCCTGTGCCCATGCGACACCGGCGGGGCGGGCAGCCATGATCCGATTCCTCGCGCGCAGGTTGCTCAACTACGTCGTCCTGTTGGTGCTGGCGTCGTTCTTGACGTTCTGCCTGAC
>NZ_VYIK01000261.1 GCF_008709575.1 Mycobacterium sp.
CGGCCCCCCCATTCTCCCGCGACCTCGACGCCGGCAACGCGTTCGGCTCGGCGCTGACCGCCGACGACATCCGCGGATTGCTCGGCTGAGCGAAGTTTCTCGACTTTGACCCGGTGTCGGGGCAGCTGCCGCCGCGAGCCGTCGGTCGTTATGAGTCGGGCGTGGAGTTGCTGGGTCAGTTCGACGTAGAGTCCATCGACGAGACGGTGTGTGCGTGCGAGCGGCGCACGCCGAACGGCGGTCAGGAGTCCGGACACGTCGGCCTCGTCGAGTTGTCCGGCACGCCAGAGCCGGCCTAACGCCGACAACACCTTCGCCTCGAAGTGTGCCGGAACATGAATTACGTTGTTTTGCAACCGAAGCCGAATCTGTTCAGCGTTGTCTCGGCGGGTCAGCAAATCGACCATTGCCGAGGCATCGAGCACAATATCTTCCAGTGAGTGCGTGCTCACCGGCCGAACTCGTCGCGCGCGTCTTCCAGCGCAGCTTTGACCGCGTCAGGGTCTACCGGGCGACGCACCGAGGGCAGGGCATCCAGCCATTCTGACAGCGAGGTGCGGCGCAGTTCCGCGGAGATTGCAGCCTGCGTCAACGCAGACACGTTCAGTCTGTGTGAACGGGCTTGTTCGGCCAGTTCATCTGGCACGTAGACATTCAACCTCGCCCTACACACCAATGTACACACAACGTTTGCCGTGCGCAGTTCACGCTGCGCAGTCAGCTCGGGTGGTTGGCGTCATGCCAGGCCTGCCAGATGTCGGGGTGCAGGCGGCCGCGGTCGGGCACCGGCAAGCCGACGG
>NZ_VYIK01000262.1 GCF_008709575.1 Mycobacterium sp.
CCATTTTCTGAAGTCGGGCTGACAGGATTTGAACCTGCGACCACTTGACCCCCAGGTATGTTTTCCGTGTTCCTCGGTATTCGCGTATGGTCGCTTTTGCGAGGTCAACCGGTATTTAGTACATCGGCGAATACCCACGGATCTCGCCCAACTGGCGTACAAATTGGCGTACGCCAACCTCGGATGTCACCCACCCAAAGTGATTGACGAGACTTCCACCCGAAGGGAGTACGTAGCCGTGACCTCTTCCCCCCGAGTGCCGCTGATGGCTAGAGAACCGCTGATGACTACAGAACCGCTGTCGTTGACGGCGCTACGCGAGTGCCGCACTGAACTGATTTATGCGCTGATCGCTGCGCGGGCCGCCTCGACCGACCTGACCGGCGACCATGGTCACCGCGCTCAAGGCCTCGCCGACCAGCTCGCAATCTCCCTTGAACACTGTTGCCAGCTTTTCTATAGCGTCGAAGGCGAACTGCTCCAGGAGCCGCAGCCAACCCTCGGAGGCGTAGCTCAATGAGCGATCACTTTGATTTGTGCATCAGCGACCTCGAGGAAGCCGTCGCCGGCACTCGCGCGGCGGTGGAAGATTCGCTCGCCACGATTGACCCGAAACTGGCCTTCGCGGTGGGCCGGCTTCTACGCCTCGGCACCGCGACCGTAGCCGCGTGGCGTCAACACTAGGGATCGATATGCACTGTGTCACAACGGCATAACCGCTGATCGGCACCGAGCGCAAGTAGCCGGAAATTTAGCGAGACTAAGTTCTCTAAACGATGGGTGTGCCGCGGTACTG
>NZ_VYIK01000263.1 GCF_008709575.1 Mycobacterium sp.
CCGGCCAGCCGCTTGGCCATCGGCGCGCCCATGTTGCCCAGCCCGATGTAGCCCAGGCGCAGGCTCTCGTCCGGGTGTGTCATGACCGCCGTCGACGGTAAAGATCTCCGCCACCGGATCCGGTGACGATGGCGGCCTTGTCCTCGAATCTCATCCCCGTCCTCTCCCGCCGAGTCACGACTAAACAGCCGTCGCAATGACTTTGGTCTCGAGGTACTCCTCGAAACCGGCCAGGCCCATCTCCCGGCCGTTACCGGATTGCTTGTAGCCACCGAAGGGGGCGTCCGCGCAGTACCAGACACCGCCGTTGACGTTGACGGTGCCCACCCGCAGCCGCGAGGCCACCGCGGCGGCCCGGTCGGGATCGGTGCCGAAAACGGTGCCCGACAACCCATAGGGCGAATCGTTGGCGATACGCATGGCGTCGTCGTCGCCGTCGTGGGCGATCACTGTGAGCACCGGACCGAAGATCTCCTCGCGCGCGACCCGGGCGCCGTTGCCCAGGCCTTTGATCACCGTCGGCTCGATGAAGAAGCCCTTGTGCATCTCGGCGGGCCGGCCACCGCCGCAGGCGAACGAACCACCTTCTGTCACAGCCAGATCCAGATAGCCCTGCACCCGGTCGCGCTGGCGCGCGGAGATCAGCGGCCCGCAGACGGTGCCGGGGTCGGTGGGATCGCCGGGCTTGATCGAGGACATGGTGGCCGCTGCCGCCGCGACCGCCTCGTCGTAGCGGGCCCGCGGCACCACCAGGCGGGTGGTAATCGCACAGCCCTGTCCGGCGTGCAT
>NZ_VYIK01000264.1 GCF_008709575.1 Mycobacterium sp.
TCGGCGTCCAGGCACCTACGATCGGTGACCGGGCCAAGCGGCACGAGATGGCGGAGAGGAACCTCGACCCGCGCTTTCCGGTATACCGCCGACGTTTTCAGCCAAACGCCCCCCGAGGAAGGTCATCTCAATT
This sequence comes from Mycobacterium sp., assembly GCF_008709575.1. Classification (GTDB taxonomy): domain Bacteria; phylum Actinomycetota; class Actinomycetes; order Mycobacteriales; family Mycobacteriaceae; genus Mycobacterium. The sequence goes on from NZ_VYIK01000264.1 coordinate 134, forward strand.
TATTATCCGGGCGGCGTCATGCCCGTGATGTTTTTGCTGGCGTCGGTTTTCTCGAGGAGCTGATTCTATGAGTCGGCGGCACCGCATCAAGAGTCGGTTAGGTTCGGGGGAGGTCGGGTCACGTCGGGGTGCCCGCGTGGTGGGTGTGGGCGCAACGGCCGGGGCATTTTGGGCCGCAGCGATGGGGGCCGGTGCGCCGGAAGCTCGAGCTGATCTTTTGGATGCAGTGCTGGATCCGTTGATGGGTGCAGCTGCAGCGGCAGGCGCCGGGTTGAGTGATGCGAGTGGGCCGGCCGCGGATGCGGGGACGGTCGCGGCTTCGTTGGGTGGGTTGGACGCGGTCCTGGCAGGTCTGGTGCAAGAACTTAACGCCACGGTCAACGGGCTGGCCCAGGATTGGATCACCAACCCGATCGGCAGCGCGGTTGATTCGGTGGTCAACGCGCCCTCGGTGTTTTTGTTCGGGCGGGATTTGATCGGTAATGGGATCAACGATTTCACCGGGGCCAATACGTCGTTGTTGGGCAGCTCGGGGATGTTCGGCAATCTCAGCGATGGTGGGTTTTTGGTCGGCAACGGCGGAACTGGGGTGGCCGGGATTGATGGTGGGACCGGTGGAGTTGGTGGTTCAGCCGGGCTGATCGGTGACGGCGGT
>NZ_VYIK01000265.1 GCF_008709575.1 Mycobacterium sp.
CCGCGTGACGTTCGGTGTGCCGTGGTGGGCCGGCGCCTACCTGCCGGTGTGCGCGGTCGCGCTGCGCCGCATCGACCAGCTGCTGACCCGGCCGCGCTGACCGGCACGGCTTGGTGGCCACCAGCCCCCGTCGGCGTGCTGCGACATGCCGATCACGTTGGCGGTCATCACCCATTCGTAGCCGTCGACGAAGCAGCGGTGGAACCAGTCGGTCAGCGCCGCGGGCTGCCAGCCGCGCTGCAGGGCGTAGTTCGACAGCACCATCAGCCGCGGGATGTGGGGCACCCAGCCGTCGTCGCGGACATGCGCCAGGACGTCTCGCAGACAGCGCGCCGCCACTGGGCCGGGGTCGAGCTCGGCGAACCACCACGGCAGCAGGGACGTTGCCACCAGGGCGTTGCGGTGCCGGTAGTCGCGGCCGAAATGCCAATAGGCTCTCCAGATGTAGTCGCGCCAGCCGATGAGCTGGCGGATGTAGCCCTCGACGCTGCCCAGCGTCGCCCGCCCGCGGCGGTAGGCGTCTTCGGCGGCCGCCACGCAGTCCAGCGGATCGAGCAGGCCCAGGTTGATCGGCGCCGACGGCAAACTGTGTGTCTTGCGACGGTGAAACCGGCGGCGCTCCAACACCGCCCGGGATTCGATCAGTAGCACCGGCTGGTCGGGGTCGTCGAGAAAGTGCGGGCCGAGCTGGTCGGCGAAACACCACCGCCCGGGTGCCGACTGGGCGGCGTGGACGGCGGGACTATCCGCGTTACCGTGGTCGGGTGACCCGCACCGACAACAACAC
>NZ_VYIK01000266.1 GCF_008709575.1 Mycobacterium sp.
CGGCCAGCAACCGGCTCCGAGCAACCCCGCCAGGCCATGTGAAAAATCGAGGCTAGTTCAGGCGGGTCGTCTGAATACTTCGCGTTCGAGCCGGGCTAGACGCTCGGCGACGGTTCCTGATTCGCCGTGATCTTCGGCGTGCAGCCGATCGACGGCCCACACCCGGATAAGAGTCGATAGCGACATTCCCGCTTTGCGGGCGGCCTGGCTCAGGCGCTCATGCTCATCGGCAGCCAAGCGCACCGAGACCACAGTCTGGCGGCCGAGATTCGGCCGGCTCGTCGTGACATGCTCAGGCGCCGGGCCTCCCGAGTATGCCTCCGCGCGTGCGCCTTCGTCGGCGAGTAGATCGTCAATCCTGCTCATTCTTACTGCTCCTCACTGTAGAGGTCCTGATCCTGTTGATTCGCGATCCAGGCGTTGCTACCCCACCAATCGCCGTCCGGGCGCTCATCGGGATCAGCATCGGCGGACACCAAAATCACGGTCAGCACCGCCCGCGCCGACGGCGAATAGCCGATCACCCGAACCGACAGGCCCGACCGACTGGCCGGGTCTGGCACTTGCCGCCCGGCGTGACGGTCGTTGGCCGCTTGATCCGCCCAGGCCGCAGAGATGCCGTGCCGCTCCCCGATGTAGTCGGCCCGCTTGCCCCAGTCAACCTGCACACACCTACAATATACTACGAATCACTACGTGATCTGGTGTGCGTCTCGGCCCAGTTGGTTCATTTCTGACACAGAGGCATGAGGTGATTCGCGTTTTGCAACAACACCCCCATGCTTTC
>NZ_VYIK01000267.1 GCF_008709575.1 Mycobacterium sp.
GACCCGCACTGGTATCAGTGGTCGTCGACGGCATTGGCCACCGCCGCTCGGAGCGCACCGCTGTTCATCAACCCGTTGATCTACGCCGAGGTCTCGATGAACTACGACACCGTCGAAGAACTCGACGCGGCCCTGCCCGAGCGCTTGTACCGGCGGGTGCCCTTGCCCTACCCCGCCGGATTCGTGGCGGGACGCGCTTTCCTGGCCTATCGGTCACGCGGCGGTCGGCGCGGGTCCCCGTTGCCCGACTTCTACATCGGTGCCCACGCCGCGGTGGATCGTCTCACCCTGGTGACCAGAGATGCGCGGCGTTACCGCACCTACTTTCCCACCGTGGCGATCATTGCTCCGAAGTGCACCTGACCGCGCGTGGCCGCGGCTGGTCGGGCCGCGGCAGTTGCGCCGGGTCTTATCCTGAAAGCACGAGGCGCGACATGACCCGGGATGAACTCTTGGCCTCGATCGTGGCGGCACGCCCCGGTCGTGATGATCTGGTGTACCTGCAGCGCTGCGGCGACTCCTATTCCTGGCAGCTGATCACCGACGGCACCCCGCCGTCGACCCCGACACCTGATGTATGGATGTCGTTTTCGGCGGCCTGGCCACTTGATGAACCGGCTCGGCTGCAGGCGTTCTTTGACGATCTGCTCGCCGAATTGGAGTCGATGGCCGACCCTGCCGACCGGTGCCGGTGGCCGCTCGACGAGCCCTGGCCCCACCATCACTGATACGCAGATGGTCGACTACCGGATCACCGCCGACGACCGCGCCCGATTCAAACGCT
>NZ_VYIK01000268.1 GCF_008709575.1 Mycobacterium sp.
CCGTCCACCGCGAGGTCGGAGCCAGTGATCCACGAACTTTCGTCCCAGGCGAGAAAAAGCGCAGCGGACGCAATATCTTGAGGCTGACCAATACGTCGCAGCACCGTTTGCTCCACCATCGCTTCGTGCCATTGCGGATCCTGCAACAATGGTATCGTTTGGTTAGTTTCGACAATACCGGGCGAGATTGTATTGGCGCGGATTTGATGTGGTCCACCCTCGACCGCGAGCTGCCTCGTCATAGCTATGATCGCACCCTTGGCCGAGCTGTGGGCAATCTGAGGAAGCTTGGCGATACCGATTTTCCCGGCTGCCGACGCGGTGTTGATAATGGAGCCGCCGCCACGCTTGACTAGATGCGGCCAGGACGCCTGTACCATGTGGAAAACAATGTTAACCTCTTCATTCAGTGTTCTAGCAAAATCTTCAAAAGGTATTTGATCGACCCAGCCGAAGTAGGCCATGGCTGCGTTGTTGTAGACAACATCGATTCCGCCGTAGGTTTCCAAGGCCAGGTCGATCACGGCGTCACAGTTCGAGCGGACCGTGAGGTCACACGGCTGGCGAGAAACCAAGGAGCCCCCAGCCTTCAGGACTGCGGAAAGTGTGGCCTCGGCCCGGTCGGAGTTGAGATCGCACCCTACTACTCGAGCGCCTTCTGCGGCAAACAGCAACGCGGCAGCCATTCCCATGCTGCCGCCAGTGCCGGTGATGACGCATACTTTGCCGTCTAGTGTGCCGCGCCATTAATTCGTTACATAATTGTAACGAATGAGCATCGGCG
>NZ_VYIK01000269.1 GCF_008709575.1 Mycobacterium sp.
ACGAGGCGCAGGCGGGCGCCGCGCTGACCGTGTCGATCGCGCAGTTCGGCTCGACCCGCAGCATCAACGTCGCGGTTGCCGCCGGGATCGCCATGCACGCCTGGATACTTCAGCATGGGGACATCGCCAAGGCGTGGTGAAGTCAGCCGACGTGGTGTGCCGAGGTCACCTACTGCCTTGCGCCGCAGTGGAATTGCAGGCCAAGAACCAGGCCAGGTGGTAATTGGCGACCGCTCGATCCCCGGCCGCCAAGGCGTCGATCGCAGCCAACAATTGCCAATCGCCGACCCGGTCTGGGTCGACATGATCGGGGTAGCTGTCGAGGATCTGCATGCCGACATCGGCCAGCTGCCCGTGCAGTAGGTCGATTTCGGATTCGAGCACCCCGGTACCGCGGGAGGCGGCTTTGGCCAACGTGTGCGCGAGCTGTGACAGTCCGTCGCGCCAGTGGGTGGCGTGGTTCAGCTCCCAGCCCAGTTCTTCGACGTCGGGTGCGTGCCGGGGCCGCGGCGAGGTTGGCACCGGCTCCTCATCGGCGGGGTCGGGCAGGTAGTGGATCGGGGTGTAGCTGGCGGCGACGGTGACTGCGCCCAGCAGGGTGTGCAGATCGCCGCGGCGGTAGGCGGGGTCGAGCAGCGTGACTGCGGCCGGCAGGTCGATGCCGGGCGGGATCCAGCCGCTGGCCAGATCGGTCACCAGCACAGTGGTCCCGTCGGGGCGGTCGCCGGCCGCCCAGCTCAGCCTGGGTTGTTGGCGGGCTACCGCGCTCACCAGTCGTTGCAGG
>NZ_VYIK01000026.1 GCF_008709575.1 Mycobacterium sp.
CTGAGGTAGCGCCCGCAGCCTGAAGGGGTGGTCGGGGAGTTGTATGTGGCCGGCGCCGGGGCGGGGTGCGGCTATTGGCGACGCTCGGGGCTGACGGCGACCCGGTTTGTGGCGTGTCCGTTCGGGGCGGCGGGGGCGCGGATGTATCGCACCGGGGATTTGGTGTGGTGGGGCCCCGATGGGCAGCTGCGTTATGTGGGGCGCGCCGACGAGCAGGTCAAGATCCGCGGGTATCGCATCGAGTTGGGGGAGGTGCGCGCGGCGTTGGCCGCGCTGGAGGGGGTCGAGCAGGCGGTGGTGATCGCCCGCGAGGACCGCCCCGGCGACAAGCGCCTGGTGGGCTATATCACCGGGACCGCCGAGCCGGCTGCGGTGCGCGCGGCGCTGGCCCAGCGGTTGCCGGCCTATATGGTGCCCGCGGCGGTGGTGGTGCTCGACGCGGTGCCGTTGACGGTCAACGGCAAACTCGACACCCGGGCGTTGCCGGCCCCGCAGTATCACGACGGCCGGCATCATCGGGGCCCGGTCGGGGCGGTCGAGGAGATTTTGGCCGGGATCTACGCCCAGGTGTTGGGGCTGGAGCGGGTCGGGGTCGACGAGTCGTTTTTCGAGCTGGGCGGCGACAGCATCTTGTCGATGCAGGTGGTGGCGCGGGCCCGGGCGGCGGGGTTGGTGTGTCGGCCGCGGGATGTTTTCGTCGAGCAGAGTGTGGCCCGGCTGGCCCGGGTGGTGGGGGTGGCCGAGGATGCCGGTGAGCTCATCGATGAGGGGGTGGGGCCGCTGGTGGCCACCCCGATCATGTGCTGGCTGCAGGGTGTGGACGGGTCGGTGGAGCAGTTCAACCAGACGGTGCTGTTGCAGGGGCCCGCCGGGGTGAGCGAAGCCGATGTGGTGGTGTTGCTGCAGGCGTTGCTGGATCGGCATGCGATGCTGCGGCTGCGGGTCGGTGTCGATGAGGCCGGGCGGTGGTCGTTGCAGGTGCCCGAGGCCGGCGCGGTCGATGCGCGCCGGTGTCTGCGATCGGTGGCGGTGCTCTCGGATGCGGCGCTGGTGGAGGCCCGGTCGCGGTTGAACCCGGCCGCCGGGGTGATGCTTTCGGCGGTGTGGGTGGCTTCGGCGGGTCAGTTGGCGCTGATCGTGCACCATTTAGCCGTCGACGGGGTGTCGTGGCGGATTTTGGTCGAAGACCTCAACATCGCCTGGGCTCAGCACCGCGAGGGCCAGCCGGTGCTGTTGCCGGCGACCGGGACGTCGTTTGCCCGGTGGGCGGCGCTGCTGGCGGACTACGCGCACCGGCCCGAGGTGGTGGCCCAGGCCGACACCTGGCGGCAGGTGGCGGCGGCGCCGGCGGTGTTACCGGCGGTGTGTCCGCAGGTCGACACCTACGCCAGCGCCGGGTCGTTGGCGGTGTCGCTGGGGGCCGAGCCGACCCGGATGCTGCTCGGGGAGGTCCCGGCGGCGTTTCACACCGGCGTCCACGACATTTTGTTGATCGCGTTCGCGTTGGCCTGCGCGGAGTTTTTCGGCGCCGCCGACGCGCCGATCGGCATCGACGTCGAAGGCCACGGCCGCCACGACGACGTGGCCCCCGACGCGGACGTATCCCGCACGGTGGGCTGGTTCACCGCCAAATACCCGGTGTCGCTGCGTGTGGGTGAGTTGTCCTGGGCGCAGGTAGTGGCCGGCGAAGCCGGCCTGGGGGCGGTGATCAAAAACCTCAAAGAGCAACTACGGGCCCTGCCCGACGGGGTCAGCTACGGGGCGCTGCGCTATCTGAACCCCCACGTCGACCTCGACGGGCCCGACCCGGTGATCGGGTTCAACTACCTGGGACGCCTGGGCGCGCCCGCCGAGGTCAGCGGTGAGCTGTGGCGGATCAGCCCCGACAGCGGCTCGATCACCAGCGCGGCCGCGGCGATCCCCATGGCGCTGATGCACACCGTCGAACTCAACGCCGCCACCATCGATACCGGCACCGACACCGACACCGGCCCGCACCTGCACGCCGGCTGGACCTGGGCCCCCTCGACGCTAGATGCCACCCAGGTCACCCGGCTAAGCCGACTCTGGTTTGACGCCCTGACCGGTATCTGCGCGCACGTGCGCCGCGGCGGCGGCGGGTTGACCCCCTCCGATATCGCCCCGGCCCGGCTCAACCAGCAGCAAATCGACGAACTACACCAGCACTACCACATCGCCGACGTGTTACCGCTGACCCCCTTGCAGCAGGGACTGCTCTTTCACGCCAGCACCGCCGACCCCAGCGACGACGTCTACGCGGTCCAACTCGAGATCACCCTCACCGGCCGGCTCGACCCGCACCGACTCGCCGAGGCCGTGCACACCGTGGTGACCCGCCACCCCAACCTGGTGGCCCGGTTTTGCCCCCAGTTCGACGAGCCGGTGCAAATCATCCCGGCCGACCCCGCAGCACCCTGGCGCTACCTCGAACTCGACACCGACACCGACACCGACGAGCAGATCCAGCAGATCTGCGCCGCCGAACGCGCCGCGGTCTATGACCTCACCACCCAGCCGGCCTTCCGGGCGGCGCTGATCCGCACCCGAGCAGACCAGCACCGACTCGTGCTGACCAACCACCACATCGTGGCCGATGGCTGGTCGCTGCCGATCCTGCTGCACGAGATCTTCGCCAGCTACTACCACCAGCGGCTGCCCACCGCGGTCCCCTACCGCCGCTTCGTCACCTGGCTGGCCGACCGCGACCACCACAGCGCCCGCGCGGCCTGGGCCCAGGTGCTGGCCGGTTTCGACACCCCCACCCTGGTCGGCCCGCCGGATCGGCTCGGACAAGGCCGCCGCGACGTGGCCACCTTCCGGGTGCCCGAACCAACCACCCGGGCGCTGGGCGAGCTCGCCCGCGCCCAGCACACCACCACCAGCACCGTGCTGCAAGCCGCCTGGGCCACCCTGCTGACCTGGCTGACCGGACACCACGACATCGCCTTCGGCGCCGTGGTCTCCGGACGCCCCACCGAACTCAACGGCGCCGACTCCATCATCGGCCTGCTGATCAACACCGTACCCATCCGCGCCACCATCACCCCGACCACCACCACCACCGACCTACTCCAGCACCTACACACCACCCACAACCACACCCTCGACCACCAACACCTCGCCCTGCCCGAAATCCACCGCACCACCGGCCACGACCAACTCTTCGACACGCTGCTGGTATTCGAAAACTACCCAGTCGACATCGCCGCGTTGTCCGGCCTCGACGGACTGACCGTCACCGCGTTCACCAACCGCGAATACAACCACTACCCCCTTTCGGTCGCGGTCCTGCCCGGCCGCGAGCTGGGTCTTCGGGTCGAGTCCGACACCAGCGTGTTCGACGCGTCCGGCATCGAGGCACTCATCGACCGGCTACAACAACTGCTGGTGGCCATGACCACCAACCCCACCCAACCGCTGTCGTCGATCACCCCGCCCGATCACGCTGAACACCCCCGGCTCGCGGGATGGGCGAACGGAGCGATGCTGGCCCGAACGCCGATCTCGGCGGTCTCGGGACCCGAGCAGCACCACGGCGGTCGCTATCGCGCCCCGGCTACCTTGGTCGAGCAGATTCTGGCCAGTATCTACGCCCAGGTGCTGGGCGTCGACCGGGTCGGGGTCGACGACTCGTTTTTCGACCTGGGCGGCGATTCGCTGGCCGCGATGCGGGCGATCGCGGCGATCAACACAGCCCTCGATGCCCAACTCCCGGTCGTCACCTTGTTCGACGCGCCGTCCATTCGAAGCTTGAGCCAGCAGTTGGGCGGCCAGGCCGGCACCGTGGACAAAGTCTCCGCCACACGCTCGACCCACGGTCGCTGAAACCGGGCCGGCCGCCACGGCGGCTACCAAATACGGGGCAGCAACCGATACCGAACCGTCCGCCGGTACTCCCGGTATCCGTCCAACTCGTCTTCGAGCAGCTCCTCCTCGTCGCGGATGCGCAAGGCAAGCACGGTCAGACCGGAAACGACGAAGACCAGTCCCCAGTAGGACCCGAGGGCAAGGGGGATCCCCACCATGGTGATCACGTTTCCGGTGTACATCGGGTGGCGCACCAGCGAATACAGACCGGTGGCGACAAGCTTCTGGTCGGACTCGACCCGGACTGTCGCACCCGCGTAGCTGTTCTGAACGACCACCAGCATCACCAAAACCAGCCCAACCGCGACCAACACATCACCGACCAAGCAGAGTGCCGTCGGCACCTTCGACCACCCGAAGCGGTGGTCGAGGGCGCTGACCACGAGCATCGCGGCCAGCGAGAACCACAAGCCACCCATAACGAGCTTTTGGACCATTCTGGTCTCCGCTCGCGGCCCGCCCCGCGTCCGTCGTTGCAGCGCAACCGGATTCGTATACAGCAAATAGATGCCGGGTATGCGCGCCAGCACGATGACCACCGCCAGCAGAACCCACGCCTGCCAATAAGCCAACGTCCACGCCGGCAAGAACACCGCCACGCCGAACATGACCAGCCAAACAAGTTCGGAGAGCACGATTTTAGGAATACTTTTCATCGGCGTGCCCTGGTCCGAGTGCCGGCCACCCTGCAGCACGAGCCGCGGTCAGGCGGCTTCCCCGGCCGCCAGCTTTTCGCACAGCAGCTCTGCCAGACCCCGAATGGTGGTCACGGCGATGGAACCGGGGGTGAGCCGGATGCCCGTTTCGGTCTCGATGCGGGTACGCAGTTCGAGCGCGCCCAGCGAGTCGACGCCGTACTCGGCGAGCGGACGGTCCGGATCGACACTGCGACGCAGGATCAGGCTGACCTGGTCGGAGATCAGACGCCGCAGCCGGGTGGGCCACTCCTCGACGGGCAGCTCGTCAAGCTCGGCACGCAGTTTGCTGCCGCCCATGTCCATGTGCCGGGTGGAGCGGAACGATTCGGCGAAGGAGCTGCGCTGGGCGAAGGCGGTCAGCCACGGTGTGCCCATGATCGGGGCATAGCCGGTGTAGGCGCGGTCGTGGCGCAGCAGCGCCTCGAACGCGTAAGCACCCTCGTCGGGGGCGATAGCCACCCCGGCACCCTCCGCCAGGGCCGTCGCGCGCCCGATCTGGGCCCAGGCTCCCCAGGCGATCGCGGTGGCCGGCAGGCCCTGCGCCCGGCGCCACCGGGTGAACGCGTCGAGCCAGCTGTTGGCTGCGGCGTAGGCACCCTGCCCGGGCGAACCTACCAACGCCGCTGCCGAGGAGAACGAGCAGAACCAGTCCAACGGCTGATCAGCGGTGGCTTCGTGCAGCGCGGAATGCAAGTTCCAGGCACCGTAAACCTTTGGCGCCCAGTCACGCTCGATGAGCTCGTCGGTGATGTTGGTCAGTGTGGCGTCCTCGACCACCGCCGCGGCATGCAGCACACCGCGTACCGGAAGCCCGGTGGCGGTCGCGACGGCCACCAGCCGCTGCGCTGTAGCCGCCTCGGCGATATCACCGCACTCCACCACGACGTCGGCGCCCAGCGCCCGGATCCGGTCGATCGTCTCGCGCGCCGTGACCGTGGGTTGGGACCGGGACGTGAGCACGATGCGCCCGCAGCCCGCGGCCGCCATCTTCTCGGCGAGAAACAACCCCAGGCCGCCCAGGCCACCGCTGACGAGATAGGAGCCGTCCCGGCGGAAGACCTGAGCCTGCTCCGGGGGCACCACGACGCTGCTGCTCCCGTGGCGGGGCACCTCGAGCAGGAGTTTGCCGGTGTGCTGGGCCGCGCTCATGGCCCGGATCGCGGTGGCGGCCTCGGCCAGAGGGAAGTCGGTGTGCCTCGGAGGAGGCAACGCACCGTCTGCGACGAGCCGGTACACGGTGCGCAGCAACTCCCCGACCCGTTGCGGGTGACTGACCGACATCAACGCCAGGTCGACATAGTGGAACGTGAGGTTTCGGCGAAACGGAAACAGCCCCAGCCGGGTGTTGGCGTAGACGTCACGTTTGCCGATCTCGATGAAGCGTCCACCGATGGCCAACAACTCCAGTCCCGCGCTTTGCGCCGCGCCGGTCAGGGCATTGAGCACGACGTCTACCCCGTACCCGTCAGTATCGCGGCGGATCTGTTCGGCGAACGCAGTGCTTCGAGAATCGTAGACATGTTCGATCCCCATGTTGCGCAACAACTCTCGCCGCTCTTCGCTACCGGCGGTGGCGAAGATCTCCGCTCCGGCGGCGCGGGCGATCGCGATCGCCGCCTGGCCCACGCCGCCGGTTGCAGAGTGGATCAACACCTTCTCGCCGGGCGCGATCTTGGCCAGGTCGTGCAGCCCGTACCACGCGGTGGCATGGGCGGTGGTGATCGCCGCCGCCTCGAGGTCGGCCAGCCCCTCCGGAAGCGTGACGGCCAGGCGCGCGTCGCAGGTCACAAACGTGGCCCAACAGCCGTCGGCGCACAGACCACCGACATGATCGCCGACCTTGTGCTGGGTCACGCCGGGTCCCACCGCGGTCACCACGCCGGCGAAATCCATCCCCAGCTGCGGCAGCTGCCCCTCATAGCTGGGGAATCGTCCCATCGCCAGCAGCACGTCGGCGAAGTTGACGCTGGAAGCGCTGACCGCGACCTCGATCTGTCCCGGCCCCGGCGCAACCCGATCGCAGGCAACCAATTCCAGTGTCTCGAGATCACCGGGAGTCCGGATCTGCAGTCGCATCCCGTCGCGGTCATGAACCGCCACGGTGGTACGCCGCTCCTCCGGGCGCAGCGGGGCCCGGCACAGGCGCGCGGTGTACCACGCGCCGTCGCGCCAGGCGGTCTCGTCTTCCTCCGACCCGCCGAGCAGCTGACGCGCCAACTGCTCGGCGTCGGTGGCTGCGTCGGTGTCGATCTGGGTGGTGTGCAGGTGCGGATACTCGGCGCCGATCACCCGCATCAAACCCCGCAGCCCGGCTTGCTCCAGATTGGGCACGTCACCGGCCAGCACGCTCTGGGCGGCGCGGGTCACCAGGTATACGCGGGGAAGCTCGCCGCGGATCTCCGCCAGTTCGCGGGTGATGTGCACCAGATGCTGCACATACTCACGGCCCCGTCGCGGGGCTTGATCCTCGCCGTCGCCGCTTCGCGGTCCGGCGAGCACCACCACGCCGCGCAATCCGTCGGCCCGCAGGTGACTTCTGAGTTGATCCGGGGTTTGTTCTGAGTTCGCGGCGTCCTCGGCGGGCAGTGGCCAGCACATCGTGGTGCACTGCGCGCCGTGGTGTCTCAGCGCATCGCTCAACGCGGTGCCCACCCGATCGGTGTCGGCGATGCTGATCAGCAGCCAGGATCCGGCACGGTCGTGGGGGAGTTCGGGAAGCCGGCGCTGCTGCCATTCGATGCTCAGCAGCCGCTCGCCCAGCACCTGATCGTGCGGACTGTGCTCTGCCGCCCCGGTACCCAGGCGCAGTCCCCGCACGGCCAGCAGCACCGTCCCGCGCTCGTCGAGCAGATCCAGGTCGGCCTCGACCCCGGTGCTATCGCACGCGGTCACCCGGGTGTAGCAGTAGTGCGCAGTGCGGGCCGGGCCGTAAGCACGCAGGCGACCGACACCCACGGGCACCGCCAGCACGTCCCTACCGACAGCCTGCACCCGCGGATGAGCCATAACGGACTGAAAGCACGCATCCAGCAGCGCCGGGTGCACTGTGTAAACACTGTGCTGCGAGCGGATTTGGCCGGGTAGCGCGACCTCGGCCAGCACAGTGGTCACCGGGTCGGCGCCAGTGTCCTCGCCGATGTGCACCGCGCCCAGGCCACCGAACGCCGCACCGTAGCGAATACCCCGCTCCTCCAGGCGCTTGCGCACCTCGGCGCCGTCCTCGCGACGCGGATGAGCGGCACGTAACGCCGACGTGTCGTAGGCAGCCGGCGGCTCCGCCGGTGCGGCCTGCAGGACCGCGCTGACGTGCCGCGCCTGCTCGCCGTCGCGATAGGTCGCGACAGTGAACTCGGCGCTGCCCGGCGACGACAACACCGCCGAGGCGCTGACCGTGACCTGCCCGTCCAGCAGCAGGGCCTGCTCGAAGCGGATGTCAGCCACCTCGGCGCCCTCGCCCAGCACCGTGTGCGCGGCCCCCAACGCCATCTCGCAATAGGCCGTTCCCGGCAGCACAGCCACCTCGTTGATCTGGTGCTCACCCAGCCAGGGCTGGGCGGCAGTGCCGACCTCGGCCTGCCACGCATGGCGCTCCGGCTCCTCCGGAAGACGCACATGCGCACCCAGCAGCGGATGCACAGCAACCGTGCAAGCGCCGTGCACCGGGGATTCCTGGCCGTCGCGGCTCAGCCACAGCCGGCGATGGGTCCAGGTCGGCAGCGGCGCGTCCACCAACCGCCCCCGGGGATAGAGCACCGAGAAGTCCACCGCGGCGCCCGCACTGTACAGGCCCACCAGCAAACCCCGCATCCCGTGCGGCAGTTCCTGCTCGCGACGCATCCCGGCCAGCGTGGCCAGCGGCATGTCGAGACTGCGGGCGGTCTGCTCGACAGCATGGGTCAGCAGGGGGTGCGGCGACAGCTCCGCGAAGACCCGATAGCCGTCCTCCAACGCGGCCCGCACCGCGGCGGCGAACCGCACCGTGCGCCGCAGGTTGTCCACCCAATACTTGCTGTCGCACACCGGCTGCTCGCGCGGATCGAACAGGGTGGCCGAGTAGAAGGGCACGTCGGGTGTCATCGGGTCGAGCTCGGCGAGGACGTCGGTCAGCTCAGCGAGGATCGGATCGACCTGCGGCGAATGCGAGGCGACGTCGACCGCTATCTCCCGGGCCATCACGTCGCGCTGCTCCCAGGCCGCGACCAGGTCGCGGACCGTCTGGGTGTCCCCGCCGATCACCGTGGACTGCGGCGAGGCCACCACCGCCACTACGACGTCTTTGACGCTGCGCACCGCGAGCTCCGAAAGCACCTGTTTGGCAGGCAATTCCACCGATGCCATGGCGCCGGCGCCGGCGATGCGCGACATCAGCCGCGAGCGACGACAAATGACGCGCAGTCCGTCGTCCAGCGACAGCGCACCCGCGACGACCGCCGCGGCGGCCTCACCGAGCGAGTGCCCGATGACCGCGCCCGGTCGGGCTCCGTATGCCTTCATGGTGGCGGCCAGGCCAACCTGCATGACGAACAGTGTCGGCTGGATCCGGTCGATACCCGTCACGGTCTGCGGCGACGTCATCGCCTCGGTGACCGAAAAACCGGACTCGCGGGCGATCACCGGCTCGGCCTGCGCGACAGTGGCCGCGAACACCGGTTCGGTGGCCAGCAACTCGGCACCCATCCCGGCCCACTGTGAACCCTGTCCGGAGAAAACCCACACCGGTCCCCGATCGTCGTGCCCGACCGCGGCTTCATAGGGAGCATCCCCGCCGGCCGCCTCCCGCAACGCCTTGATGAGCTCCGCCGGACAGCCGGCGATGACGGCGGTACGTACCGGCCGGTGCGCTCGCCGACGCGCCAGGGTGTAGCCCAGGTCGGGCAACGCCACGTCCTCGTGGGCCTGCAGCCAGTCGGCCAACCGGCCGGCGGTGCGCCGGAGCTCGTCGGCCGAGGTAGCCGACAGCGCGAACAGCAGCGGTGCCGGTGCCTCCGGGCCGGCCGCGATATCCGCGGTGACGGTGTCGGCAGAGTGTTGCGGTGCTTGCTCCACGATGGCGTGCACATTGGTTCCCGAGACCCCGTACGACGAGACCGCCGCGCGGCGCGGCTGGCCCGCGGTGCCGGGCCACGGGGTAATCTCTTGCGGCACGAAGAGTTTGGTCTCAATACGGGAAAGCTCATCCGGCAGACGGGTGAAGTGCAGATTCCGCGGAACCACGCCGTGCTGCAACGCCAGGATCGCCTTCATCAGCCCGAGAGTTCCCGAGGCCGACTGGGCATGGCCGAAGTTGGTCTTCACCGATGCCAGCGCGCAGGGTTGCTCGACGCCGTAGACCGTGCTCAGGCTGGCGTATTCGATGGGGTCACCCACCGGAGTGCCGGGGCCGTGCGCCTCGACCATGCCGATACTGCGGGCATCCACACCCGCGGCGTCCAACGCCGCCCGGTACACCGCGACCTGCGCGGCCTGCGACGGGGTCGAGATATTCACGGTGTGGCCGTCCTGGTTGGCGGCCGTACCCCGCAGCACCCCCAGGATCCGGTCGCCGTCGCGCAGGGCATCGGGTAAGCGCTTGAGCAGTACGACGGCGCAGGCCTCGCCGCACACGTAGCCGTCGGCTGCGACGTCGAACGCTCGGCAGCGCCCGGTGGGCGAAAGATGGCCTTGCGCCGTGCCGGCCAGGAATTTCCGTGGTTCCAGCATCACGAATGCGCCGCCGGCCAGCGCCAGATCACTCTCCCCGTCGTGTAGGCTGCGACAGGCCATGTGCACCGTCAGCAGCCCGGAGGAGCACGCGGTGTCCACCGTCAGGGCCGGACCGTGCAGTCCCAGGGTATAGGCGATACGCCCCGAGGCGAGGGCGAACGTGTTGCCGGTAAACCCGTAGGGCCCCTCCATGGCCGGGGAATCGGCGGCCACCAGCTGGTAGTCGAAATGCGTCAACCCGACGAACACGCCGGTCAGCGAGTCGGTCATGGTCTGCGGGGTAAGACCGGCGTGCTCCATGGCTTCCCACGAGGTTTCCAGCAGCAGACGATGCTGCGGATCCAAAGCGACCGCCTCGCGCTCACTGATCCCGAAGAACTCCGCATCGAAGCCGGCGACGTCGTCGAGGAACGAACCCCACTTCGACACCGACCGCCCCGGCACGCCCGGCTCGGGGTCGTAGTAGTCGTCGGCGTTCCAGCGGTCGGGCGGAATCTCGGTGATCAGATCATCACCGCGCAGCAGCGCCTCCCAGAGCTGCTCCGGGGAGTCGATGCCGCCGGGCAGCCGACAGGCCATGCCGATGACGGCAACCGGTGTCACCGGCGCGGTGCCGCGGGGCGAGGAGTCGGCCGAAGCCACGCGGTGCACACGCTCATCCATCGCCCCGAACGCAGTCATCCAGCCTCCTCGCTGCAACGATTAATCAGCCTGGTCCGCCGCTTGACTCAGATCTGGCACGCCTATCCCGCTGACGTGCATTAAAAGCGGGCAGCGGTATTATACATATTACAGTTATTGACGAAGAAGTTATTTTTCTGTAATGCGCGCCTGCCGGCCGGCTTTCTGTGCACCTCTCTTTTCGAAGACCGTGCAACAGCGAGCGCCAAGCGCGGTAACCTCGTGCGCGTGGTGGAGACGTCCATTCCGGCTCTGTTGCGCGAGCGCGCGAGTCTGCAGCCCGATGACGCGGCATTCACGTTCTTCGATTACGAGCAGGACTGGGCCGGCATTGCCCAAACGCTGACCTGGCCGCAGCTGCATCGGCGGGCGGTGAACGTCGCACGCGAGCTCAGACTTTGCGGATCGCCCGGTGATCGCGCCGTGATATTGGCCCCGCAGGGACTGGATTACATCATTGCCTTTCTCGGTGCGTTACAGGCCGGGCTGATCGCGGTTCCGCTTTCGGTTCCATTGGGCGACGTCAGCGACGATCGCGTTGATTCGGTACTGCGCGATGCGGCCCCCGTTGCCGTTCTCACGACATCCGCTGTGGTGGGGGCGGTCAGCCGACATGTTGCGCCACAGCCCGGGCAATCCGCTCCGTCAGTCATCGAAGTCGATTTGCTGGATTTGGATGCTCCACCAGGACCCGACACCGGCGAAGATGCTCACCAAACTACCGCATATTTGCAATACACATCCGGATCCACCCGGCAGCCTGCCGGTGTGATGATCTCCTACCGGAACCTGGTCGTCAATTTCGATCAGCTACTATCCGGCTACTTCGCTGATCGCGGCGGAGTGCCGCCACCGGATTTGACGCTGGTATCGTGGCTACCGTTCTACCACGACATGGGCCTGGTCCTCGGGGTTTGCGCGCCGATCCTGCTGGGATCTCCCGGCGTGCTCACCAGCCCGGTGTCGTTCCTGCAGCGTCCGGCCCGGTGGATGCAATTGCTGGCAACTCATTCTCAAGCATTTTCAGCGGCTCCGAATTTTGCTTTCGAACTTGCTGCCCGAAAAACGTCGGACGAGGACATGGCAGGATACGATCTCGGGGGCGTGCAAACCATTCTCAGCGGTGCCGAGCGAGTACACCCGGCTACTCTCCAACGCTTTGCTGAGCGCTTTCGGCGCTTCAACCTTCAGGATAAAGTTCTCCGGCCCTCATACGGGCTCGCGGAAGCAACGGTGTACGTGGCCACCAGCACCGCGGGCCAAGCGCCGCACGTCGTTTATTTCGACTCCGACAAATTGTCCGCCGGTCACGCGAAGCGGTGCTCGAGCGGAGGCGGGACACCACTGGTCAGTTATCCGCGGTGGCAATCACCTACCGTGCGCATCGTCGATCCCGAGACCGCGGCCGAATGTCCGGAGGGAACGACCGGCGAGATCTGGGTGCACGGCGACAACGTCGCCGCGGGCTACTGGCAGAAACCCGCAGAGACCGAGCGCACGTTCGGAGCCATGCTGGTCGCGCCGTCGCCCGGCACGCCGCACGGGCCCTGGCTGAGGACCGGGGATCTGGGCTTCGTCTCCGACGGAGAGCTGTTCGTCGTCGGTCGTATCAAGGATCTTTTGATTGTCTACGGGCGCAACCACTCTCCCGACGACATCGAGGCGACGATCCAGGAGATAACGCGGGGCCGGGTCGCGGCCATCGCGATTCCCGTCGAGGGCACGGAGCAGCTTGTCGTGATCATCGAAGTCAAGAAGCTGGGCGACTCCGCGGAGCAGGTGAGGCACAACTTCGATGTCCTCAAGCGGGAGATCACCTCGGCCGTCTCGGCCTCGCACGGCCTCGGGGTGGCGGATCTGGTTCTGGTGCCGGCCGGCTCGATACCAACCACCACCAGCGGAAAGATCAAACGATCGGCCTGTGTCGAGCAGTACCGGCGCAATCAGTTCGCCCGCTTGGACGCGTGACGACGCGACCCGGCGCTTCGTCCGGGTCCTTAGCCCTCCTTAGCCCCGACTTGTGTCAAACCCGCCCTGCCGACCAGGTGCGGGGAGTAGCATCCCGCGTCAGCCGGTGGGTCGGCTGGGATCGAGCGCATCGCGCACGGGTAACCGGCAGAGCCGTCGGGGGAAGGGAAGACCGTTGAGACACGCTGGTCGTGTGGTTCGACTGGGCATGCTGACTGTGAGCCTGGGTGCGTGCACGACGCTGGCCACGCTCGCGGGAATTGCGCGGGCCGACTCCTCCGGCGCGTCGTTTTCGGTGCTCGACCAACTGCTGAGCGCTCTTCTCGACCCCGGCGAGACGGCGTCGGCTCCCGACATGCAGATCTCGATCAACGGGATGGAGCTGTTCCCCACCACCGACAACACCGCGACCGCCACCTCCGGCTCCGGGGACATCGCGATCGCCATCGGCGACGGGGCCAATGCCAATGCCAGCGGCAGCTATGACCTCGCCTTTGCCCACGGCCCCAACAGCACCGCCGAGGGTGTCTTGGGGAGCAGTTTGAGCCTCATCGCCGCCGACGGCGACGCCAGCCACGCCACCAACGCGTTCGGCGGCTTCCTGGACACCGCATTCGCCGACGGCGCCGGCAGCAACACCACCACCGGAATCGGCGCCGTCGGCGACCTTGCCCTCGCGCACGGCAGCGGCAGCGAAGCCAGCGCCGGGTCTCTCGGCTTCTTCGACAACGCCGTCGCCGTCGGCGCCGGTGCCCACTCGATCGCCGGGATCGGCGCCACGCTGGGCACCGCCGCCGCCTTCGGCGACAACGCCAGCGCCCTGGTGGCGGCAAGCCTCGGTGACCTCGCCACCGCGCTGGGCGCCGACAGCGTCGCCGCCACCGCCGGCGGCGGCGACGTCCTCGCGCTGGCCACCGCCGGTGGCGACGCCAACGCCGTCGGCGTGTTCGAAGCCGCGCTCGGCAACGGCGCCAACAGCGACGCGACCGCGGGCGGTATTCTCGGCCTGGCATTCGCCCTGGGCAGCGACCTCAAGGCCATTGACTCCGGCATCCTTGATTTCGCAAGCGTTTTCGGCACCAACGCCGAGGCCGACGCCACCACCGGCATCGCCGACCTGGCCTCCGTCCTCGATCTCGGCGGCGCTCACGATCTTGCCGTCGCCGGCGGCACCAGCGCCGGCAACGGCAACCTCGACGTCGCCACGATCCTCGGGGCCGGCAGCACCGCCAGCGCCGGCTCGGACTCCACCGCATCCGGCAGTTTCGACCTCGCCGCCGTCCTGGGCAACATGCTCGACGCGAACGCGACCGGCGGCAACCTCCTACTCGACATCGCACTGCCGTTTTTGTCTTTGCCGCTGTAGCGAGTGGGGTCCAGGTTTGTGACTTCTGTCTCAGTCAGCTGAAAAGGCGACAAACTGAAGTATCCTCAGTGGTGATCTCGCGGTTCATCTCCTCGCGGGCATATCCGTGTCGCGAGCGTCCGGCGGGGCAACGCACGCAACGACGCGGAACTCCTCACCACGATCTGTGTGCTTGGCATGCTGACTGCTGATCAGCTCATAGGAGTGTTGGGAGAAGTTTTGAACCAGGATCCGGCTGACCGCGGTACCGTCCGCCGCGCCCGTCACGCCGACGGGAGGAATTCGGCATGATCGATTTTGGTGCCCTGCCGCCGGAGATCAACTCGGCGAGGATGTACGCCGGTCCCGGCCCGGAGTCCCTGTCGGCGGCCGCGGCGATGTGGGACGGGTTGGCCGCCGAATTGGGCACCGTCGCGAGTTTCTACCGGTCGGTGGTGTCGGGATTGACGGCCGGACGCTGGCTGGGCCCGGCGTCGCTGGCCATGGCATCGGCGTTCGGGCCGTACATGGCATGGACCGCCGGTGTTGCCGCACGCGCCGCCGAGACAGCAGGGCAGGCCCGGCTCGCGGTGGAAGCCTACGAAACCGCCTTCGCGATGACGGTGCCACCGCCGGTGGTCATCGCCAACCGCGCGCAACTGGCTGCACTGGTCGCCACCAACTTCTTCGGCCAGAACTCGCCGGCAATCGCGGCCACCGAAGCCGCATACGGCGAGATGTGGGCCCAAGACGCCGGGGCGATGTACGACTACGCCGCACATTCGGCCACCGCCTGCGCACTGACCCCGTTGGTGTCGCCGCCGCACGTGGTCAACCCGGCCGGGGTGGCCGCCCAGGCCACCGCGGTCGCCAACGCCGCCGCCGCCGCACCGGCACAGCAGGCGTCGCTGGCGAGCCTGGTGTCCTCGATTCCCGCCACGCTGTCCACGCTCGCATCCCCGGTGTCGAGCCTGACGAGCTCGTCGTCGCTGTCCAGCCTCGCGGTCACACCGGTCTACGCACTGCCCAGCTATTTCATGGCGGCGGGGACCCCGCTGTATGGCATGTCCTCCATCCTGGCCATCGCCCAGACCGCGCATGGTTTGGCGAACAGCGCCGCGGCGGCCGCACAAAGCGCCACTGCCGGCGCGGCCAGCGCGGCCGCCTCGGGAGCCGGCGCACTCGGACATCTCGGCTCGGGGGTGGCCGCCGGCCTGGGCAATGCGACCTCGCTGGGCCCGCTGTCGGTGCCGGCCAGCTGGACCAGCGTGATCCCCGCAGCGCACGCAGGCGCCGCGACCGCATTGCCGAACGCTGGTCTCAACGGCGCGCAGGTGCCGCCCAGTCTCTTGGGCACGGCGCCGCGGGCCAGTCTCGCCAGCGCCAGCAGATCGGTCGGGCCTCGCTACGGCATCGTCCCGACCGTGATGACCCGCCCGCCGGCCGCCGGATACGTCTAGGCCCGGACATGACGCCGCCGACGCTGATCACACCCGCCCAGCTGGCCGACGATGTCCCGGCGGTCGCGCAACCACAGTCGCGCACGACCGGCGCCAGGCCGGTGCCGGCCCCGGTGCGCATGGCCGTCGGCGGCACCGTCGTCGATCGCTGCGAGTTCGACGAAGCCCTGGCGATCATCGCGTCGCGGCTGCACTCGGCATCCGCCGCCGGCCTGGCGGTGGGCTCGGTGAACCTCGACCACCTCTACCATTTCCGGAACCACGGCCGCACGGCCACTCCGGTGACCGCGGGTCCGCCCGAATGGCTGTTGCTGGCCGACGGCATGCCGATCGCCTGGCGGGGCCGGCTGCTCACCGGCACGGCGTGGCCCCGGGTCACCGGCGCCGACCTGTTGCCGAGCGTGTTGACATTGGCCGAACGCACGGGTGCGCGGGTCGGCTTTTTCGGGGGCAGCCCCGAAACCCACCGCCTGCTCGCCGACGTGTTGCGCAAAAGTCATCCCGCGCTGCGGATTTCGGGGATGTGGGCACCCGAACCGCACAGCATCGCCTTGTTGTCGCACAACTGGGCGGCGAAGATCCGCGCCGCGGGCACCGACATCCTGGTGGTGAGCCTCGGCAAACCGGCACAGGAACGGTGGGTCGACCAACACGGCTCCGCGACGGGCGCGCGGATTTTCCTGCCGTGCGGCGGTGCCATCGACTTTCTGGCCGGCAAAACCCGGCGAGCACCCGGATGGATGCAACAGCTGGGGCTGGAATGGCTATACCGGTTGACCAGCGAGCCGCGCCGGTTGGCCTCCCGTTACCTGCTGCAGGGCCCCGTCGCCTTGTTCCGCGCCGTGCGCGCGCAGCTGATCTGCTACCCCGTTGCGTGCTACACCCCGACCAGTCGGGAGATGAGCCTGCCGGCTCCCGGCCGGCCCGCTGCGGTGCCGGAATCCACCGCACCCCCACCACAGCAAGTCGAGGTGGCCGCACTGCCCAAATACCAGTCCCGCGGTGCGCCGACTTCTCGACGCGGTCAGGGTTCCCCACACCGCTGGCAAGACCGGTATTCGCATCGGCTGCGCATCACCGACTCCCTGGTCGTCGGCGCTTCGGTGCTGCTGGCCCAGTACATCCGGTTCGGGGATTCGCCTGAGATGTCAGGTTACCCGGGTGTGGTGATGACCCTGTTCTCACTTCTCTTCGCGGCGCTGTGGCTTGCGTGTCTGGCGATATTCCGCACCAGATCCACGCACGTCATCGGAACAGGGATCGAAGAGTACCGCCGGGTCGGCAGCGCGTCGTTCTGGACATTCGGGATGATCGCGATGGTGTCGCTGGCCGCCAATATCGCGCTGGCGCGGCTCTATCTGGCGGCTGCCCTCGTCCTGGGCACCATCGGATTGCTGATCAGCCGCAACATCTGGCGCAGACACATCTGCCGCAAACGCGCGGACGGCAAATACCAGACGATGGTATTGGCGATCGGCGACCGGAGAAAAATCGCGCACCTCGTGCATGAACTGGACAGTAACCCGAAGGACGGCTACGTCGTCGTCGGCGCCTGCATACCGGGACATGGGCCGCCCCGCGGGGAAACTCTGACGGTCGAGGGCCGCACCATCCCGATTCTCGGCGACGAATCCCATGTCGTGGCCGCGGTCAACGGTTGCGGTGCGGACGCGGTGGTGGTGACGCAGACCGAACATCTCGGCGTGAGCGCGATCAGATCCCTGATGTGGGAGTTGGAGTCGATGGACGTCGACCTCGCGGTGGCGCCGGGAGTGATGGACGTCGCGGCAGCGCGACTGACTTTGCGGCCGGTCGCCGGATTTCCCTTGCTGCATGTCGAGAAACCGCAATACCACGGATCCCAGCGCTTTCAAAAACGGACCTTCGATTTTTGTTTCGCGCTGGCGGCTCTGATCGTGACATCGCCTCTTCTCGTGGCGGCCGCTGTCGCGATCAAGTTAACGAGCAAAGGTCCTGTCTTCTATCGTTCTGAACGTGTCGGCATCAATGGAGAGCCCTTCACGATGCTGAAACTTCGCACCATGGTGGTCGACGCCGAAAAACACGTGGGCCGGCTGCTACCGCTGAACGAGGGCGCCGACGGCGTCCTGTTCAAGTTACGTCAAGATCCCCGGGTCACCCCCGTGGGCAAACTGCTCCGCAGATTCAGCATCGACGAATTGCCGCAATTCATCAACGTGCTCAAGCAGCAGATGAGCGTGGTCGGGCCGCGGCCGCCGCTGCAGCGGGAAGTCGACCAGTACGACGGCCATGTGCACCGGCGGCTGCTGGTCAAGCCCGGCGTTACCGGGATTTGGCAGGTCAGCGGCCGTTCCGAGCTGTCCTGGGACGAGTCGGTCCGATTGGACTTGTCCTACGTCGACAACTGGTCGATGGCAGGTGATCTGATGATCATCGCCAAAACGGTCAAAGCCGTGTTGAGCGGGCACGGAGCCTACTAGGTGGCGTGAGGTGAAAACCCCCACCCGGCTGCGGCTTTATCGCGGCATACCGAGGGGGCGGCGCCCGGGGGGTTGTCGGCCATGACTGAGTCGGCCGCATCCGAGAAGGCCGTGCCGTCGGTGCCGGTCGCGCGGTTGGCTCGAGCCTTCTCGATCCAGCTGACGTGCCGGGCCCTGGGGATGGCGGCCTCGGCGGTGTCGGTGGCGATGACCGCGCGTTACCTGGGTCCTCTGCACTACGGCCAGCTCACCATCGCGGTCGCGTTCGTCGGGATGTGGATGAGCCTCATCGATCTCGGGATCGGCCGGGTCATCGTGCGCCGCGTCGCCGCGGGCCGCGACGACTTGGAGCGGCTGGTCCGGATCTACAACGGACTGTCCCTGCTCTACTGCGTTCCGCTGGCGGCAGCGGCGGCGGCATCCGGGTTGCTCCTGTATCGCGACCGCGACGTGCGCGTGATGGTCGTGGTGCTCTCGGCGCAACTGTTCACGGCGATGATGACGACCCGGCTGGAACCGGTCTTCGTGGCCACGGTCCGCTTCTCCGCGGTGGCCATTTCCGATCTGCTGAGCCGGCTGGTGACACTGGGTGTGATCGGATTTTTGGTGGCCGAACACAGTGAGGTCATCTGGTTCGCGGTCGCGCAACTCATTCCCACCACCCTGCAGGTCCTGATCCAGGGCAGGGCGGCGGCGCGGCACATTTCGCTGCGGCCGATCTTCGCTCCGCGAGAGGCCGTGAACCTTTTGCAGGAGAGCCTCTTCCCGATGGGCGTCACGGTGATCACCGTCTTGTACTGGCGCGCTGACGGCGTGATCTTGTCGCTGGTGAGCACGCATTCGGAGGTGGGGGTCTACGGCTTGGCCTCCTCGATCGCGCTGAACACGCTGGTGGTCGCGGTGTTCTTCCTCAAGTCCACGCTGTCCACGGCCACCGAGCTGTTCGCGCGCGACGTCGCGGCATTCGCCGGTTTCATCCGCCGCAGCGTCGAACTGATGTATTTTCTGGCGGTCCCGGTGGCCGTCGTCGGAGCCTTGCTGGCCGGGCCCCTGATTCGGTTGTTCGGGAACCAGGCGTTCGTCGGACGCGGCACGCCGACCCTGGCGTTGCTGTTCATCGCGGTAGGCCTGCGCTTCGTCAGCACCACCCTGGGCGAAGGGTTGTTCGCCAGCCATCGCCAGCGCTTCTGGTTCTGGTTGTCGATCGCCACCCTCGCGCTCAACGTCACGCTCAATCTCGCCCTGGACACGCGGCTGGGTGCCGTCGGTGCCGGCGTCGCGCTGGTGTGTACCGAGCTGGGCAACACGGCGATCGCCAGCGTGTGGCTGCGCCGTGAATGCGGTTACCGCACACCGGCGCTGTTCTTGCTGCGGGTGCTGGTGCCCACGGCAGCCAGCGTCGCGGTGACGCTGCTGCTCTCCGGTCAGCAGGTACTTCTCGTCCTGGCCGCCGCCGCCGCGGCATACCTGGCGACCAGCGCGACGATCGGACCCCTCACCTGGTCGGCACTGGTGTCGCTGCGCCGGGCGGGGATAGCCGCATGACCCGCAGGAACCGGGCTTACCTGACCCGCCGGGAACGAGCCGAGTTGAAGCGTCGCATGGACCGGGCGTATTTGCCGCAGCCGACCGGCAGCGCGGCCACCCTGCCCGCCGTGCGTTCGCTTGCGGTGCTGATCGTGACCGGCGCCGACCGCGGCGTACTCGAGGCGTGCCTGCGCAGCGTCGTCGACCACCTGCCCGACTTGCCGGTGTATGTCTGCGAGCTCAGTGGTGCAGGGTGTTCCGGTCATCCCGAACCGATGGCGGGATACCCGGCGGTGCACTGGATGTCGGGAACGGCGAACCTCGGCTTCGCCGAAGCCGTCAACACGCTCGTGCAGCGCACCCCACCGGAGACGGATCTGCTGTTGCTGGATCCCGGCGCGGTCTTGCGGGGGCCCTTGATCCGCACCAGAGAGTTGCTGCGCCGGCCCGGTGTGGCGGCCGTAGCGCCGATGACGCGCGGCCACACCGGTTCCGGCCGCGATGCGGGGGAGGTCGCGCACCGCCGCCCGTGGCTGGCGATCAGCCGTGCCGCCTGGAACGCCGTCGGCGGCTTCGACGAAGAGTTCTTCGGCCACGGCGAAGTGGCCGACTGGCAGTCCCGCGCCCGGGCAGCGGGCTGGCGCGTTCTAACAGCCGACGAGGTCGGTGCGGAAACGCAGCAGGCACGCATACCGGAGCCTGCCACCGACGCAGAACTGCGCCGCGATCGGGATTTGTTGCGCGCCAACACTGCTCTGCTGCTGGAACACCAACACGGCGTGGGGCGCGCGGACCGGTACCTCGCCGGCGCGACGCTGCTGGACCGGCTGCAGCGGTCGAAGCGCGACGCGCGGCGCGGCGCCGGGGGCGGCAACGGCCTCCCGGCGATCGTGATCCTCACCAACCGTCTCGTCTACGGCGGCGCCGAACGGCAGAAGGTCTCGCTAGCAACAGAACTAGACCGCCGCGGCTACCCGGTCACCATCGTCTGCCTGCAACGGTTCGGACCCTTGGTCAAAGAGGTTCCACCGACCGTGCGCGTAGTGCGCCAGCCCTGGTGGGCGCCGATCCTCGACCTTCCTTCCGGCCCCGCGGTGCTGATCAGCGGTGACACCAACACCGAGACGGGATTTGCCACCCTGTGGCGCGCGGCCGGCACGCGCCGGCGGTGGCTGGTCGCCGCACACATCCCGCCGGATGAGCACCGCCGCATCTACTCGCGGCCGCTGACCACGGCGATGCGCCGCGCCGACGGTTTCATCGCCCTGGCGCGACATCATTGGGACATGCTGATCGCGCACCACCGGCTCGGCGGGCGAGTGTTCTTCGCACCCAACGGCGTCGCCGTCAGCGACGACCCCGCGCCGCGGGTCCGGACCCCCGGTGCGCCGGTGCGCTTGGTGATGCTCTCGCGCATCGTCGAGCACAAGAATCCGCACCTGCTGATCGAGGCGCTGCACGGCCTCCTCGACATGAGTTGGCGGCTCTCGATCTTCGGTGACGGCCCCGACCGGGAGAGGCTGCAGGCCCGCACTCCCGCCGAGTTGCGCGACCGGGTGCAGTGGCACGGGTGGTCGGCCGGACCCGGGCCCGCGCTGGCCGACGCCGATCTGCTGTGCGTCCCGAGTCGCTCGGAGGCGTTCCCGCTGGTGATTCTCGAGGCGATGGCCCGGGCGGTGCCGGTTGCGGCGTCGGCGGTGTGCGCGGTCCCCGAGATCCTCGATCACGGCAGTGCGGGGTTTGTCGTCGAGCCGGTGTCGGTGTCCGGGTGGCGAGAACAGCTGGCAGCGATCCTGGCAGACCCCGGCGCGCTGCCGCAGGTCGGGCGACGCGGCTTCGAACGCCTGCGTAAGCATTACACGGTCGAGGCCATGACGGACGCCTACCTCGACGCGATCAACACCGTGCTATGAGCTCGCTTCGGGTGCTGTGGCTTTCTCCGTGGCTGCGACCACTGGCCCGGGTACAGGCCGAAGCGCTGCGCCGACGGGGAGCCGAGGTGCTCTTGGTGACCACCGACCGGCACCCCGAGTCCGACGCCGCCCGAGACTACGAGTTGGTGCTCGATCCGCGTCTGCGCACGACCGCGACCTGGCCGGCCGTGTGCGCGGCCCGGCGCCGGATCCTCGAGTACCGGCCGCAGGTGGTGATCGCCGACCTGGTCCGCGATCCGCGCTGGATCGCGCTGGCGGGGCGGGTTCCCCGTGTTCAGCTGGTGCACGACGACCGGCCGCACGACGCTGTCGAACACCGGCCGCGCTACGAGACCGCGATCTTCGACCGCTGGGGTGCCCGTTCGGCGGCCACCATCACCTACAGCAACTATGTCGCAGCCGCCGTCGCCACTCGCCGCGACGTCGCCGGCACACGGGTGCACGTCCTGCCGCTCACCAGTGACCTGGACCCGGCTCTCGTCCCGCCGCTGGTGGGTCCTCGAGACCGCCGCGACTTCGTCATGATCGGCCGGTTCTACTCGTACAAGAACGTCGACGTGGTGCTGCGAGCCTGGCAGCGGCACGTCCGCGGCGGCTGGCGCGGTGACCAGCTGGTGCTGATCGGCGGTCCACTGGATGCTCGCGCCCGGCCCGACCATGTCCGCCTGCTCCCCGGCAGTTACCGCTACCGCGACGTCGTCACCACGCTGGCCGCTGCGAAAGGCTCGGTCGCCCACTACCGGCGTGCGTCGCAAAGCGGCGTGCAGGTGCTCTCCATGCAGTTGGGCGTCATGCCCATCGTGTCCACCGCCGGCGGCCTGCCCGAATACCAGCCGCCCGGCTGCCCGCCGATCGGGATCGACGACGTCGCCGGGCTCACCGCCGCCTTCGACGCCTTGGCGGACCCTGTCACCGCGGCAGCGCACGGGGCCGCGGCCGCGTCTCATTACGCGCGGCGATGCGCCGTCGAGCAGGTCGCCGACCGGCTGCTCGACGTCATCGCCGACGTGGCGGGACGCCGGTAGCCCGGGTTCACTTCTCGCCGACCAGCGAGATGGTGCTGCAGAACACGCCGGCCTTGCAGCAGAGGGTTGCGCACAGACGGCGCACGCGGGCCACGCGCACGATCCCCAGAACTCGTTCGACGACAACAACGATCCGCAAAAACAGGGCCCCGGCCTCGTCGGGTCCGGCGAACCTGCCGGCTCCCAAAGCCATCAGGAAGATGCGGAATCGTCTCGGCACGAATCCATAGCGGACGGAGACGAAGCCGGCACGCCGGGCCGCCTCGGACAACTCGCGGCACGTATATTCTTTCAGATGCATGCCGACTGGCTCATTACATTTGAAAACTTGTGACACGTCGTGCGGCCCGGTGTACTTATTCGGCGTGTTGAATATATACCGGCCACCACTTTTCAATATGCCCCGGACGCTCCGCAGATGACTGTCGAGATCGTCGGGATGCAGATGCTCGATCACCTGGTCCGAGACCACTACGTCGTAGGTGT
This sequence comes from Mycobacterium sp., assembly GCF_008709575.1. GTDB lineage: Bacteria > Actinomycetota > Actinomycetes > Mycobacteriales > Mycobacteriaceae > Mycobacterium. The sequence continues at coordinate 23,178 of NZ_VYIK01000026.1, forward strand.
CGGCGGGTTCGAATTCATCCAGATGAATTCCGTCCGATACGCCCCATGAAAGATTGGCGTACGACTGTGGCACAAGGTTCTCGCCGCGTTCCCGGGTAATCTCGGTGCCCTTGCAGTGATAACCATTATCCGCCAGGAATGAGATGAGACCGCCCTGCCCCGAACCGATCTCATAAATCGACTTCGGAGGTGGCCCGATCAGTTCCAGCCACCCCCTGAATCTTTTCCGGGGCGGTTGAGGGTCGGCTCTGCCGGAGAACTGGTTGAGCCAGCCGAGTTCCTTATACAGCCGGGTATAGCACGCGTCGAAAGTCTCCCAGCGATTCTCGGGTGTCGATTCCAGGAGCTCGACCGTCAACTTCTTTTCCAGATTCCAATGATCCAGAATCATCTGTTCGGTGATATTTGCCTCGGCGGGAATTCCGTAGGTCTTCTTGTAGCGTGCGATCAGCTTGTCACCTCGTGGTGCTATCACACCGATATTCCTCGTTATCGGCATTATCGGCGGCGAAGGAAGCCGGTGCGCACCGCGATCACGGCTGCGCCGATCACGGCCGCCGCAAGCCATGCCCCGCCGAACCACCAGAGCCATCGCGAATCAGACCGATGCGCGGTCGTCGATGACTGGCTCGCGATGCCCAAGTACGGTCGATCGACCAGTACCGGCTCTTGCCCGGCGACCGACACGACCGCGACGCCTCGAAGCTCCGACCAGTGCTTGGGGTCACCACCGAGCCAGTTGAGCAGCTCGTCGAGTTGCGCAGGCGCGCCGTTGGACGTCGCGACCAACAGCGACCGGCCATGGTTGACAACTGTTTGCAGGGATCCGAACCGCATGGGCGGGTCCAGCGTCAGTGTGACGGGCTTGCCGTCGGGCCTGATGGCGTTGAGGGTGATCGGCCCGGTCGATCCTGCCGCCACCGGAAGCGCGATATCGGGGTGGTTCCACCCGTCGGCCGCAATCAGAATCGCCGGCTTCGACGACTCGAGCGCCTGTTTGACACTGGTCACGGTGGTCGCGATCGGCAGTGAGCTGACTCGCTGCAGACCCACCACAATCTGGGCGGCGCGCACCGTGTCGGCCAGCGATCGTGCTTCCATACCGACCTGAACCTTTGGCATCAGAGCTTGGGGCACCGATCGCAGCCCGTCGGGCACGGGCGGCATGGCGGGGCTGGTCTGCACCGTGCTGTCGCCGTTGACGGTCAAAGTCAGCAGCTGGTCGCCCGGCCCTGCCGTGTAGAAGTCCCCGCAACGCCCGGTATTGCCGGCGATTGTCAGTGCCAGGTCGACCGTGGTGTATCGCTGCAGCAGCCGGTCCGGCACGTCGATCCAGCGATCGATGACGCCGTGGCCGTCGGTGGACCACTGGTCGATGGTTTCCGCGCCGACCGTCGCGACGATCTGACCGGCCAGATTGGCCGGTGTGGGGGAATAGGACCCCAGCAGATGCACCCGCACCGAGTGGATGGATCTGCCGAACCGGGTCTGGTCGAGTGCGATCGAGACTCGCGGTTGCAGCGCAACCGAGGTGAATCCGGGCTGCCCCAGTTCGCGCAGCGTGGCGGTGTCTGCGGGTAGCCGGACGCTGGACTGCAGCGATCCGGCGACCACCTTGGGGGCAAAAGCCAGCTGGGACAGGTCGCCGAACAGCAAAGCCAGGTCTGATTCCGCACTGGCGCCGAGTGGTCCTGAAATCAGCAACCACGGCGCTCCGGGGGGTCCCTGTAGTGAAAGCCCGCTGTTGCGGCCCTCTTTGACGACGATGGATCGTTCCAGCAGCCGCGGTGTCGCCGGTGGGTCCTGTCCTTCGCCCAAGCCGACGACGGAGATCTCGGGGGTCTGCCCGCCGTAGCGCGCGGCCGTCGCGGCGGCCAATTGGATCGCCGTGTCGGATTCGGCCGCTGACGGCGACGGCGGCACGTAGATGGTCAACTTGCGCAGCACCGGCGGCAGGAAAAGAGCCACCGCGGTGGGTGGCTGTTCGACGCCGGTGTAGCTGACCGTCGTGTTGATCAGCTGCAGCGGGCTCGTGTAGTCCAGGCAATATCCCTCGATCGGCACCAGGTACGCGCGAAACGTCACCGTGATCGCGCCCTCGGTCACCGTCGCGCCCGCCAGCGGGATGACGATCGGGGCCAGATTGGCGGTCGGCAGGTCCAGCCTCGCGATTTCCCGGTCGTCCTGCGTGACGGTGATGAGACCGGACCGCAGGTTGACCGGCGGCACCACGGTCGCGTTCACTGCGGCCGGGGTCAGCCCCTGCTGAACCGGTAAGACTAACTGCTGCGCGCCCTGCAGGGTATAAAACGACAAGGTGGAGCTGTAACCCAGATCCGAAAGTGACAGCGTCGGCCCGTTCACCACGGTGGTGTCGGAATCCGCCGGCTCGCTCCGCGCCGGCGCGGCGCCGATACTGCCGATACCGAGGAATCCGACGAGGCTTGCCAGCGCAATAACCCTGCACAAAAACCGGTGGCCCATCACCGCAACAGTATGCATTCTGCGACCGCTTAGCGGCATCGACACCAGGTAAAAAGTGATCCCGCTGCCACGGCTGGGCGGTGCCGTGAACAGCGCACCGCACTATTCGGCCGAGCAGAAAGCCGGCCGGTAACCACACCAGTCCCGCAGGTCACGGGACCTGGCAGGTCGCGGGTTTGCCCGGCAGTCGCCGATGTTTGGTTGCTAGGGTCTAAAACCATTCGACGATAACAATTGCGGAGGCTTGCATGAGCACCCGGCCGGAGTTGAAGACCCTCGACTCCTGGGATGACGAAGTCCTGCTTTGTTCGTCGACCATCAAGAATCTCGGGGGCCCGTTGGAGATACTCGAAGCCGGTTGTGGGCGTTCGTGGCCACTGGATCTGGCGGGCATCGACTACCGGCTGACCGGCATCGATATCGATGCCGACGCGCTGCAAAGCCGTGTCGACACAGTCGGTGACATGCACGAAACGATCATCGGAGACCTCAGTGCGCGCGGCACGATCGCGCCGGGGCGATATGACGTCATCTACAGCTCGTTCGTACTCGAGCACATTTGCGATGCCGAAAGCGCGCTGCTGTTCATGCTCGACGGCCTTAAACCGGGAGGCCTTCTGGTGCTGCGAATTCCGGATGGGAAGTCCGTGTACGGCTGGACCGCCAAACACACTCCCTTGGCGATCCATGTCGCTTACTATCGCTATTTCCTGGGCTATGCGGACGCCGGACGACCGGGCCACGCACCGTATCCCACGTACTATGCACCGCTCATTTCTCGTGAAGGCATACGCGATTTCTGTGCGAGGAACGGATGCTCAATTCTTGAGGAACGCGGACACACGTACTACGTCCGCGGCTCGGGTTTGCGGGCCCGGATACTTCGCGCTTACGTAAAAGCCGTGTGGGCGTTGTCCTTCGGTGCGCTCGCCTGGCGGCACAACAACCTCACCTACGTGATCCGCAAGGAGGGAGAAAGTCACGGCGCCAACGACGCCAACGACATTGCCCCGTGATCACCGGGCGGTTGTCTGCGCCAATCCGGCTCAGTTCGTCACCCTGACGCTGCTCCTGTGTTTCGTATCGCCGCTTGAGCGTCAACAACGGGGTCTCGAAGAATCGGAAGCTGAGGTAGGCCACGAATATGACGGTGATGAGCGTTGCTGCCGTCAGCACGATGCCGGACTGTTGGTGGATGATGCGGCGGTCCAGGTTGGCGCACAGCATGTGCAGCAGGTACACGCCGTAGCTGAGCACGCCGACGAACACCAGCGGCCGCCACTGCAACATCGGATGCAGTGGCGTCCACTCGACCAGGCAGGTGCTGACCACCACCGCCGCCATGAGAACCTGGGTAATCTGCCGGGGCGGATTCAGCGCCAACGCCGCGGCCAACAGCACCCCCGCGGCCGGAGCCGACCAGGTCCGACCCAGAACCGCGCTGACGACGGCGAAACCACGTGGGGTGCTCACGGCCAGTGCGGCAGCGGCGCCGAGCAGGATCGGCAACGACAAGCTGGCCGGAATCCTTCCCGGCAGCCGCGAGGTGTCGGTGACGAGCCGGGCGCCTTGAGAGACTGTCACCAGCGCGATGAGAGCCGCCAACGGCACCCAGGTCCGTCGCCGTCCAATGGCCAGTGTCGCCACGAGCAGGGGTGGCCATAACAGGTAGAACTGCTCCTCGGTGGCCAACGACCACGCGAAATAAAACGGCACAGATCGTTCGGCGGTGAGATCGACGAACCAGTTCGACGTGTAGGTGGCAAAGGCCGGCAGGTGGCCGACGAATGCCCGGCCTTCGTGGCTGTGCCGCAGCGTCACGGCCACCAGAACCACGTAGAGCAGCAGCGTCACGTAATACAGCGGAAAGATCCGCAGGGAGCGGCGTGCGTAGAACTTCCGCAACGAGATCCGCCCGGTCGTCCTCTGCTCCCGCAGCAGCAGCGTGGTGATCAGGAACCCGCTGATCGCGAAGAAGAAGTCGACTCCCTGATAACCCTTACCCAAGATCGCCGGTCCCGGCGTCCCCGAGGTGTGATGCCAGACCACGGCGATGACGCTCAGCGCACGCAAACCGTCCAGCGCAGAGAAGCGATTGATCGCCGAGAACCGATCGAAATCCGCACGCCTGGTCAATCGGGTCGGCACTCCCCTTCCCCGCCACACCAGTCTCGCCCCGTCTCTTTCCCTGTCCCCGTCGTTGGGCCGCGTCTGGTCGCTCCGCGATTCGTCGATCGTAATCGTCGGACCCGGGGGAGCGCCCGAGCCAGTGCCTGCGGAGCCTGGGGCCCGCTGCCGATTCGGTCGTCGGATTCGCGATGCGTTCCCCGTCCCGCAAACGTGGCACAATGCCCTGTCATGCTGCGCAGGTTCACCGTGTACCGCGCGATCGGCCACAGGTTGGTGCAAGGATGGCTAGAACCCGAAGTTTTGGACATCGTCCGTGCTCTGGACTCCACACAACGCGACAACCGCATTTCCGGGGCCATCGCCGAAGTCGGGGTGCATCACGGCAAGTTTTTCATCGGCTTGCACTTGCTGCGCAATGACCGAGAACGCTGTGTTGCCATAGACGTCTTCGCCGATCAGCATCTCAATGTCGATAGTTCGGGTCACGGCGATCGGGACCGGTTCCTGACGAATCTCAAAAGGTGGGCCTCGACCCGCGGGCTCGTCATTCACCAGGCCGATTCCACGACGCTGGACGGCAACCTCGTCCGAACCCTGGCAGGCTCCGCTGTCCGCTTGTTCAGCGTCGACGGCGGCCACACCGAGCAGACGGTGCTGGCCGATATGAAGCTGGCCGAGGCTTCGCTGGCGACCGGCGGTATCGTCATCGCCGACGACGTCTTCAACCAGCGATGGCCCGGCGTGGCGGTGGGCACACTGCGCTACCTGGACGGTGCTGCCGCACTAAGGCCTTTCGCGATCGGCTTCAACAAGGTGTTTTTCACTCACCCTGCGTATGTGACGACCTTTCAGCACACCCTCGAATCCTTCTGTGCTGCCCGAGCATGCATCAGCATGGAGTACTCGGTTTATCGCGATCACAAGGTCGCTCTACTTTTTCGGACCCCCAGAACACCACGACATATACTGCGCCAGAATCGCACCATCAGAACGCTTTACCGACGCTTGACGACATGACAGCACACGCCCCGCGGCACGGGTCGGTATCGTGAGCGGATGTTAGCCCTCGACACCTTGGTCAACGAGGGTCTCGTGATCTGCCCGCGCTGCGCGAACCCGGTGCGGATCACAGACGGCCGGTGGCGATGCACCGACTCGTCCTGCCGGTACGCCGAAACCCCGTTCCCGACAGTCGCGGGCGCTCCGGTGCTCGTCGATTTCGAGCACAGCGTGCTCGACGCCGACCGGTTGCGGTCGTCGCAGGGCGCATCGCCGGTTGCGCCCTCCAGACTCCGCCGGTTGCTGAGTCGGCTGCTCCACCCGCCGAACACCATTGCCGGGGTCAACGTGGCCCGGATGCTGGAGCTGCTCCGGGCCGACCACGCAGCAGACGATGCCGGAACCGGGCGAGGGCTCCGGATCTTGGTGATCGGAGGCGGCACCACCGGCGACGGACTGGCAGCACTGTACGCCGATCCCACGGTCGATCTCATTGCGTTCGACATCTACGTCAGTCCGATGGTGCAGTTCGTGGCCGACGGGCATGCGATCCCACTGGCCGACGGCTCTGTCGACGGCGTGGTGATTCAAGCAGTCCTGGAGCACGTGCTGGAACCGCCGATCGTGGCGCGCGAGATCCACCGGGTTCTGCGCAGCGGGGGCATCGTGTATGCCGATACGCCGTTCCTGCAGCACGTGCATATGGGCCCCTACGACTTCACCCGCTTCACCGACAGCGGCCACCGTTATCTTTTCCGCAGCTTCGACTGCATCGATTCCGGGTGTGTGGCCGGTGCCGGCACCGCTTTGCGGTGGTCGTTGGACTGTTTCGTGCGCGCCCTGACCCGATCCGCCCGACTCGGCAAGATCACGGCAGCGAGTTTTTTCTGGCTCAGCTGGTTCGACCGCATTCTGGATCCGAGGCACTCGCTAGACGGCGCCAGCGCGGTCTTCTTCCTGGGCCGCAAAAGCGCCGAGCCGATCAGCCGTGCCGAGATTATCGACTACTACCAGGGCGGCATGTAGCAGCATTGACAGGCCGCGCCGAAGTCTGCTCACGAGGATCCGGGGCCGAAGACGGCGTAGATGCTGACGGTGGTGAACCTGTCCAGCCGCGGCAGGCGCCTGCGAGCCTTTTCCAGGGTCGGTAGCAGACGCTTGTCGCCGCGGTTGTAGGCGATGTGAACGAGCTCCAAACCACTGCGGTCGAACGCTTCCCGGAACTGGCCGGGCGTATAGCCGTTCAGCCCGATGTCCAGCAGCGAGTGCACGGGATGGCCGTTGTGGCGGGCGGCGGCCGCGTATACCAGGCGCCGGGGCAACACGGCGTGCGCCCATGGCACTTTCAGACCTGTACGGCCATGGTCGCCGAAAGGGCTGTAGTACAGCGGACTGAAACCCACGTAGATCAGCCCGCCCGGGCGGACCAATCGGGCGCCGAGCTCCGCGAGCAACGATCCCACGTCGGCGGCATGCTCGAAGGTGTCTTTGGAGACGATCACGTCGAAGGGCTGGTCCACCGCGAGACAGGCCGCGTCGACGGCGCGAAATGTCACCCGGTCGCGCAACCCGGGAAATCGCTGCTGCAGGTTCCGGTTCGCGAAAGCGATACGGCCCTCGTCCAGGTCGACGCCCAGCACACTGCCGCCCGCTTCAGCAATCTCGATCGACAGAGCTCCATGGCCGCAGCCGACGTCGAGAACGCGTTTACCGGCCCAGTCCGGTGTGGTCCCGAACCGCCGCCAAAACTCCTTGTTGGACTCGGCTTGCCCGTCGAAGTACTCCCGGGCGTACTGTTCGGTTTCGGTCAACGCGGCGCTTCTTTCCGCCGGATGGCCGGGACCGGCGTTGCGACCCTGCGCATGGCACACTCCTGGGGTATCTTCCGGGTTGACGTTTGCACCGGGAAATCACCGGGAAGGCGCGGGCGGTTCGCCAATCCCGTCCACAGTCGCGTCAGCTGCTGATACCAGCGGTCGAGACCGAAGTCGCGGGCGCGGTCGCGAGCGGCGCTGCCCAGGCGGACCCGCAGGTCCCCGTCGGTCACCAACGCCTTCAGCGCCTCGGCGATCTGGTTCGGGCAACCGGGCTGTACGACCAGCCCGTCGACGCGATCGCTGATCGCGTCACCGATGCTGCCGACCATCGTCGTCACCGGTGCCAGCCCGAACGCCATCGCCTCCAACAATGCCATCGGCAGGCCTTCGTGCCGGCTGGGCAGCACGAATATGTCCGCGTCCCGGAGCAACTCGTCGCGCGATGCCGGATCCAGCCAGCTCAGCACATCGATGGTGTCGCCCAGACCGGCCCGGGCGACCGCCGCGCGCACCTCGTCGACCTCGCCGTCGCCGGCCAGTGTCACCCGCAGACCGCTGCGAACCGCGGCGTCGAGCTCCGCGACGGCGGCGATCAGGTCGTAGCTGCCCTTGCGCGCGCCGAGCCGACCCAGCGCCACCGCGTGCACCCGCGCAGCCCCCGATCGGATGCTCGGCGCGTCGGGCATCGGGACAGCGTTGTGCAGCACGCTGACCCGGCTGGAAGTCAGCCGAAGCCGAGTGGCGTATTCGGCGACTTGCCGGTTGCCCAGCACCAACCACTGATCGGCGACCAGCATCCGCCGCACCACCGCCCGGACCGGTCGCGGCTGCCGGTCGAACCAGCCGCCGAAGTCGTAGCTGTGCGCGTGCACCACCGTGGGCACGCCGGTGCGCCGCGCGGCCCACAACGGCAACGCCTTGCGGATCACGCTGCCACCGTGGGCCAGATGAACGTGCACGACGTCGGCCTCGCCGCGCAGCACCAGCCAGGTGGAACGCAGCATTCCGCGCACCCCGACCACCAGCCGCCACCACACCGACCTGTCGACAAACGTCGGAACCACCGTGATGCGGATTCGCTCGTCGGGATGCGCCGCCATGAGCGCCACCACGGTGGCCATGCCGCCCCGGCTGGTTGCCCCGGCCGGGGCGGGACCGACCACGAGCACCCTCAGCGGGCCCGTCACCGGGGTTGAGCCGATCGGTGTCATCCGGGTGCCCCGGTCAGCGGCGGCGCCTGATCGACTAAGCCCGCATCCCGATCCGGGCGAGGCCCGGCGGCGAAGGCCATCGTCGCGCCCAGCACTAGGCCGAGCGCCATGGCGTCAACCGGCAGCTCCGGCAACGGCCACACGGCGGAGACCGCGAGCAGGCCGGCGCTGACGGACGCGCTGATCCGCGCCGGCGCCGACGCCCGGCGCAGCGCCCGCAGGGGCGTGAGCGCGAGCAGGGCAAACGCCGCCATGCCCGCCACCCCGGCCTTGGCGAGCCACCACAGGTAAAAGTTGTGGGAGAAGGTCGGGTAGAACTTCGTGCTGAAGTCGTTCGGGTCGGTGCCGTACGACAGCTGGTAGGCGTAGCCCAGGCCGTGGCCGAACAGCGGCGCCTGCGCGATCGCGCGGTTGAGGTGTTCGACCTCCCGCAACCTGTCCAGCGCCGATTCATCCACCGCGAGGGCACTCGTCGACACCCCGCCGAGGACCCGGTAATTGAACGCAGCCAGCTGATCGGCCAGCCACGCCCCGGCGGGCGAACCCTGCAACAGAAAAAGCGCCCCGGGCACCGTGACCGCGACGATCAGCGCACTGGTCGCGGTAACGACGATGGTGCGAAACAGGGTTGACCAGCCGACGCTGGTGAGAAATGCGACAGCGGCCGCCACCGTGAACGCGATCAACGGATTACGGCTCAAGGACAGCACCGCGATGATCAGTGCCGGCGGGCCCAGCGCCAGATACAGTGCGGGCCTGACCCGGCCGATGATCGACGCAGCAACCAGTGCGGTGAGCACCGCGGTGGCCGGCGTCTGGGTGGCGAGGATGACCCGGAGGGCCTCGCCGGCTCCCGCCGCCGGGAGGTCTTCGGCCCGGCCGGCCAGCCGAATGGCCCGCAGCGAACCCAAAATCGCCATACCCGCCGAAAACCACAGGATCAGCACCGTCGCGGAGGTCGCCAGCCGAAGGTAGCCGCCTTTGACGACCAACCACCCCAAGACGAAACCGCCGACCATTTCGAGCAGGGTCTGCGATTCGCGTATCACCACCCAGGCGGAATGGCCGTTGGCGAATCCGACCACGGTCACGAACACCACCGCCAGGGTGAAGATCCCCGGCACCAGGAAATCGGAGAACCGCGGCCGCACGACGGGAATCAGGTAGCAGATCGCCAGCACCAGCGCCACCTGATAGGAGTAGATCACCCCGGGGCCGACGACTTTGCCCACGTGCAGACTGGCCGGCAGTGCTGCGAAGGCCAACACCAGCGCGATGGCGATCATCGCTTCGGGTTTCACCAAGTACACGACCAGGCTGAACAGCGCGAGGATCAGCATCATGCCCTGCCCCGTGTTGCGGACCGTCACGACACCGACCGCGAAGCATCCGAGTAGGAACACCACCAGCGTCGCCGCAGTCGTCTCCGCGCGGTAGCGATCGGGCAGATAGCTGATCACGAGGGTCCGCTGATCTTTGCCCGATACATCCGCGCCGCGGCCCTGACGTGACGCGCCACCCGGGCGTCGGTCAACACGGTACCGACAACCCGCGCGCCGGCCGCACGCAGCGCGCTCAACGCGTCCTCGAGCTCGTCCACGGTCGTGCGCCCCGCCCGCACGACCACCACCGTCGCTTGAACAGCGCCGGCCAGCAAGCCGGTATCGGCCGTCGCCAGCACCGGCGGGCCGTCGACCACCATCCGGTCACAACGTGACGACAAGTCCTGCAGCACCGCGTCGAGCACGTCCGGCAGGTAAGCGTTGACCGGCAGGGTCTCGCGGCGCGGCGATCGGGACGCGAGGATGAACAGCTTCGTGATCGGCGTCGGCTTCATAATCCGCGCGGCGACATCGGGGTGGGCCAGCGCGTCGGCCAGCCCCTCCTGCGAGTTGACTTTCAGCAAACCGGCAATCACGGGTCGGCGGGTATCACCCTCGACCAACAGGACATCCTCGCCGAGTTCGGCCAGCGCCAGCGCCAGGTTCAGCGCTGTCTTCGTGGTTCCTTCGCCGCCGAACGGCCCCGCCACCAGCAGCCGGCGCACCTCGGGCCCTATCGCCCGCAGCAGCCGGGTGCGCAGGTCGCGCACGGCGTCGTCGACGGTGGCGTCGACGCCGAATCGTTGGACACCTGTGCGCCGCCCGGGGAGTTCTGCCAACGTCGGCAAACCTGACAGCTGCTCCAGCTGCCTTCGGGTACGCACGGTGCGGTCGCCGGCCTCCCGGGTCAGCGCGACCACGATGCCCAGAAGCACCCCGGCCACTAGCCCCATCGCCATGTTGCGCATCGGCACCGGCCTGGTCGCCCTGCGGGGGATCTCAGGCCGCTTCACCACTGATGCCCTGACCCGCGGTTTTGCGGTCGGCGCCGACGACGTGCCGCCGTCCTGCACACGCGGAGTCGCATCGAGGGTGGGGACCAGGGTGACAAACGATTCGGCCATTGCCGCCGCGAGCACCGCGGCGCGCCGAGGATCAGTGTCGGTGACGGTGAGCGTGAACAGCATCGACTTGGGGGTGTATTTGACCTGCGTCTCGCTCACCAGCGTGTCGGGGCTGATCGCCAGTTGGGCCTGGCTGACCGCGCGCTCTGCCACCGCGCGCCCGCCGGCGATCTCGGCGTAGGTCGACAACCGGTCTTGCGCGGCCTGCCCGCCCCAGTACACGTCGGTGACGTCGGTCTCGCCGGAAATCGACAACAGAATCGTGGCCGAGGCCTGATAGGCCCTGTTCTGGAACACGGTGATGACCGCCGCGCCGACCAGACACGCCAGCAACGCCCCCACGGCGAGCTTCCAGCGTTCGAGCAGGATCCGTACAAAGGTGCGGAAATCCATCCCCTGCCCTTTCGCTGCCCAGGCTTCACAAAAGCATCGATAGCATCGATTCCGTTCGTTGCGCACCCGCTGCACAGACCGCCGTGGACATTATGCAGCATTATCGTGCATCCCATTATCGAAATGATTGCGGGCTTTCCTGGCAGCGCGGCGGAGTCGGCTCCGCGCTCCGGACGCATCGCAGGCTCACCTAGATCCACACGTGTTTGCGGCGGCCGCCGCAAAGATCGGGCCGGTAAGCAGTATCCAGGTCCCGTATTGCCGTCACAACGACACGGTATCGCGCGGAATATCGAGCGTGGCAATGGGATAACCCCCAGAGGCGTCGCGCCCGTCACGCGCCAATCGTAGTGGCGGGTAGTTCACCACGTCGACACCCCCGGGTTTGTGTTGTCGCCACTCCACGAGCGCACGCACAATGTAGTGTCCCGGCGCCAGGCCCCGCAGGTCGACGGCTACCGATTCGGTGGCTGACGCCGGAGCCGGGGTGTCGCTGTGTGCGTTGCAGCAGTGCGGCAACAGTGTCTTCAAGACCACGGCGGAGGGCAGCGTGCGGATCACCTCGCCCGAGAAATCCACCAGTTGGTAACTGGGCACCCATTGCTCGGTCGCGACGGCCGAACCGTAATTGGTCCAGTCCACCGAAATCTTTGCCACCCCGTCACGCAGCGATTGGGTCCGCTGCCTTGCCTGCACCGAGTATCGGTATCCGGCAAGCACATTGGCTTGCGCCCACAGCAGATAAACATCGCGGGGCATCGGCACATTCGAAACACGGTCGGGAAAGTTGTAACTGGAGGTCATCGACACGTGATATCTGACGACGTCGTGCAAGCCTTTTTCGTAATAGGACCGCGGGCTGGTTCCGGCGGGCAATTGGCACCATTCCGTGATCACCGGCGCCGAGGCGAGCCGGTCTTTGAGTTTTTCGACCAGCGGATCCTTGGAGTAGACATAGTAGGAGCCGGCCGACTCGGCCCACGCCGGGAGCGGTGCGTACACGCCGAGGCAATCCGAGCGGATGCCCACGGGGGCGGAGAGTTTTTTCGTGACGTCGTCGGCGAGAAGCTGGCGCACGATCTCAGGGTTCGGCGGGTTGACCACCAACTGAGTGTGGGGAAAGGCATCGACGTTGGCGGCGACCAGGCGGCGAATGGAGTCGATGGTGATGCTTTGGTCACGAAACTGGCTGTAATACCCGAGCTTGGCGATGCTGTGCTCGGGCGCCGGACCGGGCGCGCCCAGCGCGTCCCGTAAGTAGGCGATGTGGTCTTCGCTGAAGTCTCCGTAGCCGGAGAACTCGAAAACGCTCAGCCGCTCGTCGCGGTCATAGCGGCGGCCCAGCGCGGCGAGCAGTTGCGAAAACCCGTTCAGATAGGCGGGATCGTTCCAGTTCGGCACCACCTGGATCACGCCGAGCGCCTGTCCTGGTCGTTTCGGCCCGGAGTAGCTGGTGGCGGCGTGACGCATCCAGTCGGGGATCGCGATGTTCGTGTTGTTCGGGTAGGAGGCATCACAGCAGGAGTTGTAGGCATACACCCGAAGCATCAGCCGCATGTTGCGCTGCGCGGCAGTGCGCAGTGCCTCGTCGATCACGCTGAAGTCGTACTTGCGATCATCGGGGGTATCGGCCGGCAACGTGCGCGGATCGGTGGGCTGTAACTGCCGCCACGAGACACGCATGCTGGCGTCATACGACGCCGGCCAGGGCGGGTATTTGCGGTCTGCCGGGTTGCCCTGCGGGAAAAGCGGTTGCAGGAGATCTTCGTACTGGCCGCGCAGCGGACCGGGTACGTCTTGAGTGGTGACCGGTATGGTCGGACTGATTATGGCGGAAAGCAGTCCGAGGTTGACGTGACTTCCGCCACATCCGTTCAGCGCCAGGGCTGTGCAGGCGGCGCCGGCCAGTACCCTGCTGCGCAACAGAGCGAACATCGTGACCATTATGCAGGGGCCGAGCCGTGCGGCAGCGCCGCACGTTGAGTATGCTGCGGTTCCGGAAAGACGACAGATGCCCCTCGCACAATCAGCCAAACGTTGGCTCGCTCCTGCGGCAAGGTCTTTCGCGCCCCGCTTGTTCTGGCAGCGGAAATACCGCATTCTGCAACGCCTCGGCGCGTCCCGCCCGGAGGTGGCGCTGGCCGTGTCGCTGTGCGACCCGACGCGGGTGTCTCTGGATGTCGGAGCCGACGTCGGTGAGTTCACGATCGCTATGCTCGCCGCCTCCCGGTCGGTCATTGCGTTCGAACCGCGGCCGGCCCAGGCCCGCGATCTGGTGTCGATGTTCGACGCGGTCGGCGCCGCGGTGCGGGTGGAAGCTGTCGCGTTGTCCGACCATGCCGGCGTGGCGGTCCTGCGGGTGGTCGACTCCGAACCGGGCCGCAGCACGATCGACACCGACAACCTGCTGCGCGACGTCGACGACGCCGGCGTGCATCGCGTCGACGTGCCGGTGCGGCGCCTCGACGATCTGCACTTGGCGGATGTCGGCCTGATCAAGATCGACGTGGAGGGTCACGAGCTGGCGGTGCTGCGCGGGGCCACGGCAACCCTGATGCGCAGTCGGCCGGCGATTCTCGTGGAAGCAGAAGAGCGCCATCATCCCGGCGCCGTCGCCGGGATCATCGACTTGCTGGGCAGCTACGGCTATTCCGGCTATTTCGACCTCGCCGGAGTCCGGCGACCGGTCGAGGAGTTCGACGCGGCCGAACATCAGAATCCGGCGAACATCGGCGGTCGACAGGACGGGTGGGCGGCCCACGGTGTCTACGTCAACAACTTTGTCTTCGTGCCCGGGTGACGCACGCCCTCGTCCGCGACAGGTGGGTTAGCATGGCGTGACGACCTCATCGGGAGCAACATCGTGCGCGAGTGCCACTGGGGCGCAAGGCCGGCGCGGCGGCGGTTCTCGAAGCAGGCTGGGAAAGACCTGGCGCGGCGCCTCGTGTGGCGCACCGACCGGGCCGTCACCGCCGATCTGCGTCGACGCTTCCTTCCGCTCGAGCCGGTCGATCTGGACCGGTTTCGCCGGCACCTGCTCGACAACTGGTCGACAAGAGATTACTGGCAGACCGAATCCGGCAGCCATCAGCTGGAACAGCACACCGTCGGACGCCTGATCTACGACCGGCACGAATACATGCCCTGGCTCAATGCGTTACGCCCACTGCCCGGGGCGCGGGTTTTCGAGATCGGCTGTGGCACCGGGTCGTCGACTTTTGCCCTGGCCGAGCAGGGTGCACAGGTCACTGCGGTCGACGTCATGGCGGATTCGGTAGCAGTGTCACAGGAGAGATTACGACTATTCGGGCTGGGCGATCAGTCTCTGCACCACATGAACGCCACCGACATAGGTTCGAATTTCGATCAGAAAAGCTTCGATTTCGTGCTTTTCTTCGCATCGCTGGAGCACATGACGACCGATGAGCGCCTCACCAGTCTACGCGCGGCATGGAATCTGCTGGTCGACGACGGAATCCTCGGCATAATCGAGGCACCGAATCGGCTGTGGCTCTACGACGACCACACCGCGGACTTGCCGTTCTTCCACTGGCTGCCGGATGAGATAGCGCTGCAGTATATCCAGGAGACACCGAGATACCGAGCCGCGCCTTTCGACATCGAATCCGAGGAAGCCGAAATAGAATTGATTCGCCGGGGCCGGGGTGTGAGTTATCACGAGATCGAGTTGGCGTTGGGACCCGTCGGGACGCTCGAGTTCCTGGTCGACCGGCACAGTTTTCAAATCAAGCAGAACATGCTGCGCTGGCTCCGCTACCGATTCTCCACCAATCGCCGGTACGCTAATTTGCTGCGGCGGCAACGCCCGGACCTGCCACTGGGGCTTTTCTTACCGTACCTGGACATCGCGATCCGCAAAAATCCGGCGTGTTGCGGCCGCCGGTGAAAGCGATTAACGTTTTGCGCGTCAGTTGCCCGCGGCGCAGTGTCCGCCTGGCCTATCGCGAAGACCGGGGTTGGATGTCAAGCTGGTTGCGTGACGCCGTCACGGACGTCAACTCACGGCGATCACTGTCGGGACGTGCCCGGGCCCGACGCTGGCACCATCTGCTCGAGGTCTTTCCGTCGTTGGCGGAGATGCGGGTGCTGGACTTGGGCGGGACACCGGCGTCCTGGCAGCTTGCGCCGGTGCGGCCGAAGTCGGTCACCACGGTGAATCTGCTGCCGCTGCAGTCGAAGGCCGAGGGGATTACTGCGATCCACGGCGACGCGTGCGACCTGCCGAGCACGGTAACGGGCGATCACTTCGACCTGGTGTATTCCAATTCGCTGCTAGAACATGTGGGCGGACATGTGCGGCGTCAACGACTCGCCGATAACGTCCACTCGCTGGCCGACCGCCATTGGGTCCAGACCCCGTACCGCTACTTTCCGATCGAACCGCACTGGCTTTTTCCCGGCATGCAGTGGTTGCCCTACGAGGCACGGGTGCAGGTATCGATGCACTGGAACCGCGGCCACGTTCGGACTCATACCCGCCAGGAGGCCCAGGATCAGGTCGACGAGATCGATCTCATCGGTATCTCGCAGATGCGTCGGTACTTCCCGTCGTCGGTGATCTGGTACGAGCGATTCGCCGGATTGGTCAAGTCGTTGGTCGCTATCAAGACCTGAGCGGCGGACTCGCAGCTAGCGGCCGGCGTTGCGGGCGAGGTCGATAGCGTACTGATCGACAAACGTGCCGGCCGGCGGATCACCCTTGCCGCATGTCCCGTCGGATTCGCCGGGACGTTTGATCCACAGGTAGGCGTCGGCGTGTGCGCCCGCGGTATCGGTGGTCGGCGGCGTTCCCAGTGCCCGGCCGCTGGGGTTGCACCAGCTCAGCGCGGAGTCAGGTGCCGGCCCGGCGCCGTTGCGCGACGTGTCGATCACGTAGTGCGAGCCGTTGGTGAGCGCCGAGATCGCCTCGCCGTAGCCGATTTCGTCTTCGGTGGTGAAGAAGTTCGCCGTGTTGAGGCTGAAACCGCGCGCCCGATCGACACCGACCGCGTTGAGCCGGGCGGCCATGTCCTCGGGGCTGTGCCAGCGCAGGTGACCACCGTCGACGTAGACGGCGGTGGCCGGATTGCGCGACAGCGTGTCGACCGCATAGCGAATCAGATCGAACCGTTCCCGGCGCTGCTCAGCCGACAGGCAGTCGGCCATGGCGAGGGCATCGGGTTCGAGGATGATCGCCGTCGGCGCTGCGGCGACGTCGGCGGCGATGCCGTCGATCCAGGCGCGGTACTCAGCGGCGCTCCCGAAGCCGCCCGCGGCAAAACTGCCGCAGTCGCGGTGCGGGATCGCATACAGCGCCAGAACTGGGATAGCGCCGGCCGCCTGCGCGTCACCGGTGTACTTGGCGACCGTCGCCGCCGACGAGCCCGGGACCACCCAGTACGCCTGCGGTGTGTTGGCGATCGTGGTCAACTCCGGGCTCGGCGGATCGGCCCGCTGGGCGGCCCGCATGGCCGCCGACGTGGGATTGACGTAGAAGGGCAGACCGGCCAACGGGTTGACCTCCCCGGCCAACCGCACCGCCGGGGCCCGACCGACCGGTGCCGAGCCGACGAGACAACCCAGGACCACGATCGCCGCCGTCAGCAATGAGACGATCGACCGCGCGACTGCACCAAGCGCTGAGCACAACACCCCCGGAAAGTTAGTGCTATCGAGTACACAGCGTCAATCGCGGTGGGACAGCAGGGGGCGCCGGGAACGCTGTACCGGGCATCGGGGTCTCATACCGGCCGGAACTTGCCATCTGGGCGCGCCCGAAGGGATTCGAACCCCCAACCTTCTGATCCGTAGTCAGATGCTCTATCCGTTGAGCTACGGGCGCCCGGTTGTTCAATTGTTCCGGCGGCGGAGGCGAGAGGATTTGAACCTCCGGTCCCCGGGTAAGAGGACAACTCATTAGCAGTGAGTCCCATTCGGCCGCTCTGGCACGCCTCCTCGGATTTCCTGAGGGTACCGGACCCCGATCGGGGTCCTGGAACCGCCGCGGAGCACAGCGTACACAGCACGCACATATGCTGTCGACGTGACCGCCCGCCTGCGCCCCGAGCTGGCCGAGCTGCCCGCCTACGTCGAGGGCAAGACGATCACCGGGGCGATCAAGCTGGCCAGCAACGAGACGGTGCACGGTCCGCTGCCCGCGGTGCGCGCCGCGATCGAACAGGCGATCGCCACGATCAACCGCTATCCCGACAACCACAACACCGAACTGCGCTCGCGGCTGGTGGCGCACCTGGAGCCCGAAGGCCGGTTCACCCCCGGGCACATCGCCGTCGGCTGCGGCTCGGCGAGCCTGTGCCAACGGTTGATCCAGGCCACCGCCACCGTCGGCGACGAGGTGCTGTACGGGTGGCCCAGCTTCGAGATGTACCCGTTGCAGGTCCGGGTCGCCGGTGCCGTCCCGATCCAGGTGCCGCTGCGCGACGACACCTTCGACCTCGACGCCATGCTCGCCGCGGTCACCGACCGCACCCGGCTGATCTTTGTCTGCAACCCCAACAACCCGACGTCCACCGTCGTCGAGCCGGCGGCGCTGGCCCGATTCGTTCAAACGGTGCCGTCGCACATCGTGGTCGCCATCGACGAGGCCTACGTCGAGTACATCCGTGACGGGCTGCAGCCGGACAGCCTCGGTCTGGTCCGCTCCTACAGCAATGTCGTTGTGCTGCGGACGTTTTCAAAGGCCTACGGGTTGGCCGGCCTGCGGGTGGGCTACGCGGTCGGCGATCCGCGGGTCATCACCGCCCTGAACAAAGTCGCGGTGCCGTTCAGCACGACCACGCTGTCGCAGGCCGCGGCGATCGCCTCGCTGGACGCCGCCGACGAGCTGCTGGCCCGCACCGACGCCGTGGTCACCCAACGCGCGCGGGTCGCCGCCGCGCTGCGCTCCGCCGGTTTCCGGCTGCCGGAGTCACAGGCCAACTTCGTCTGGTTGCCGCTGGGCGCGCGCACTCCAGACTTCGTCATGCGGGCAGCCGATGCGGGCCTCGTGGTGCGCCCGTACGGAGCCGACGGCGTGCGGATCACGATCGGGGCGCCGGAGGAGAACGACGCCCTGGTGAGGTTCGCCGCGGGCTGGATAGGAAGCGAGTGATCCCATGAGCCGGCAGTATGACTCCGTCACTGTCGAGACCAAAGACCACGTGGCCACGGTGACACTGATCGGGCCCGGCAAAGGCAACGCGATGGGACCGGCGTTCTGGTCGGAGATGCCCGAGGTGTTCGGCGCCTTGGACGCCGACCCCGAGGTGCGGGCCATCGTGGTGACCGGCTCGGGCCGCAACTTCAGCTACGGCCTGGACGTGCCGGCAATGGGCGGCACGCTCGCCCCGGTCCTGGCCGAGGGCGCGCTGGCCCGGCCCCGCGCCGAGTTCCACGCCGAGGTGCTGCGCATGCAAGACGCGATCAGCGCCGTCGCCGACTGCCGCACCCCCACCGTCGCCTCGGTGCACGGCTGGTGCATCGGCGGCGGCGTCGACCTGATCTCGGCGGTGGACATCCGCTATGCCAGCGCCGACGCCAAATTCTCTGTGCGAGAGGTCAAGCTGGCGATGGTCGCCGACGTCGGCAGCCTCGCACGGCTGCCGTTGATCCTCTCCGACGGGCATCTGCGAGAGTTGGCGCTGACAGGCAAGGACATCGACGCCGCGCGCGCCGAGAAGATCGGCCTGGTCAACGACGTGTTCGCCGACGCCGACGCCGCCTTGGCCGCCGCGCACGCCACCGCCGCCGAGATCGCCGCGAACCCGCCGCTCACCGTGCGCGGCATCAAGGACGTCCTCGACCAGCAACGCCATGCGGCGGTGTCGGCGAGTCTGCGGTATGTGGCCGCCTGGAACGCGGCGTTCCTGCCGTCCAAGGACCTGACCGAGGGCATCTCGGCGACGTTCGCCAAACGCCCGCCGAAGTTCACCGGGGAGTAGGGTCATCGTCGGCCTCGCCATCCCGCAGCAGTTTTTCGGGGTGGTGGAAGACGTTGGTCCGGGGTTGGCCGCGGTCGAGGTGCGGCGGCGGAATCCATTCAGTCAGTCCGTCTTTGCGTGTGCGCGTGGTCCAGCCGCCGCTGGTGACGAGCTTGTGGTGTGGCCGGCACGCCTGGGTCAGGCCGTCGATGCCGGTTTCGCGGCATTGCGCGTAATCGGTGACGTGGTGGACTTCGGTCAGATAGCCGGGCACGTCGCAGTTCGGGAAGGAGCAGCCGCGGTCCTTGGCGTGCAACACAATGCGCTGTCCTGGCGAAGCCAGCCGCTTGGTGTGATACAGCCCGATCGCTGTGCCCTCGTCGAAGATCGCCAGGTAATGGTGGGCGTGGGAGGCCAGCCGGATCACATCGGACATCGGTAGCCAGCTGCCCCCGCCCGTGCGGCCCGTGCCGCAGCCGGATTCGAGTTCTCGCAGCGTGGTCGTGACGATGATGCTCGCCGGTAGCCCGTTGTGTTGGCCCACGTTTCCGGAGGCCAGCAGCGCCCGGCCGGCGGCGTTGAGCGCGTCGTGGTTGCGCTGGCCGGTGCTGCGGGTGTCGGCGTCGATGGCGGCCTGCGACGGGGTGCCGCTGGTGCAGGGTTCGGCATCGGCCGGGTTGCACATGCCCGGAGCGCCCAGCTTCGCCAGCACCGCATCGAGGGTGGCGCGGGCCTCCGGCGTCACATAGCCGCTGATCGCCGACATGCCGTCGATGCCCTGTTTGCCGATGACGAAACTGCGGCGGCGGGCCCGGTCCTCGTCGGTGAAATTGCCGTCGGGATTCAGGCAATCGGTGAGCTTGTCGGCCAGCTTGCTCAATTGGTCGGGGCGAAACTCGCCGCCCTGGCGAGCCAGCTGGGCTTCGGCTTTCCCCCGCGTCTCGACATCGACGAAGTCCGGCAGGCGATGCCAAAAGTCCCGGATCACCGCCACGTGACCGGGACCGATGCGGCCGGCGCGCTGCGCTTCGGCCGTGGCAGCCAGGACCGGCTCCAGGGGCTCGCCGGTCAACGTCCGCCGCGGCCCCAGATCTTCGGCTTCCCGAATGCGCCGGGCGGCCTCGGCGCGGGTGATGCGCAGCCGATCGGCCAACGCGAACGGCAGCTTGCCGCCCAGTTCGGCGGCGTCGGCCTGTTCTGCGATCCCGTTGATCAGCGGATGTTCGACGGCCGGCAGTCGGCGGCGCACGCGCTCGCAGCGCTCCAGCATGGCCAGCCGCTCCGGAGTGGTCAGCACGTCGAAGGACAACTCCAACGCCCGGCGCAGATCGGCCTCGAGCGCGTCGAAAACCTCGACGACCTCCTCGCGGCTATTCGAACACATATTCGAAATATATACCCGGCGCCCACTGGGAGCACCGCCAGACCGGCGCCCACATCCTCAACTGTGGATAAAACCCGCACTGTGGACAACTCTGACCGGCAGGCCGGCACGTACCCTCGCGATTGGGCAAGACCGCGTCCCGACAGAGAGGCCACGCATGACCGACGACGGCAGGATCCGTGTCCCCGCCGACCTCGACGCCGTCACGGCGGTCGCCGCCGAAGACCACTCCGAGGTCGACCCCGCAGCCGTGGAACGCATCTGGGAGGCGGTGCGGTACTGGTATCGGGCCGGAATGCATCCCGCGATCCAGCTGTGCCTGCGCCACAACGGCAAGGTGGTGCTCAACCGCGCAATCGGGCACGGCTGGGGCAACGCTCCGAGCGATCCGCCCGACGCCGAAAAAATCCCGGTCAAAACCGACACCCCGTTCTGCGTGTACTCGACCGCCAAGGCCATCACGGCGACCGTGGTGCACATGCTCGTCGAGCGCGGACAGTTCTCCCTCGACGACCGGGTCTGCGACTACCTGCCCGATTACACCAGCCATGGTAAGGACCGCACCACGATCCGGCACGTGCTGACCCACAGCGCCGGCGTTCCGTTTCCCACCGGCCCGAGACCCGACGTCACCCGCGTCGACGACAGCGCGTATGCCCGCGAGCAGCTCGCCAAGCTGAAGCCGCTGTACCGGCCGGGTCTGATCCATCTCTACCACGCGCTGACCTGGGGGCCGCTGATGCGTGAAATCATCTCGGCCGCCACCGGCAAAGACATTCGCGAGATTCTGGCCACCGAAATCCTCGACCCACTGGGCTTCCGCTGGACCAACTTCGGCGTCGCCAAGCACGATCTCGCGCTGGTCGCACCGAGTCATGCCACCGGCAAGCCGTTGCCCGCGCCGCTCGCCGCGGTTTTCCGCAAGGCGATCGGCGGCTCGGTGCACCAGATCATCCCGTTCAGCAACAGCCCGCTGTATCTGACCACGGTGATCCCGTCGTCCAACACC
This sequence comes from Mycobacterium sp., assembly GCF_008709575.1. GTDB lineage: Bacteria > Actinomycetota > Actinomycetes > Mycobacteriales > Mycobacteriaceae > Mycobacterium. The sequence continues at coordinate 44,970 of NZ_VYIK01000026.1, forward strand.
GTCTCGAACGCCGACGAACTGTCGCGCTTTGCTGAAATCTGGTGCCGTGGTGGCGAACTCGACGGGGTTCGTGTCCTGCGGCCGGAAACACTGCGCGACGCGGTACGCGAATGCCGCAGGCTAAGACCGGATTTCGCCACCGGACTCGCGCCACTTCGCTGGGGAACGGGATTCATGCTGGGATCGAACCGATTCGGGCCGTTCGGGCGTAACGCACCGGCGGCGTTCGGACACCTCGGCCTGGTCAACGTCGCGATCTGGGCCGATCCCGAGCGCAAGCTGGCCGCCGGACTGGTGAGCAGCGGCAAGCCCGGCCGCGATGTCGCACCCAAGCGCTACACCGCGCTGATGGACCGTATCGCCGCCGAGATTCCACGGGTCGCCAGCACAGGCGGTGGCGGAGGGATTTGAACCCCCGGACGGTGTTAGCCGTCTCTCGCGTTCAAGCTAGACGCACCAGGGTATTTGCTTTCTCCGACCTTGTACTCTCTCGTCCGCGGTAGTCCTCTGATCTGGGGATTTGTGAATCTACGCCAGGTCGTCGAGGTGCGCAATTGTGTCATCGCTGTGTCAGTGACTTCTCCGACGGCGGGCGCCCGACGAAGACCCACGGCGCGCAGCCACGCCGATAGAGCGCCCGCAGGTCACCGGCGCCGGTACAGCTCAGCGTTCGTGTCGATGTCGTAGGCCCTGACGATCGCCGACGCCGGAACCGGTATCAGCACCCTGGCCTCGAACTCGGTGCCAGTCGCGATGTGCACCATGGCCGGGTCCAGCTCCACGACGATCACAACCAGGTCCTCCACGGTGTCTTCGAACGCTTCTGATAGCCAGTTCCAGCTCGCGGAATCGAGAGCTTCCCGGCTGGTGAAGAAGAACGTCGCCGGGTATTGCTCGCCGATGTCGATGGACCGGGGACCGATCCGGGGAACGAACCCTTCGCGCAGAATTACGGCCATCGCCGACAACGTGGTCACGTGCAGCAGCTCCATGGTCGCAGAGTTTGAGACGAATCGCCGGCAGGAGTGATGCCCGACGCTGCCGGCGTCACTGGCGCTGTGTCAGGTCCTGTGCGGGCACTTAGGCGGCTGGGTGTTGCATGCAACGTACGTTTCATGCAACAGTTGAGGTATGGCGACATCGACACGGCGGGCCAGCGACTACCGCCGACGCATGCGTGAACGCGGGTACCGCCCCGTGCAAGTGTGGGTGCCCGACGTCCGGTCGGCGCAATTCGCCGCAGAAGCACACCGCGAAGCGCTAGCACTGGCCGAAGCCGACCAGCGCAGCGACGACATGGACTTTGTTGAGGCCATCTCCGAGCTGGCCGACGACGAGTGATCCGCGGCGAACTCTGGACCGTCTCAGGAGGCGTCTACGCCGCCAAACCCCGACCGGCGCTCATCATCCAAGACGACCTGTTCGACGCCACCGAGTCAATCGTCGTTATCCCACTGACCACCACCGCGGCCGACGCCCCGACAACGCGCATCGCAATCCCCACGACCACCGGAATCACCCAGGCCAGCTTCGCCATGATCGACAAAATCACCACAGTCCGCCGATCCAGCCTCGGCACACGCATTGGCCGCGTGCCCACCGCCCTCATGGCCGACATCGAACGCTCACTCATGGTGTTCCTCGGCCTAGCCTCCTAGCTGTTTCCGCAGGTCATGCGGCATCGAGGCTGCGGCTACCGTTACCCCGGCACAGTTGGCCAACAACGGCCAACTCCAGTTGTAACGGCGCGCACCTGTTGGTGGCGACGCTGGAACCAGGCAGCACCGCAGTAGCTGGTTCGGTGCTTCTACGAGCGAGGCCGCGCCGCGTTCGTGAAACCGGCTCCGATCCGTCCAACATGCCGACGGTAACGCACCGGAGCACACCGAGGAGAGTTTCCGTGGAGCAGAACGAACTGGCGCGCGTCGCACCTTCGAACAGGCTTCTGACCATCCCTGAGGCGCTGGAAGCACTGCGCATCGGCAAAAGCAGCTTCTACAAGCTCACAGCCAAGGGCGAGATCCGCACCTTGCGGTTGGGCGGGCGGACGCTGGTCCCCGAGAGGGAGATCGACCGCCTGATCAGCACTGCCCTCGGCGACAGCGAGATGTCTTGATGGCGGAACTGTTGACCGCGGAAAACGTGGCGAACAGGCCTCGGCTTCAGGCCGGGGACAAGCGCGTTTGGGTTTGTCGGTTAAATCAGGGTTGTTCGATATGTGAGGCGGACACGGCGGCCGCATTCCTCGCCGACGAGGCACCCGCGCTGTACGCGATCCGCAACAGGACCAGCAACGCCACCATCAAGGCGATGGCCAAAGGGGCGTAGTGGCTCAGGATCGCGCGACGTCGACGATTTCGCTCATGTGTTCGATGGTAGCGGCGTTGACCAGCGCATTGAAAGAGAATCCCGCCCGGAAACACGAAGACCCCGACCGAAGCCGGGGTCTTCGCCGCAGTTAGTCCCACCACCACCACGCGGAGAGACTAAGACAAATATAAACACACATCTGCGTTTCGCAAAAGGATGCGACGTGCCTCACGTACTTTGAGCGCGTGGCCGGTGGTGGTGCCTCAGCTAGTT
>NZ_VYIK01000270.1 GCF_008709575.1 Mycobacterium sp.
AATGACTGCTTCAGAATCTTCAAAGCTGTCGGCGATAGCATCAAGATTTCATCGGCCCATGCCCGCACCTCGGACTTGAGCCGGTCGGCCGCCACTACCTTATTGACCAGTCCCCACTCGGCTGCCTGCTGCGCCGAATACCTGCGGCACAAGAACCAGATCTCTCGGGCACGCTTCTCGCCAACCACGCGGGCCAGATAGCCGGTGCCGAAGCCGGCGTCGAAGGATCCGACCCGTGGACCGTTCTGACCGAACACCGCGTTCTCGGCGGCGATCGTCAGGTCGCAGAGCACGTGCAACACATGGCCGCCGCCGATCGCGAACCCGTTCACCGCGGCAATGACCGGCTTCGGCACGTCGCGGATGACCCGATGCAACGTATCCACCTCGAACAGGCCGGTCTCCGACGGTCCGTAATCGCCGGTTTCGGCGCGCTGCTTCTGGTCACCACCCGTGCAGAAGGCTTTCTCGCCGGCCCCGGTCAGGCAAATCACGCCGACTTCCGAACTCGCCCAAGCCAATTTGAAGGCCCGGATCAGTTCGTCGAGCGTGCGCGCCCGAAACGCGTTGTACCGCTCGGGTCTGTTGATCGTGATCCAGGCAAGGCCGTTGTCGACCTGGTAGGTGATGTCGGTGAACTCGGTCATCGATTGCCTCTCCTCGTTGAAAGCAATAGTCGAGCTATGGTCTTACCATATTATCAAAGGGCCTTGGATCACGAAACACCGCGACGTGCCTAATGAGAACTAGCGGGTCAGTCATCGGGCAGACTCGCTACCGGTA
>NZ_VYIK01000271.1 GCF_008709575.1 Mycobacterium sp.
CAGGATAAGGCCTTTGCCTATTTCTACCCTGCCGACACGCTTACTGAAGGACTAGGACGGCGCTGAATAACCCGTCCAGCGTTGGGCGTGTCTGACGACTGAGCCCGATGTGGCCTGTGATGATGTTGTGGTGCAAGGGGTTACGCGGTCGGATCGGGAGTTGTTGGACGCGCAGGCGCTGGTCGGGGGCCTGGTGCCGGCGGGCAGCATCTTCGCGTTTTTGGCCGAGCATCGTCATGAGTTGTTCCCGGATTCGTTCATCGCGGATTTGTTCGCCTCTTCGACCGGGCGGCCGTCGCTGCCGGCGGATCTGATCGGGTCGGTGCTGGTGCTCAAGGAACTCTATGACCTGTCGGATCCGCAGACCGCGGAGGCGCTGCGGTATGACATCCGCTGGAAGGTGGCCTGCGGGCGCTCGTTAACGCAGACCTCGTTCGACCCGTCGACGCTGGTGTATTGGCGTAAGCGGATCGCTGCCTCTGATCAACCTGACCGGGTGTTCGATGCGGTCGCGCGGGTCATCGCCGAGACCGGGCTTTTGCGTGGGCGGCGCAAACGGTGCGTGGATTCGACGGTGTTCGACGACGCGGTGGCCACCCAGGACACGGTGACCCAACTGGTGGCGGCGATGCGCAAGGTGGCTCGGCTGGTACCGGGCGCGCAATCGGTGATCGAGCGGGTCGCCAAGCTGGACTACTCCAAGGCGGGCAAGCCCGACATCGATTGGGATGACCCGGTGGCCAAGCAGGGGTTGGTGTCGGATCTGGTCAACGACGCGTTGG
>NZ_VYIK01000272.1 GCF_008709575.1 Mycobacterium sp.
GTGGGCCCATTTTCTTATCCCACGGCGGCGCACAGCGCCTGGAAAACTATCCCGGCATGAGCTCGGGTTGGCTTCGGGCCGCGCCCTGCGGCGCACCGGCAGGTCCTCCCGGCACCCAAAACCGCACGCACGACCGGATTCTGGCCCCCGGGCATCTACGTTATCCTTTTGTCGAACAAAACTTTTCGCTATCCACCCCAGCTTGTGCTGCCGAGCTGATGGGCGATTTCGGTTGCGGTGTCGCGCAGTCGCTGGGTGTGCCTCGAGGTCAGGTCGTCGGGATCCAGGGTGACCCGTTGGCAGACTAGGCCGACGGTGCCAAGGATCTCGTCGGCCTGCAGGATCGGCGCGGCGACTACGGCGATCCCCGGCAACACGTCCGCAGACATGCAGACTCCTTGCTCGCGGATGCCTGCGGGCCGCGTATCGTCGACCGGCCGCTCGTGGAGCGGCAGCGTTTCCCGGGCGGCGGGCCGAGTAAGCGAGGAAGAGCAAGCCCTGCGCGGACCGGGTGAGCGGCAACGTCGAGCCTTCCCGGATCGTCAGTGAAACGAGGCGATCGGTGTTGTCGGCGACCCGCACGACTACGGGCACAGACCCGCTGCCGGGACCCGAAGCGCGACCTCGGCGAGGCACTCGATGAGCTGTTCGTGTTGCATCGTTGTTCCCTCTCGTCGGTTCCGAGGTCAGTGCAGGTAGCCGCCACCGTCGACAACCAGGATCTGACCGGTGATGAAACGCGCGGCGTCGGAGAGCAGGAACGCCACCGGCCCGGCGAA
>NZ_VYIK01000273.1 GCF_008709575.1 Mycobacterium sp.
TGTCGGCAACCCACGTTCACATGTGAGCGAGGCCCCAGCCCCCCAAACCGTCTAGCCGAGCTAGTCAATCCGTTGGCGGTGATCGCCACAAACGGAGCGAGCACGCTCGATCAGATGCATTCCAGCGTGCTCTACACCCTGGAGGACGCGGAGGCTGACGGGTTCGCCCCGACCGAGGCCTTACAGTTCGTGGACATCCGACCGTCTGCTAACCGTGCCGTCGCGTCACAACGCCAGGCTCAGGCACAGGCCTACAGCGAGCAGCTACAGGCTCAGATCACCGACCTTGTGACCCACGACACCCAGGTCGGGGCGGACATGAGCAACGCCACGGCGGGCGAAGGCAAAATCCAGTTCGTCGACCACTCGTTTAAGACGCACGGGGTGGTATCGCAATGGGTGGGGCAGCTGGTCTACCCGAGGGCGGTATCGGCGCGATCCCCGGCATGATTATCGGGGGAGCAAGCGGCGGAATCGAAGCATTCATCGAAGGTGCGACAGAGAGCCAGCCCCCAAATGCGCGCAGTAGCGAAATTGGATCTGCGGGCAGTTGCCCTGGTCGCCGTTGCCGTTTGGCTGATGCTCACTACCCACGGCATAGCAGTCGCGGCGGCAGCTGCGGCCTGCTTCGTCATGGCCGCCAACGATGTCGCGGTGATCGTGCGCCAGCGGCGACACCAGCCGGCCAAGTAACGCTCTGGCGTAGCGGCGCCGCGGAACGCCGGGCAACGTCGCGGCTGGTGTGTTTCGACCAGGTTTTGTTACCGTCGTCCGCA
>NZ_VYIK01000274.1 GCF_008709575.1 Mycobacterium sp.
TCTCCTCCAAACGCACGTTGACGTGGATGCCATCAGCCCACACGTACACATAATCCACACCCGACAGGTCGCGGGCCGAAAACGCCTTCTGCTCGGCCTGCCAAGTCTCGGTCAACTTGGTGATCGTCGCCGCCGACAACCCCTTGGTCGAGCCGAGTAACTGCCCCAGCGCCGGCCCGAAATCCTGGCTGGAGAGCCCGTGCAGATACAACAGCGGCAACACCTCCTGAACCCGTGGGGTCTTGCGTGCCCACGGCGGCAGAATCGCCGACGAGAACCGTACTCGGTCACCGGTTTGCGGGTCGACCCGCTTGTCGTTGACCCGCGGGGCACACACCTCGATCGCCCCCGCGGCGGTGGTCACCTGCCGCGGCTGGTGATAGCCATTGCGCACCACCAGCCGGTGCCCGTTCTCGTCGCGTTCGTCGGCGAACTGGGCGCAGTAGGCGGCCACCTCGGCCCGCAACGCCGCAGCCAGCATCTGGCGGGCACCCTCGCGCACGATCTCATCGATCACCGACGACGCCGGACCCGCCAACGCCACCGACACCGCCGAACCATCACCGATACCGTCCTGAGGAACTACATTGAGCATGGGCCGTACCTTCCCGGCCGACGCTCTAACGCCGGCCTAGCTTGGAACCTTCACTGACCACTCGGGAAGGTACGCCCCATCCCGAGCAGATCCACAGATTTCAAGCATTGCTCCCGCAAAGACGCATGTTCGTCAACCAGACCACAGTATCGGCGATCCTAGTCTTGACTTTTCCGTA
>NZ_VYIK01000275.1 GCF_008709575.1 Mycobacterium sp.
GCCTCAACCTCGCCTACGGTTCGTCGATTGCCAGCATCGGGCTGACCATCCCGGCAATCGCGGTCGTTTCGATGTGGACCGATGACACCCTGGCGCTGGGCCTCGGGGCCATCGAGATGGTGTTGTTCGCCCTGACCGTCGTGGTCAGCGTGTTGACCGTGGTGCCGGGTCGGGCTACCCGGCTGCAAGGCGAGGTGCATTTGGTGCTGCTCGCTGCGTACTTGTTCCTCGCGGTCATCGCCCCGTGAGCGGTCGCGTGGCGCCCGCCGCGCCGTGCGGCGCGATTAGGATCAGCCCTATGACGGTCACCGCCCCCGAGCTGCTCGACTACGACGACGTCGTCGCCCGCTACGAGCCGGTGCTGGGCCTGGAGGTGCACGTCGAGCTGTCGACGGCCACCAAGATGTTCTGCGGCTGCCCGACCACGTTCGGCGCCGAACCCAACACCCAGGTGTGCCCGGTGTGCCTGGGGCTGCCCGGGTCGCTGCCGGTGCTCAACGAGGCCGCTGTGCATGCGGCGATCCGGATCGGGCTGGCGCTGAACTGCGAGATTGTGCCGTGGTGCCGGTTCGCCCGGAAGAACTACTTCTATCCGGACATGCCGAAGAACTACCAGATCTCCCAGGACGACGAGCCGATCGCGGTCAACGGCCACCTCGACGTGCCGCTGGCGGACGGCACCAGCTGGCGGGTCGGCATCGAACGCGCGCACATGGAGGAAGACACCGGCAAGCTGACCCACCTGGGCAGTGACACCGGCCGCATCCACG
>NZ_VYIK01000276.1 GCF_008709575.1 Mycobacterium sp.
TAGCCCCGAGCGCTGCCTCGATATCGTCCCATCGCCGCTCGTCATCGAGTCCGCGGCGGATCAATTCTGCGACGAAGGCGCTGCGTCGCCTGTGTCCGGCCCGTCGGTCGAGTTCGGCAACGAGTTCGTCGTCGACGGTAATGTGCAGTCGCATGTGCTGAATATAGCCCACTAGGGGTCAGTACCACGTCGTGCGGGTCCGGCGCTGCCCGCACCGGGTCGGGCTTCATTCTGCGGTGAGGGCGACGAAATCGCCGCGGGCAGGCTCGCCGTGGGCGCAGTCTGGATGCCCTGGGTGCAGACTCGGGCGTCCGGCGCCTGGAAATGGCGGCGATTCGGCTGGGCCCTTGATCAAAATCCCCGCCATAGGGCTTCCAGATCCTCGTCTCGTGGACCGTCCCACCATTCACGCTCAGCCGTCACTTCGACGCCGGGATTTCGAGCGGCACTGGTCGAAAAGAGCGGGCTCGTTCCTATCGGAGTCGAGCCGCGTTGGCCCGGGATGGGTGTGTGGCCAGGAGGCCACCGGGTGCCGTCGGCATCCGGGCATGCGCGGCCATGAGCAAAGCCGCACGCCGTCGGCGGTATCCGGTGGCAGCGATTCGGTGCGCCGATCTGTCGGTGTCCTTGCTTAGTCTCTTGCTTGTGGAGTACCCGGCGATCCAGGCGTTGCGGGAACGGCACCCGGCTTGGCGACTGCTGCGTGCGGCTAACGCCACCCTGATCCTGTCTTTCCTGGGGGAGTTCTTTGTCGAAGTCAACCGGGGC
>NZ_VYIK01000277.1 GCF_008709575.1 Mycobacterium sp.
GCCACGTGTTCGCCGGGGAAGGCTATCCGACGCCGACGGATCTGCGCTACTGCATCAACTCGATCTGCCTGCGGCTGGTGCCGTCCTGATCGATCGCCGGAGCGCAAGGGGCAACGCGTTGCCCGAGGCAGGCCAGCGTCAGCGGCGAACGGCTGTCACGACCTGGAAGATGCGTCGGCCGCGGGCCGGTGTTTCGATGCGCACGTCGTCGAAGCCTGCCGCGCGACATTGCGCTGCGAAGGACTCGGCCTGTTGGTCGGTCCATCCGTGGCTGGCAAGCCCGGTGGCATCGGGTCGCACCCGACGCTCGACCGCCAGGAACCGCCCACCCGCAGAAAGCACCCGGCGGACTTCGGCAAGCCCCGCGCTGACATCCGCCCAGTGGTGCACAGTCGCGGCCGACCACATGACTGTCGCCGAATCGTCGGGCAGCGGAAGGTTTTCGGCACTGCCCTGCGCCCAGGTGATGCGAGCGCGGTCACGGGTCAGGATCCGGGCCAGGCCGAGCATCAGCGGTGCCGGATCCACGCCGGTCACCTGCGCCCCGCGGCGGGCGGCTGCCCTGACGGCATTGCCCGGGCCGCAGCCGATGTCCACGGCACGATCCGCATCCGTCACACCGGCCAGCTCGACCACCAGGTGGGCACGTGTCCGGCCGGCAGCAGCCATCACCAGCGCAATGAACAGTCCCAGCGGTCCGGTGAAGCGGTGATGGCCGGCGTGGTGGTTGACCGGCGCGGCCGGCGAGGTGTCCATGGTCGTCCCTTC
>NZ_VYIK01000278.1 GCF_008709575.1 Mycobacterium sp.
GTCCCCGAAGAGCCCCGCAGCACCGCCATCGCCGCCCACAATCGCCGGGGAGGTGCTGTTCCAGCCGGCACCGCCGTCGCCGAACAACCAGCCCCCCGCTCCACCATTGGGGAAGGCCGCCGTGCCGTCGACGCCGTTGTCGATCAGCCCGCGCCCGGTCGACAAAATGAACGGCTTGTTCACGAAACCGTCGACCTGCTGGCCGACGCTGCTGTCGATCCACCGTTCAACACCGGTGTGCAGCGGCGCGTAGATGTACTGCTGGAACAACACGGTCAAATCGGGACTGGAAGCAGCGGATGCCGCGGGCTCGGCGAGCAGCGGTTGGGAGGGAGCAAGGAACGCGTCCCACGCGGTGGGAGGCAGCACCGCATCCCAGGCAAAACCACGTGTCGCCGCTTCCAGGAACGGCGCGAAGATCTCGTCGATCACCGCGTCGACGACGTCGGCCCGCGCCGACGGCGCAGTCGCCAGCGGTGTCATCCCGCAGGTGAGAAACGCTGCCGTCGCCGCGGCCAGCCCGACGACCCGGCCACGCCCCCGCGCCCGAGCCTTGCTCGCCTTCGTCATCGGTTTCTTCCTGCGTCGATCGAACCAACCGCGGACCGAGAAGCTTTAAGGTAGCGTTTCGCGGACGATTTCTCGGCAACTTCCGGCGTAAAAAGTTAAAACGTGCTCGTCGGCCGCACCTGGTTGGCCATATCGACCAGGGTGTAGCGGTGCGCCTGGGTGGGTGCGATCCGGGCCAGTCCGCGCAGCGACGCCT
>NZ_VYIK01000279.1 GCF_008709575.1 Mycobacterium sp.
CGCGGCCAGCAGCCGAAACGCGCCGTCTCGGTCCTGCATCGACGCTACGGTGACGACCACGACCAGCAGTAATCCCATAGTGTCGACCACGATGTGGCGCTTGCGGCCGTTGATCTTCTTGCCGGCGTCATAACCTCGAGGAGCAGCACCGACGGTGTCGGCGGCCTTGACCGACTGCGAGTCGATGACCCCGGCAGTGGGCAGCTCGGCCCGACCACAAGCGACCCGCAGCCGGCCGCGCAGTCAGTCGACCAGCCGTTGCGGCATCCCCCTTCTGTTCCAGCGCTCAAAGAACGCATACACCGCCCGCCACGGTGGGAAATCCGCTGGTAACGCGCGCCATTCGATGCCGTATCGGGTCACGTAACCGATGGCATCGACAATCGCCCGCAGGTCGTGGACCATCGGTCTCCCGCCCGGGCCGTGGCGCAGCTCAGCCATGATCGCCTCGGCTTCTGGGCGCAGCAGCATCCACTGGTCGTCGGTCAAATCCGATGGATACCGCGGTGTTCGGTCACAACATGGACAACCCTCGGCGGTGGAACTGGATTTTGTGGACTCGGCGGGGTAGACAGGCATTCACGGGGCTCCGGCAGCAGGGGAAGTGGTATTCATCCGCTACCGCGAGCCCTGTTTCATGCCATTGCGCGACACGCAATAAGATCGGCCGGCGCGTTGGCGATACTATCGCCGGGTGGCCACACCGACCCCGCGTCGCGGCAACCCCACCGGTGTCGTCGACCCTGCCTGCCACCATGAACCG
>NZ_VYIK01000027.1 GCF_008709575.1 Mycobacterium sp.
CGCAGTTCACCGCGCAGCGATTCGCTGAAGGTGTTGACGAACGCTTTGGTGGCCGATATCGCCAATTTCTTCGGCGAGATCGATCATGACCGGCTGCTGGAACTAGTCAGCAGGCGGGTGTCGGATCGGCGGGTGCTCAAACTGCTGCGTTTGTGGCTGCAAGCAGGGGTGATGGTCGAGGGTGCGGTCGAGCGGACGGTCGCTGGCACCCCTCAAGGCGGCGTCATTTCGCCGTTGTTGGCCAACATCTTCTTGCATGTGCTCGACACCGAGTTGTCTGCCCGTGGGGTAGGTGAGTTGGTGCGTTACGCCGATGACGGTGTGGTGTTGTGCCGCTCGGCAGCGCAGGCTGAGCACGCTTTGGCGGCAGTGGGAGAAATCCTGGTGTCGCTGGGGTTGCGGTTGCATCCGGATAAAACGAAGGTGGTGGACCTTAGAGCGGGTCGGGAGGGTCTTGACTTCCTGGGTTGCCATTTCCGGGCACGCATGTCGGGGCGGCTGTGGGAACAGCGGCGGGTCATCCGCTACTACCTGCATCGTTGGCCCTCGCAGCGGGCAATGAAACGGCTCCGGGACAAGGTCAAAGACCGGACCGGCCGCAACCGTGTGGGGCAGGACATCCGCGAGGTGATCGCGGAGCTGAATCCGATCCTGCGGGGTTGGGGTAACTACTTTCGTACCGGCAACGCCGCCAAGAAGTTCCGCCAGATCGACTGGTATGTCATGAGGCGTTTGTTCCGCTTGATGGTCAAGAAGCGGGGCCGCAATCTTCGGGCAGGCCAGGCCGATCAGTGGACCGAGGAGTGGTTTAACGGGCACGGCCTGCACCGGCTTCGCGGCACCATCCGCTATCCGAAGGCGGCGTAACCATGTCTAGAAGATCATCGGTAAGCCGTGTGCGGGAAAACCGCACGCACGGATTGAAAGGGGGATGGGGAAACGGGTTCGCTCTGCGGACACCGCGCCCCTGACTACCAATGCGGATCGCCCGCCCGTTCTTCGCCGTGTTGGCGGCGCTGCTGATCGCCGGACTGCTGCTGGCGCCGGGCGCGGTCGCCCAGTGGCCGTTCCGGCTGCCGGCCTACGTCACCGACAACGCCGGGGTATTGAACGCCTCGAGCCGAAGCGCCGTCGAGTCGGCCGTCGACAGGCTCTACGACGATCGCCACGTGCGGCTGTGGGTGGTCTACGTCGACACCTTCTCCGGGCAGGCGCCGCTGAGCTGGGCGCAAAGCACCCGACGGGCCAGCGACTTGGGCGCCTACGACGCACTGCTGGCGGTGGCCACCAGCGCCCGTGCCTACGCGTTCGTGGTGCCCTCGACGGTGCAGACCGTCACCGCCCGGCAGGTGGACGACCTGCGGCGCAACCAGATCGAGCCGGCGCTGCACCGCGGCGACTGGGCCGGCGCAGCGATCGCCGCCGCCGACGGGCTCAACCGCAGCCGGGGTGTTGGCCCGGCGGCGGGCTGGCGGCCGTTGCTGGTCGCGCTGGGTGTGATCGCAGTGGCGGTCCTGGCGCTGTTGCTGGTGATGCGCTACCGCCGGCTGCGCCGATACCAGGCCGCGGTGGCGGCGGCGAACCGGATCGACCTCACCGACCCGGACGCGCTGGCCGAGGTGCCGCTCGACGTGCTCGACGAACTGTCGCAGTCGATGGTGGTGCGCGTCGACAACGCGGTGCGCACCAGCGCCAACGAATTGGCTTTGGCAGTCGAGGAATTCGGGCAGCAACGGACCGAGCCGTTCACCCGGGCGGTCAACAATGCCAAAGCGGCGTTAGCGCAAGCGTTCACCGTGCGCCACCAACTCGACGACGTGACACCCGAGACGCCGGCCGAGCGGCGCGAACTGCTGACCCGGGTGATCGTGTCGGCGGCGCGGGCCGATAAGGAGCTGCAGGCGCAGACCGAGGCCTTCGAGCAGCTGCGTGATCTGGTGGTCAACGCGCCCTCGCGGCTGGACATGCTGACCCGGCAGGTCGTCGAGCTGACCGCGCGCATCGAACCGGCAGAACAACGGCTGGCTGCGCTGCACGATGAATTCGACTCCGCCGCATTGGCTTCGGTATCGGGCAACGTCGCTTCGGCCAAAGAGCGGTTGGTGTTTGCCGAGCAGAACATCACCTCGGCTCGTAATCTGGCCAACCGGCCGGTCAGCGGCGGGCAAGCCGGGCTGGTCGACGCGGTCCGCGGCGCCGAGGCCGCTCTCGGACAAGCCCGTTCGCTGCTGGACGCGGTCGACGGCGCCGCCGAGGACATCCGTCGCGCGGTCGCCGCGCTGCCGTCGCTGATCGCCGACGTCGAGTCCGGCATCGAGCAGGCCGATACCCACCTGGCCGACGCCGCCAATGCCGTGGCTCCGCATGCGGGCGACCTGGCCGCAGCACGCGCCGCCGCCGCCGCCGCGGTCGATGCCGCCCGCGCCACTGGAACCGCCGACCCGCTCGGCGCGTTCGTCCGGCTCACCGATGCTCACGCCACCCTGGATCGGCTGCTGAGCACGCTCGCCGAGGAACACGCCACCGCCGAGCGCCTCACCCGCACCTTCGAGCAGGCGATCTTCACCGCGGAGTCGCGGGTGCGCGCGGTCTCGGACTACATCGACACCCGGCGCGGCAGCATCGGCCCCGAGGCGCGCACCCGGTTGGCGGAGGCCAGCCGGCAGCTGCAAGCCGCGCACGGCAAACAGGCGACGAACCTCAGCGAGGCGATCGCGCATGCCAACAGCGCCTCGTCGCTGGCCGTGCAGGCGCAGTCCCTGGCCAATGCCGACGTCCAGTCCGCGCAATTGGCCTACCGCGGCCGTTACAGCGGCAGCAATATGGGCGCCATGATGGGCGGCATCATCCTCGGGGATCTTCTCGGCGGCGCGATGCGCGGCGGCTTCGGCAGCGGAGGCCCGGCGTCGTTCGGAGGGTCGTCAGGTGACGACGGGTTCCTGGGCGGGGGCGGGCGGTTCTGACAGGTTCGGCGCTGCCCGAAACCGGGGCGGTTTGGTTCTGGGCTGGCCTAGCAGCCTTTCAGCCGTGCCGCCAGGTAGTCGGCCACGCCGCCGATGCCGATCCGCTCCTGGGTCATCGTGTCGCGTTCGCGGACCGTGACCGCATGGTCGTCGAGGGTGTCGAAATCCACAGTCACGCAAAACGGTGTTCCGATTTCGTCTTGGCGTCGATAACGCCGCCCGATGGCGCCGGCGTCGTCGAACTCGACATTCCAGCACTTGCGCAACTCGGCGGCCAGATCGCGGGCCCTGGGACTCAAGTCGGCGTGCCGCGAGAGTGGCAGCACCGCGACCTTGACCGGCGCCAGCCGGGGATCCAGCCGCAACACCGTGCGTTTTTCCATCCCACCCTTGGCGTTGGGAGCTTCGTCCTCGACGTAGGCGTCGATCAAAAACGCCATGAAGGAGCGGGTCAGCCCGGCCGCCGGTTCGATCACGTACGGCACATACCGGGTGTCGGTGACCGGGTCGTAATACGACAGGTCGACTCCGGAGTGCTTCGAGTGTGTGGACAAGTCGAAATCGGTGCGGTTGGCCACCCCCTCCAGCTCGCCCCAGGGATTGCCGGCGAAGCCGAATTTGTACTCGATGTCGACGGTGCGGTTCGAGTAGTGCGACAACTTTTCCTTGGGATGCTCCCACAGCCGCAGGTTGTCGGGATCGATACCGAGGTCGACGTACCAGGCCAGCCGGGTGTCGATCCAATACTGGTGCCACTCCGGAGCCGTCGACGGCTCGACGAAGAACTCCATCTCCATCTGCTCGAATTCGCGGGTGCGGAAGATGAAGTTGCCGGGGGTGATCTCGTTGCGGAAGCTCTTGCCGGTCTGCGCGATACCGAACGGCGGTTTTTTGCGCGACGTCGTCATCACATTGGCGAAGTTGACGAAGATGCCCTGCGCGGTCTCCGGCCGCAGGTAGTGCAGCCCCTCCTCGGTTTCGATCGGCCCGAGGTAGGTTTTGAGCATCATGTTGAATTCGCGCGGTTCGGTCCACTGGCCGGGCTCGCCGGTGTCGGGGTCGCGGATATCGGCCAGCCCGCCCGGCGGCGGGTGCCCGTGTTTTTGTTCGTATGCCTCGATGAGGTGATCGGCGCGGTAGCGCTTGTGGGTGATCAGCGATTCGACCAGCGGATCGTGGAACACCTCGACATGCCCGGAGGCAACCCACACCTCGCGCGGCAGGATGATCGAGGAATCCAGCCCGACGACGTCGTCGCGGCCGGTCACGACCGATTTCCACCACTGCCGTTTGATGTTCTCCTTGAGTTCCACCCCGAGCGGGCCGTAATCCCACGCCGACTTAGTGCCGCCGTAGATCTCACCGGACGGATAAACCAGTCCGCGCCGTTTGGCCAAGTTCACGATGGTGTCGATCACGGACGCCACGAGGTGGTGCACTCCTGTCTGTGGATGGGGACGATCCGGGGGCATCGCCGGCCAGAGCCTTCGTCATCCTAGCGATCACGGCACGGCCTTTGACATGCGTCTGCGTGCATGTGACAGTGGACTCACCCGACAATGATTCTCAATTGACCCAGGCTCGAAGGTGATGGTCATGCCTCCCGCAACGTCAATGGCAGCCGACGTGGGCGCCGAAATCGGTGCTCACCGGCACCGCGGGGCAACCGCAAGTCCGCCGCCTCCGCGCGAGGTGCTCGACGCTGCGGGCGAACTACTGCGGGCGCTGGCTGCCCCGGTACGGATCGCGATTGTACTGCAGCTGCGCGAATCCCAGCGCTGTGTGCACGAATTGGTCGATGTGCTCGGCGTGCCGCAACCGCTGATCAGCCAGCACCTGAAGATCCTCAAGGCGGCCGGTGTGGTCTCCGGGGAGCGGGTGGGCCGGGAAGTGCTCTACCGGCTGGCCGATCACCATCTCGCTCATATCGTCATCGATGCCGTGGCTCACGCGGGCGAGGACACGTCGTGAGCGGCGCCAGCATGCGTGCCACCCGGCAACGGGCGGCGATCGCGACCCTGCTGGACACGATTGACGACTTCCGGTCGGCCCAGGAGTTGTACGACGAATTGCGCCGGCGCGGGGAGAACATCGGTCTGACCACCGTCTATCGGACTCTGCAGTCGATGTCGTCGGCGGGCCTGGTCGACACGCTGCGCAACGACACCGGGGAATCGGTCTATCGACGCTGCTCGGAGCATCATCACCATCATTTGATCTGCCGCAGTTGCGGATCCACCGTGGAGATCGGCGACCACGAGGTCGAGACCTGGGCGACGAAGGTGGCCGCCGGGCATGGATTTTCCGACGTCAGCCACACCATCGAGATCTTCGGGACCTGTTCGCGGTGTCGCACGCCGGCCTAGTGGGCGACCAGCGCGCGGCGGATCTCGCTGCCCTTGTCGAGCACCATCAGGACCAAAGTGCGCAGTGCTTCGTCGGTCAGGCCCGAGCCCGGGAAGTTGTAGCGCAAAATCACATCGGCGATTTTCCCCGACGGGCGAGCAGCGGCTGTGTCACGGGCCTTTTCGACCAAGACCACCGACCCGAGCAGGGTGCTGTCGACCTGCTCGGCTACCCGTTCGCGGGTCTTCTTGGTCAACAACAGGTCCCAAACCAACACCTGAGTCAGCGACACCAGGTCGAGGTTCTCGACGATGGTCACCACCCGCAACGAAGCTAACGTGCCGTTGTGGCGGACGGTCAGCGCGCCGTCGGCTTCCTGTTGGACCGACAACACCTCGCCCAGCACGCAAGCCAGCCGCTCCGGTAGCGACGACATTAGGCTGTCCCGAATCGCCGATGCCGTGTCGCATATTCTGCACAGGCGGCCCAGAGATCACGGCGGTCATAGTCGGGCCAGAGTTTCTCGGAGAAGACGTACTCCGCGTACGCTGCTTGCCACAGCATGAAGTTGCTGGACCGCTTTTCTCCGGAGGTTCGCAGCAGCAAGTCCACATCGGGAATGTCGGGCCGGTGCAGGTGATGGGTGATCGTCGCCTCGGTGATGCGGTCCGGGCTCAATTTTCCCGCGACTGCCTCACGTGCGATTGCCCTTGCAGCCTCCGTGATCTCGGTCCGACCGCCGTAGTTGACGCAGTAATTGATCGTGATGACGTCATTGTCGCGTGTCATCTCCTCCGCGATTGCCAATTCCTTGATGACGCTGCGCCACAGGCGTGCTCGAGATCCCACCCACCGAATCTTCACGCCCATCTCGTTGAGTTTTTCCCGGCGGCGTCGCACCACATCGCGGTTAAAGCCCATCAGGAAGCGAACCTCCTCAGGCGAACGCTTCCAGTTTTCGGTCGAGAAAGCATAAAGACTGAGCCACTTGATGCCGATTTCTATCGCCCCGCACGCGACATCGATCACCACCGCCTCCCCCATCTTGTGACCCTCGATGCGGGTCAATCCCCGTTGGGTCGCCCAACGGCCGTTGCCGTCCATAACGATCGCCACATGACGGGGTAGCTGGTCGGCGGGGATCCGCGGCGGCGCCGCCTTCGACGGATGCTGAGGCGGCCGGCGCGGACCGCCGCCGGGCGACGGCGGCAGCTCGGGAAAGACCACCGGCCAGGTAGAGGTGTCGGGGAAAGTGGGATAGTCGTCGGGAGCCGGTGCCAGCTGAGGGAAGACGTCTCGGTGGCGTTCGACACTAGGCGTGGCGCTGCTGCCCCGGTTCGTCCGCATGGGCCATATCCTGCCCGATCAGCGCCCCTCGCCGGTCGGCGACCGCTCGGTCAACCCGATACTTGTGTTCCACCAGTGGCAACGTGCGCAGCCGGCGCTCCAGATGCCACTGCAGGTGGCCGGCCACCAACCCGCTGACGTGGCTGCGGGCTGACTGCGGCGCGGCCTGGGCCGCCTCCCAGTCGCCGTCGCGCAGCGCGATCATCAGGTCGAGCACGCCCGGCGGCGGAGTGGTGGAGCCGGCCGGGCGGCAATACCCGCAGACACTGCCACCCGCGCCGACGTGAAACGCCCGATGCGGACCCGGTGCGGCGCAGCGGGCGCATTCGGTCAACGCCGGCGCCCAGCCGGCGACCCCCATGGCGCGCAGTAGATAAGCGTCCAGCACCAGCTCACGGGGCCGTTGTCCGTCGGCCACCGCCCGTAACGCGCCGACCGTGAGCCGATGCAGTGCCCGAACCGGCACCCGCTCTTCACCGGCGAGGCGTTCGGCGGTTTCCAGCATCACGCAGGCGCAGGTGTAACGACCGTAGTCGCTGACGATGTCGGCGGCGAACGCATCGATCGAGACGACCTGGGTGACGATGTCGAGGTTGCGGCCCGGATGCAGTTGCACATCGATATGCGCGAACGGCTCCAGCCGTGCGCCGAACTTGCTGCGGGTGCGGCGCACACCCTTGGCCACCGCGCGGACCAGCCCGTGGTCACAGGTAAGCAAAGTGACGATCCGGTCGGCTTCGCCGAGCTTGTGCTGGCGCAACACCACCGCCCGGTCCCGGTACAGCCGCATCACCTCAGTGTGTCATTGCATGACGACATTGCTTGATTGCCCGCGCCGATACGCTTTTATGCAATGTCCGACCCTGCCGCATCCCGCCTCCCGACGCTGACCGACCAGCTTTACCTGCTGGCCAGCGGTGCGGTGACCTCGCTCGAACTGGTCCGACGCTCACTGCACGCCATCGAGGCCAGCCAGTCCACGCTCAACGCCTTCCGCGTGGTGCTGACCGACTCGGCGCTGGCCGATGCCGCCGAGGCCGACCGGCGGCGGGCCAGCGGCCAGGACGCTCCCCTGCTCGGTATCCCGATCGCGGTCAAAGACGACGTCGACATCGCCGGGGTACCGACCGCATTCGGCACCTCGGGGCATGTCCGCGACGCCACTGCCGATGCCGAGGTGGTGCGCCGCCTCAAGGCGGCCGGGGCGGTGATCGTCGGTAAAACCAACACCTGCGAGCTGGGCCAATGGCCATTCACCAGCGGGCCAGGGTTCGGCCATACCCGCAATCCGTGGTCGCCCCGGCACACCCCGGGCGGGTCGTCGGGCGGCAGCGCCGCCGCAGTAGCGGCCGGACTGGTCACCGCAGCAATCGGTTCCGACGGGGCCGGCAGCGTCCGCATCCCCGCAGCGTGGACCCATCTGGTGGGGATCAAGCCGCAACGTGGCCGTATCTCGACCTGGCCGCTGCCGGAAGCCTTCAACGGCATCACGGTCAACGGCGTTTTGGCCCGCACCGTCGCCGACGCGGCGCTGGTGCTCGACGCCGCCTCGGGCAACGCCGAGGGTGATCTGCACAAGCCGCCGCCGGTGCGGGTGTCCGACCACGTGGGCCGCGCGCCGGGCCCGTTGCGGATCGCGATGTCGACGCGGTTTCCGTTCACCGGGTTCGCAGCCCGGCTACACCCGGAGATCAGGGCCGCGCTGGAAACGGTGGCCGATCAACTGAAGCTGCTCGGCCATACCGTGGTGGCGGGCAATCCGGACTACGGGGTGAGGTTGGCCTGGAACTTTCTGGCCCGGTCCACCTCGGGTCTGCTCGAGTGGGCCGAGCGGCTGGGCGACGGGGTCGACTGGGATCCGCGCACCCTGGCCAACATGCGGGTGGGGCGGGTGCTCTCGGAATCGATACTGCGCAATGCCCGCGCACGGGAAGCCGCCGATCAGCGCCGAGTAGGTACGATTTTCCGGTTCGTCGACGTGGTGCTGGCGCCGACGACCGCGCAGCCGCCACCGCTGGTCGACAGCTTCGACACGTTGGGCAGCCTGGCCACTGACCGTGCGATGATCGCGGCGTGCCCGGTGACCTGGCCGTGGAACGTACTGGGCTGGCCGTCGATCAACGTCCCGGCGGGATTCACCTCCGACGGCCTGCCGATAGGTGTGCAGCTGATGGGCCCCGCCAACAGCGAGCCGTTGTTGGTGTCGCTGGCCGCCGAACTGGAAGCGGTCAACGGCTGGGCGGCCAAACAGCCGACGGCCTGGTGGCACACCGGCACCGATGTCCCGCCGGCCCCCAGCGGTGGTCTTGCCGCCGGAGGCATCCTCGGTGACATTTAAAATCCCAGCCTTCGAAGCTGTTTAGGGTCGCGCTGCCAGTTCTTGGCGACTTTGACGCGCAGGTCGAGATAGATCTTGGTGCCCAGCAGGTTCTCGATCTGGCTGCGCGCCGCGGTGCCGACTTCCCGCAATCGGGCGCCGTCCTTGCCGATGACGATGCCCTTCTGGCTGTCGCGCTCGACGTAGAGGACCGCGTGCACGTCGACCAGGTCGTCGCGGCCGGCACGCGGACGCACCTCGTCAATCACCACCGCCAGGGAATGCGGCAGCTCGTCATGCACGCCTTCCAGGGCGGCTTCCCGGATGAACTCGGCCATCAGTACCTCTTCGGGATCGTCGGTCAGCTCACCGTCGGGGTAATAGGCCGGACCGGGCGGCAACGTTGCCGCCAGTACCTCGATCAAGACGTCGACCTGTTCGCCGGTCACCGCCGATACCGGGACGATCTCGGCGTGCCGGCCTTCCGGGATTCCGACGAGCTCGCTGGCTGCCACCAGTTGTGCGGCCACCTGCTCCTTGGACACCCTGTCGATCTTGGTGACGATGACAACCAGGGTCGTCTCGGGCGCAAGGGAGCGGATTTGCTGCACGATCCAGCGGTCCCCCGGGCCGATCGCCTCGTCGGCGGGGATGCACAAGCCGATGGTGTCGACATGGGCGTAGGCGTCGCGGACCATGTCGCCCAGCCGCTTACCCAGCAGTGTGCGCGGCCGGTGCAGCCCCGGGGTGTCGAGGAGGACGATCTGAAAGTTCGGTCGGTGCACGATGCCTCGGATGGTGTGCCGCGTGGTCTGGGGGCGCGTCGACGTGATCGCGACCTTGGCGCCGACCAGCGCGTTGGTCAGCGTTGACTTTCCGGTGTTCGGTCGCCCGACGAGACAGACGAAACCGGAGCGGAATTCGTTCACAGGTCGCCGCCGGGCACTGCGGTCATGAGGGATTTCCGTCGCTGTCGGTCACGAGAATCTTTGCCGCCGAAGACAGTTCGCGGACGGCCGCGATTCCGGCGTCGTCGCCGGAACCGGCCACCAGAACGGCGGCCTCGAGGCCGGTTGCGCCGCTGGAGACCGCCGCGGCCACCGCCGCCTGAAGCGCGGTCAGCTGCAGGGCAGCCAGATTCACCGGTGCAGCGGCATAGTTGCGGCCGTCGACATCACGCACCGCCGCGCCGCTGCCGGCGCCCGAGCGAGCCATCGCCGCCCGGGCCAGCAGCACCAGCTTGGCATCCTCGGGGTCCAGCGGTTCAGCCGTCATGGTCGCACGCCTGCCCGCCGTCGGAGTCGACACGGCTCACCAGCACGGTGCCGATGCGAACCCGTCCGCGGTGGTCGGGGCCGCCCTCGGCCCGGAGTCGAAGACCATGGCAGATCACCTCGGCTCCGGGCAGCGGCACACGACCCAACTCCAGGGCGAGCAGCCCGCCGACGGTGTCGACATCGAAGCCGTGGTCGAATTCCATCTCGTAGAGCTCACCCACGTCTTGGATCGGCAGGCGCGCCGACACCCGAAACCGGTTGTCGCCCAGATCCTCTATCGGCGCCGTCTCGGCCGCGTCGTATTCGTCGGCGATTTCTCCGACGATCTCCTCCAGGACGTCCTCGATGGTCACCAGTCCGGCAATCGCGCCGTACTCATCAACCAGTAACGCCATGTGGTTGCGGTCATGCTGCATCTCGCGCAGCAGCGCGTCCAGCGGCTTGGAATCCGGTACGAACACTGCCGGCCGCATTAACTGTGCGACGGCGATATCGCTGCCGCCGTTCGTCGAAGAATAAGTCTGGCGAACAAGGTCTTTCAAGTAAACCACACCGACGATGTCATCGACATTTTCTCCGATCACCGGGATTCGGGAGTGCCCGCTGCGCACCGCAAGCGAAGTCGCCTGCGCGGCTGACTTGTCGCTTTCGATCCAGATCATCTCGGTGCGCGGCACCATCACCTCGCGAGCAGGGGTGTCACCGAGCTCGAAGACCGACTGGATCATTCGGCCCTCGGCGGCGGCGACCACTCCGCGCTGCTGGGCGAGATCGACAACTTCGCGGAGCTCGATTTCGGATGCGAACGGCCCATTTTCAAATCCGCGACCCGGGGTCAGTGCGTTACCGACCACTACGAGCAGTCGGCTGAGCGGCATCAGCAGCCACGAAATAATTTGCAGCGGAAGGGCAGCCATTAAAGCGATGGAATAGGCATTCTGGCGGCCCAGGGTGCGCGGACCGACACCGATCACGACAAAGCTGGTTACCACCATGATCGCGGCGGCGATGAACAATCCCCAATCCATGCTCAGATTGTGTCGGAGGAACACCACCAGTAGGGCGGTCGCGGTTATTTCGCAGGTGATGCGCAGCAGCACAACCAAATTCATGTAACGGGGGCGGTCGCTCATCACTTTTGACAGTCGCCGCGCACCGGGGCGCCCCTCGCGTACCAGCTCCTCGACGCGGGCCACCGATAACGTGGTGATCGCGGCATCCAACGCGGCGAACAGGCCACCCAGGCAGATCAATACGATCGCGCCGAGCAGCGAACTTACTTCGGTCACGGCTCGTCGAAATACCTTGACTTGTCCAGCAGCCGACGGTCCCGCTCAGTCTGGCAATCCTGATGGTAAGCCGCAACCTGATCGGCTACCCACTCTTCGAGCAACCGATGCTGCAGAGCGAACATTTCCTTTTCCTCGGCCGGCTCGGCGTGGTCGTAACCCAGCAGGTGCAACACCCCGTGGATGGTCAGCAATGCCAGTTCTTGACCTAGCGAGTGCCCGGCGGCCGCGGCCTGCTCTGCTGCGAATTCCGGGCACAGCACAATGTCACCGAGCATCTCCGGCCCCGGCTCGGGTGCGTCGGGCCGGCCGCCGGGCTCGAGCTCGTCCATCGGGAAGCTCATCACGTCGGTCGGGCCGGGCAGGTCCATCCACCGCATGTGCAGATCGGCCATCGCCGCGCTGTCCAGCAGTACCAATGACAGTTCGGCCGCCGGATTGACATCCATCCTGTCGAGGACAAACCGCGCGACATCGATCAGTTCGACTTCGGAGAGGTCGATACCGGACTCGTTGGAGACCTCGATGCTCATGTTCTCATCGCTTCGCTCTGCATCGTCACCGGCGCGGCGCATCGGCGCCGTTCCTCCTCATCGCTTCGCTCTGCATCGTCACCGGCGCGGCTCCTCGGCGCCGTTCCTCCTCATCGCTTCGCTCTGCATCGTCACCGGCGCCCGCGGCTGCCCGACGCCCGTCTGGTGGCGCGGTTCATCGTCAGGCCGGGCGCCTCGTATTTGGCATAGGCGTCGACGATTTCGGAGACCAGTCTGTGCCGCACCACGTCGACGCTGCTCAGTTGGGCAACGTAGATGTCGTCGATGCCCTCGAGGATGTCGACCGCGGCCTGCAGCCCGGACCTGGCGCCGCCAGGCAGGTCGATTTGGGTGACATCTCCGGTGACAACAACTTTGGAGCCGAATCCCAGACGGGTCAGGAACATCTTCATCTGCTCGGCGGTCGTGTTTTGCGCCTCGTCGAGAATGATGAACGCGTCATTCAACGTTCTACCCCGCATATATGCCAGCGGCGCCACCTCGATGACTCCGGAAGCCATCAGTTTGGGGATCAGCTCCGGATCCATCATGTCGTAGAGCGCGTCGTACAACGGACGCAGGTACGGGTCGATCTTCTCGCTTAGGGTGCCCGGCAAAAAGCCCAGGCGCTCACCGGCTTCCACTGCCGGACGAGTCAAGATCATGCGGGTGACCTGCTTGGTCTGCAGCGCATTGACCGCTTTGGCCATCGCCAGGTACGTCTTACCGGTGCCGGCCGGGCCGATCCCGAACACGATGGTGTTGGCGTCGATGGCGTCGACATAGCGTTTTTGATTGAGCGTCTTCGGTCGGATGGTCTTACCGCGGCGCGACAGAATGTCGAGAGTCAGCACCTCGGCAGGCGACTCATTGCCGGCGCCGACCAGCATCGCGACACTATGGCGCACCACTTCGGGGGTGAGGTGGTGGTCACTGGCCACGATTGCCACCAGTTCGGCGATCACCCGTTCGGCGAGTGCAACATCGGCCGGGTCGCCGCAGAGGGTCAGGGCGTTTCCGCGCACATGCAGGTCAGCGGCCAGGATGCGTTCAAGCGCACGCAGGTTTTCGTCGGACGAACCCAGCAGGCCCACGACGAGGTCGGGCGGAACATCGATGCTGCTGCGCACCTGAGCGGTATCAGCAGTGGTTGTCTCGCGGGGCGTCACGTGGTTTCTGATGCCTGCTTTCTGCCGGGGTATTGACTACTTGAAACGCAAGTTTAGCGCTCGCGTCGCGTCGCGTGGCTCGCAATTCGGGGAACCGAACCGCGCCGTCACGATTTCGACCGCTCATCCCAGCGCGGTGTGAGCACGCCGAGGGCACCCAGCGCGACCGCGGCCGCGCTGGAGGTACGCAGCACGCCGGGGCCCATCCGGACGGCGAGTGCACCTGCGCTGGTCAGCGCGGCGATCTCGTCGGGCGCGATGCCGCCCTCGGGCCCAACGATGAGCATCAGCGCACCCGCCTGCCGCAGGCTCAGCCCGGCCAGTCCCGCGGTGGCCGACTCGTCCAGCGCCAGCACCACGGTGCCCGACGCCACCGCGCCGGCCACTGCCCGGACCAGCGTCGCGGTCGACAGCACGCCGTCGATCAGCGGGATGTGCGCACGTCGGGACTGCCCGGCCGCGGCGCGGGCCGCCGCGCGCCAGCGGCGCAGGCCCTTCTCGACCCGGGCGCCGTCCCACCGTGCCACGCTACGCGCGGCCTGCCAGGCCACGAACGCGTCCGCGCCGGCCTCGGTGGCCAGCTCGATCGCGAGATCCGACCGCTCGGCTTTGGGCAGTGCCTGCACGACCGTCACCGGCGGCTGCGGCGGCGACACCTGCCAGCGTTGCAGCACCCGGGCCTGCAGCCGGTCACGGGCGGCTGCTTCCACCCGGCATCGGGCCACGCCGCCGGCGCCGTCGCCGAGCAGCAACTCCTCGCCCGGGCGGATCCGCCGGACGGTCGCGGCGTGGAACCCCTCGCCGCCACCGACCACGGCCAGCGCCCCCGTCTCCGGCAGCGCGTCGACGTAGAACAAACCGGGCACGGGCCGCTCAGCGGCCGGTGAACGTCTCGCGTAGCCGACTGAACAACCCGCCGGCGGGGCCGCCATGGGTGGATCGGACTTCCGCGACGTCGCGGCTGCGTCGGTTTTTCAGCTCGCGCAACAGTTCGGCGTCGCGGTGATCGAGCCGCTCGGGCACCACCACCTCGGCGTGCACGTGCAAATCGCCGCGAATCCCCGAACGCAGGTGCGGCATGCCGTGGCCGCGCAGGGTGAGCACCGAGCCGGGCTGGGTGCCGGGCGGAATGGTGATCTCGATGAGCCCGTCGAGGATCGCCTCGACGGTCACCGTGGTGCCCAATGCCGCGTCGACCATCGGCAGCGAGACCGTGCAGTGCAGGTCGTCGCCGTCACGCACGAAGATGTCGTGACTTTGTTCGTGGACCTCGACGTAGAGGTCGCCGGCCGGTCCCCCGCCGGGCCCCACTTCGCCCTGGGCGGCCAGCCGGACTCGCATTCCGTCGCCGACTCCGGCGGGAATCTTGACGCTGATCTCCCGGCGCGCCCGCACTCTGCCGTCGCCGCCGCACTGATGGCAGGGGTCGGGGATGACTTCGCCGACGCCGCGACAGACCGGGCAGGGACGCGACGTCATCACCTGGCCGAGCAGCGAGCGCTGCACGGTCTGTATTTCGCCGCGCCCGCCGCACGTGTCACAGGTCACCGGTCCCGAGGCTCCGTTGGTGCCCCGGCCCTGGCATCGGTCACAGAGCACCGCGGTGTCGACGGTGACCTGCTTGGTGACGCCCGTGGCGCATTCTTCGAGGGTCAAACGCATCCGTAGCAACGAATCCGAACCGGGCCGCACCCGTCCCACCGGACCGCGCGAGGTGGCACCACCGCCGAAGAACGCCTCGAACACGTCACCGAGACCCCCGAACCCGGCAAAGCCGTTGGCGGCGGCGTTCTCCAGCGGATCTCCGCCCATATCGACGATGCGGCGCTTCTCCGGATCGGAGAGCACCTCGTAGGCGGCGCTGATCTCTTTGAACTTCGCCTGGGCTTGCTCGTCAGGGTTGACGTCGGGATGCAGCTCGCGCGCCAGCCTGCGGTAAGCGCGTTTGATCTCCGCATCGGTGGCGCCCCTGCTCACGCCGAGCAGACCGTAGTAGTCGCGTGCCACGCCTGACCTTTCTTGTACCGCCTTAGGCGGCTGTCCACAAATACTGCAACGGGTGCTCGATCATCGCGAACTCAGCACTTCGCCGATGTACATAGCAACCGCGGCGACACTGGCTATAGTTCCCGGATAGTCCATCCGGGTGGGCCCCAGTACCCCCATGCCGCCGTAGACCGTGTCGGAAGTGCCATAGGCGGTGGACACTACCGAAGTGCCCGCCATCTGCTCGGCCGCGGTCTCGTGCCCGATGCGGACCGTTACCTTGCCGGCCTCCTGCTGGGCGGCCAGCAGCCGAAGCACCACGACCTGCTCCTCAAGGGCCTCCAGGATCGAGCGCAGCGATCCACCGAAATCGGCGGTATTGCGGGTCAGGTTGGCGGTCCCGCCGAGCAGCAGCCTCTCCTCGTTGTGCTCGACCAGCGACTCAAGCAACACCGTCGCCGAGCGGCCCACGGCGTCCGACAGGCTGTTGGCAGCTCCGTTTTTCCTGTCGAAGTGCCCGGCCAGCTCGGAAACTGCGACCGACGCCGCCGAGAGCTTCTTGCCTTCCAACGCCTGGCCCAGCAACTCCCGCAGCTGAGCGAGCTGGTGGTCGTCGATGACGTCACCGAGTTCGACGATGCGCTGGTCGACCCGCCCCGAATCGGTGATCACCACCATCAGCAGCCGCACCGGAGTGAGCGCAATCACCTCCAGGTGCCGCACCGTCGACGTCGACAGCGTCGGGTACTGCACGATCGCTACCTGACGGGTCAGCTGGGCCAGCAGCCGCACCGCACGGCGCAACACGTCGTCGAGATCCACGCCGGACTCCAGAAAGCTCTGGATTGCGCGCCGTTCGGCAGCCGACAACGGCTTGACGTCGTCGAGCCGGTCGACGAATTCGCGATAACCCTTCTCGGTGGGCACCCGTCCGGAGCTGGTGTGGGGCTGGGTGATATAGCCCTCGGCCTCCAGCACCGCCATGTCGTTGCGCACCGTGGCCGGCGAGACGCCCAGGTTGTGCCGCTCCACCAACGACTTCGACCCGATCGGCTCCTTGGTGGCGACGAAATCGGCGACGATGGCTTGCAGCACCTCAAAGCGACGCTCCTCGGCACTTCCCATCCGATCCACCTCCCTAACCCCCACATTTTACGGTGATTGGCAGCGGCGCCGGTTACCGGCGGCAATGACTGCAGCCGGTGGTCGAGCGGGACTAGCCTTATCGACCGTGAGCAGGTCCGCGCCAAGGACGATCCGCAGATGATTTTCAAGGGCGTGCGGGAGGGCAAGCCGTATCCCGAGCATGGCCTGTCCTACCGCGACTGGTCGCGGATCCCGCCGCAACAGATCCGCCTCGACCAGCTGGTCACGACGACAAAGGTGCTCGCGCTGGACCGGCTGCTGTCGGAGGATTCTACGTTCTACGGGGATCTTTTCCCGCATGCGGTGAAGTGGCGCGGCACCCTTTACCTCGAGGACGGACTGCACCGGGCGGTGCGCGCTGCGCTGCGCAATCGCACCGTGCTGCACGCGCGGCTACTCGACATGGACCGCGAACTGGGCCCGGCGAACGCGTAGCGGCCCGGTCCACGCGAGGTGCTGGGCGTTGGCCGACGGTGCCTGGCGGCCGAGCGTGCGCTCGCTACGGGGTTAGCTCAGCGTGTCGACCGGCGACACGCACGCTCGCGGCAACAAGGAGGTAATCGTCTCAGCGCCCCGAGGCCGCCTGCAGCAATGACATCGCCGAGCTGCGTGACAACATCCAGCCGCCCTGGTCTACGAATGTGACGTTTTCCGTCACCGGTGTGCTGAGCTTGGGTCCCGACACGGCCACGTCGGCCGTCGCCGCGTCCGGGCCGGCTGCCGCGACGTTGGTCACGGTGAACGACAGCGGCAGCTGCCCCTTCTTGGCGGCCTTTTGCAGCGCCCGATCGGCCAGGGCCGCCTCGGTGGGGCTGACGCCGCCTTCAACCAGCCCGGACTTGTTCGCGAAGGGAACATTCGGGTCGGCGAGGCCGGCCAACACGCCGGCCAGCTGGCTTGGGGTCGGCAGGCCCCCGGTCTGGTCGGCCGGCAGCGGTGCGCTGAAGACGACTGGTTGGATGTGGAACGCGGCCGAGGCGCTTGCCCCGGTCACGCCTGCTGCGGCGGCTCCGATCGCGGCCACGGCCGCGACCCCGGTCGCGAAAGCTTTCATGGTCATCACGCTGTCCCTTCCGTCAACGATTAGGCGCGCTAAGCGCTTACTGCAGATGTGTCGTTCGCCGGCGCCCGGGTGTTACAGCGGGCATGTCCGTGCCATCGGCCCCGATCTGCGCCGCCAATTGTGCCATTGACTAATGGCGTCATTTGTCGTTGACTTTGTCCATGACGGACGGAGACGGGCAGCATGAACCTGCTGGGTCGAAAGTCGCCCGAGAATAGCCATCAGGTCTCGGCGGTGGTCACCGGGGCCGGCAGCGGAATCGGTGCGGCATTCGCGGAGGAACTCGCCCGTCGTGGTGGCGCCGTGGTCTGCAGCGACATCGACGAAACCGCCGCGGCCGCCACGGTTGGGCGGATCACCGATCGGGGCGGTAAAGCGGTCGCTATCCGCTGTGACGTGTCGCGGTTCACCGACGTTCGCGACCTGGCCGCACAGGCCCAAACATGGTTCGGTGGTGTAGCACCCACACTGGTGATCAATAACGCCGGCGTTGCTGCGGGCGGTGAGCCGATCGGCGAGATATCGCTCGAC
The DNA here is from genome assembly GCF_008709575.1 of Mycobacterium sp. Taxonomy (GTDB): domain Bacteria; phylum Actinomycetota; class Actinomycetes; order Mycobacteriales; family Mycobacteriaceae; genus Mycobacterium. Next base: position 17,968 of record NZ_VYIK01000027.1, read on the forward strand.
GATTGGCAGTGGACCCTGGGTATCAACCTTTGGGGGCCGATCCATGGCTGCCAGGTCTTCACTCCGATTTTGAGGGCGGCCGGGCCGTCGAAAGCGGGACGAGGAATCATCAACGTCGCGTCGGCGGCCGCGTTTGCCTCGGCGCCCGGCATGGCGGCATACAACGTCAGCAAGGCCGGCGTGATTTCGTTGTCGGAGACCCTGGCCGCCGAACTGTCCGGCTCAGGCGTCAAAGTCACTGTGCTGTGCCCCACGTTCGTCAAGACCAGCATCGTCGAATCTGGCCGTATCAGTGCTCAATCCAGCGAACTGGCCACCAAATTCATCCGTTGGACAGGGGTTTCGCCGCTAACGATCGCGCGCACTTGCTTGGACGCCCATGACCGCGGTGACTTGTACTGTATGCCGCAACTGGACGCCAAGATCGGCTGGACATTCAAACGATTCGCCCCGGCTGCATACACCCGTATGGTCGGTGCGGCATCCCGGATAGCGTCGCACTGATCCGACGACCCTGAGGAGGATTCGGTGGCCATCGACATGGAAGCGATGCTGGCCAAGATCAAGGACCGGCAGTGGGCGCTCGCCGATATCGATTGGGACGCACCCGGAGCCGAGACCGTCAGCGACGAGTTCAGGCCCAAACTGAAGGCATTCATGGCCGACCTGTGTTGGATCGAAAACGTCGGTGCTCGCGGATTCGCGGCATTGGCCAAGAAGGCACCCACCCCGACGCTGGCCGAAATCTACCGGTATTTCCACGCCGAAGAGCAACGTCACGCCAATGCCGAACTGGCATTGATGAAGCGCTGGGGCATGCTCGACAACGGTGTCCTGCCCCAACCCAACATCAACGTGCGGCTGGCCATCGAGTGGCTGGACCGCTATTCCGACGGAATGCCACTGTCCCAGCTGGGCACGATTATCCCGATGCTCGAAGTCGCTTTGGACGGCGCATTGCTGAAGTTCCTGCTCGAAAAAGTCGAGGACCCGGTATGCCACCAGGTCTTCGAAAAGATCAACAACGACGAATCCCGCCACCTTGTGGTCGATTTTGAGGTTCTCGATATGATCGGCCACGGCACCATCCGCAAACTGGCCATCGAATTCATTGGCAATCTGGTTTCTCCGGGCGCCATCGTCGGCGCCCTGATCGGCATCGCACTGATCAATCAGATCCGCAACGAGATCATCGACATGGGCATGGAACCCGAACGTCTCTACAACGCGGTCAAACGTTTCAGGCAACTCGGTGACCGGGGCGAAAACACGTGGCGGGTGCCCACCTACCAAGTCCTCAAAAGGCAAGCCGCAATGGTGGTTAACCCAGACCATCCCTATCAGCGGCTGGCTAACGCGATGGTGTGGCTGTCCTACCGCTATCCCCGCTCCCTACTCAAACCGGTGCCCAGTTGGTTCACTGAGCTCACCTATGAACCAACGGTCTAGACCTATGTCGAACATCGATATTCACTCAACGCTGATCATCGGAGCCGGCTTCACCGGTTTGGGCGCCGCGATCAAACTAACGGCTGCCGGCGTCCGAGACTTCGTTATTCTCGAGCGCAGCGACCAAGTGGGCGGAACCTGGCGCGATACTTGCTATCCCGGCGCAAGTTGCGACATCCCCTCACTGCTGTACTCGTTCTCGTTTGTCAAGAACCCGCACTGGTCACGGGCCTATCCCAGCGCCGAGGAAATTCGTCGGCATCTCGAAGACATGGCCACCGAGTTCGACATCCGCCGCCATATCCGGTTCGGCCAGGAAGTCTGTGGCCTCTCGTTCCGCGAGAAAGACGGCGTCTGGACCGCAACGACACGCGCGCGCAGAGACTTTCACGCCCGCACCGTGGTGCTGGCGTCCGGGCCGCTGCCGGACCCCCGCTACCCGGACATCCGCGGTCTCGACGTCTACCGGGGCCACAAGATCCACAGCGCCCGCTGGGACAGAGAATACGACTTCACAGGCAAGCGGGTGGCGGTCATCGGCACGGGCGCCAGCGCAGTCCAGATCATCCCGGAACTGGTCCGGCAAGCCGAGTTCGTCAAGGTTTTCCAGCGCACTCCGGGCTGGGTGCTGCCCCGCGTCGACGCTCCCACTCCACCGGCGGTGAAAGCGGTCTTCGCGAAAGTGCCGGCGATCCAGGAACTTGCCCGGCAGGCGTTGTTTTGGGGCCACGAGGCCAGTGCTGTCGCGCTGGTGTGGAACACGCCGTTAACCAGGTTGATGGCGCGCCTGGGCAAGCTGCATTTGCGACTGACCGTCAAGGATCCATGGCTGCGCCGACAGTTGACCCCGGACTTCGTCCCGGGCTGCAAACGCATGCTGATCTCCAGCGACTACTATCCCGCGCTGCAGCGCGACAACTGCAAACTGATCGACTGGCCGATCGCTACCCTGAGCCCGGCCGGTATCCGCACCAGCGATGGCATCGAGCATCGCCTGGATTGCATCGTGTTCGCGACCGGCTACGACGTGCACCTGACCGGTCCGCCGTTTCCGGTCAGCGGGCTCAATGGTCGCTCACTGAGCGCCGATTGGGCCACTGGCGCACAGGCCTACAAGAGCATCAATGCGCACGGGTACCCGAATCTGTTCTTTATGACCGGACCTAATTCCGGACCCGGGCACAACTCGCTGCTGGTCTACATCGAGGGACAGCTCGACTACGCGGTGCGCGGCATCAAAACCATCCTCGACAATGATCTGTGTTATCTCGACGTGCGCGCCGACGTCCAGCGCCGATACAACACACGCATCCAGAAACGGCTGACCAGAACGACATGGATGTCGGGATGCCGCAGCTGGTATCTGACCAAGGACGGTTTCAACGCATCGATGTATCCCGGGTTGGCCAGCCAGTATCTTAGCCAGATGCGACATTTCCGGCTCGCCGACTACCACGCGGTCACCTGCTCGACCGACGCCTTTGTCGGCTCCGCGACCAGGTGATGGCTGCTCAGCGGCTGCCCCGGACCGAAGCCGGCACGATCTCCGGTGTGCTGGCTAACCTGCGGCGGGCGTCCCCACGGATCCGACGGCAGTCGCGCGACGTCATCGCGGCCGCGGTGGCCCAGTTGTTCGACGCGGCGGTCCGTTATCCCCACGACGCGGCGGCGTCCGGCGAATATCGCATCGATGAACTGGCCCGGCTGGCCGGCACCACGACCCGCAACATTCGCGTTTACCGCGACCGGGGGCTGCTGCACCGACCACTGCGCGTCGGGCGGGTCGCGTTGTACAACGACACGCATGTGACGCGGCTGCGGTTGATCACCTCGATGCTCGACCGCGGGTACACGATCGCGCACGTTCGGGAAATGCTCAGCGCCTGGGAAGAAGGCAAAAACTTGGGCGATGTCCTGGGTTTGGAGACCGCCATCGCCGGCACCTGGGCCACCGAAAGGCCCGAGACGATGCCGCTGGCGGAGGTGCGACGGCGCGTCGACGATCCACGCGCGTTTGAACGCTTGGCGCAGCTGGGCATCATCCGGATCGACGGCACTCAGGCGAGTGTGACCCGCCCCAAACTGCTCGACGCGTTCTGCGAGATCCGCAGCTACGGCGTCAACATGGACAAACTCATCGATCTGCACGAACAGGTCGTTCCCCTGGTCGATCGGATCAGCGAGATGTTGGTGCGCGCGGGCGCCGAACATGTCGCCGACGCGATCAAGCCCGGCGAAGGCTTGCCTGCCGACACCGAGATTGCCGAGCTCATCACGATGCTGGTCCGCTTCCGCACCCAGGCCATCGCGTCGGTCACCGCCACCTTGGCGTCGTCGATCGAATCCACGATCGAGTCGATGGTCAGCCGCATCCTCGCGGACTACCTGGAGCACTCACCGGAGGCCAAGGCTGACCCCCGCACGAAACCAGCTCGTGATCAACCGGATCCAACCCCGGCGTAGCCAGCGCTTTTCGACGGTTCCCGCACGCTCAGGCTCAGCCATGGGCCGGCACCGTGTCGGTGTCGCGTCCGGAGCGCAGCACCGTGCCGGGGAGCGCGCCGGTGGCCGCCCCGTCGTGACACACCTCGACCCCGCCCACCAGCACCGAACTGATGCCGCGGGCATCGGCGACCAACCGCGGCGCGCCGGCAGGCAGGTCGTAGCGGGTTCGCTCCGGGCCGTGGCCGACGGTGGCCGGGTCGAACAACACCAGATCGGCGTGCCAGCCCGGCACGATCCGGCCGCGGTGACGAAGCCCGTACAGGCGCGCCGGCACATCGGTGATCAGCCGGACGGCCTCCTCAAGGGTGACCACCTGATGCTCGCGCACCCCGTGGCCGAGCAGCGACGTGGTGTAGATCGCGCCGCACATCATGTCCAGGTGCGCTCCGGCATCCGAGCCGCCGATCACCGCGTCCCGGTGCCGCCACACCTGGGCGCGTGCCCGCCAGTCCGCGGCCCCGTCGCCGGTCGCCGGCGGTGTCAGCCCGGTGCGCAGCTCGTCGGCGATCACGATGTCGCACAGCGTGTCGAACGGTTCGCGACCGCGGATGGCGGCGACTTCGCCGACAGAACGCCCTGTCGCGTCGGCGTTTTCCGCGGCGAACGTCTCGACGACGAGCAGGCGCTCCCAGTGCGCCAGGCCGCGTAGGATGCCGGCCTCCTCCGACTGCGCCCCGTCGGCCAGGCGGTGACGCACGTGCGGATCCGCCAGGGCGCGCAGCCGCTCGGGCACCGGCAGATGCATGACCTCACGCCAGCCCGGCAGCCCGTCGAGCACGAAACCGGTGAGAAACGAGAGCCGGATCTGCATGGCATGCGGCAGGGTGAGCGCCACGACCCGGGCACCGCGCTCGGCGGCGATCTCCGACGCCCTCAGCTGCTTTTGGTGTCCGGCCGGGTTGGCCGCCGACACGCCCAGCACGTTCCAGTTCAGCGGCCGGTCGGCAGCCCGTGACATGTCGGTGAGCAAGGTGATCTCGTCGTCGCTGAACCCCGACAGACAGCCCGGGACAATCGCCTCCAGGGTGCTGCCCGGATGCCGGCGCAGCCCGGCGGCCAGCGCGAGCAGCTCCTTGCGCGACGCGCTGCGCGACGGCACCGGCTGCCCTGCGCCGTCGTTATGGGTGTGCGACTGCGACGTCGACAACCCCAGCGCCCCTTCGGCCAGCGCGCCTTCGAGCAGCTCGACCATGCGCTCGAGTTGTTCGTCGGTGGCGTCGCCGCCGACCGCGTCGTCGCCCATCGCCGCCAGCCGCAGCACCGAATGACCCACCAGAAATCCGGCATTGACGGCGATACGGCCGTCCAAGCGGGCCAACCAGTCGCCGAACGATGACCACCGCCAGTCCAGTCCGGCCTGCAGCGCCTCTAGTGGCATACCCTCGACCCGCGCGAGCATCCGGGTGAGATAGTCCTGCTGGCCCGCCGCTGCGGGTGCCAGCGTGAAGCCGCAGTTGCCGCCGATGACTGTGGTGACCCCGTGCTGCACCGACGGACTTGCGGTGGGATCCCAGAGCAGTTGCGCGTCGTAATGCGTGTGCAGGTCGACAAAGCCCGGCGCCAGTACCTGCCCGGCCGCGTCCACCGTACGCACCGCGGTGTCGGCGATCTCACCGACCGCGGCGATCCGCCCGTCCTTGATTCCGACGTCACCGTGGTACGCGGACATCCCGGTGCCGTCGACAATTTCGGCATTCCGGATCACGAGGTCTAACATCGTAGCCACCCCGCATCCGGCAGCGGATGACGGAATAGCTGTGCGGCGTTGCGGTGGGTGATGCGGTCGACGTCCTCGGCAGACAAGCCCGTGACATTGCGCGCGATTACCTCCTGGGTGTCCGGCCAGGTGGAATCGGCGTGGGGATAGTCGCTTTCGACGAGAATGCGGTCGGCCCCGATCGCGTCCAGCGCACCGAACGCGTGCGGGTCGTCGATCGAGCAGAACCAGAAATTGCGCCGCAGTACCTCGCTGGGCAGCAGTTCGGATTTCCAGGAGCCGCCCTCACGACCGGACGCCGAGTGGGCCAGCACGTAGTCGGCGCGATCGCCGAGCATGGCCGCCCAACCCAGCCCGCCTTCGGCCAGCGTGATGTTCAGTCTGGGGAAGCGCACGGGGACACCGGACCAGAGCATGTCGGCGCAGGCGACCAGGCCGTTGACCGGGAACAGGGTGGTGATGGTCTCGAAGGGGGTGTCCGGCGCCGGGATCGGCGCCCACTGAGCCGATCCGGTGTGCAGGCACACCACGGTGTCGGTTTCTTCGCACGCGCCGAAGAACGGATCCCACACCCCGCTGTGCAGGCTCGGTAGCCCGCATTGGGCGGGCAGCTCGGGGAAGCTGACCGCCTTGAAGCCACGGGCGGCGTTGCGGCGGATCTCCTCGGCCGCCAGCTGCGGGTCGGCCAGCCAGGGTAGCTGCAGCGGGATTATTCGCTCCGGGTAGCTGCCCGCCCACACCTGCAGGTGCCAGTCGTTCCAGGCCCGCAGCACCGCCAGGCCCAGCTGCTGGTCCTTGCTCTTCCAAAAGACCGTGCCGCAGAACCCGGCGATCAGCGAGGGAAAGTTCAGCGAGGCCCAGATACCGGCCAGATCCATGTCGGCGATGCGGGCGGTGATGTCCCAGCAGCCTCGGCGCATCTCGTCGAACCGGGCCGGTTCCATGCTCCATTCCGCCGGCGGCCGGCCCACCACGGCGTTGAGCCCGATATTGGGATATCGGCAGTCCTCGTACTGCCACACCTGGCGCCCGTCGTCGGTCTCCACCACCCGGGGTGCCCGGTCGGCCAGCGCGGCGGGTAGCCGTCCGACGAACATATCGGGCGGCTCGATGACGTGGTCGTCGACCGAGATCACCACGTACCGTCGCGCACGCGGAGCCGGGTCCGGCAGCAGCGCCATAGCGCAAGCTAACGACGGGTTCCCTACGCTGTCAACGCGCGAGTCGTCACCCGCAGCTTTTCGCCTTCCTGGACCAAAGGACGCCCAGTTGTGCTGGGACCGGTCGTGCACAGGTAGCCTGATCCACCGATGCGAGGCGGCGACATGAGGGTGCAGCCGTGGGTGCGCCGTGGTGGCCCTGCCGTGTTGGCCGTGGCGCTGCTGCTCTACCTGATGGCCTATGCCCGCTGGCCCGCCATGCTGGTCCAGGTCGACCTGCAGGTGTACCGCTTCGGAGCGATGCGAGCACGGGACGGACTTGATCTGTACTCGGCTGGGCTGACCGGCAATCCGAAGACTTTGCTGTTCATCTACCCACCGTTCGCGGCTCTTGCGCTGCGGCCGCTGGCCTACGTCGCCGAGCCGTTGGTGCAGGTGCTCTGGTTGGCATCGATGTGCGGGTTGCTCACCTATGCGATCCGGCGCATGCTGACCGCGATGGGCCTTGCCGTATCCCAGGGACTGTGGAGTCTGACAGCGTTATTGCTCGGCCTGGTGCTATGGCTTGAGCCGGTTCGGCTTTCGCTGCAGCTGGGTCAGATCAACGTCGTGATCCTGACCCTGGTGCTGGCCGATTTGCTGGCTGACACGCAACGCAAGTCGGCCGGCGTCGGCATCGGGCTGGCGGCCGCGATCAAGTTGACCCCCGCCTTGCTCATCGTCTACCTCGTCGCGATCGGCCGCCTGCGCGCGGCGCTGGTAGCCGGGGCAACGCTCGCCGCCACCATTGTCGTGGGGTTCGTACTGCTGCCGGCGGATTCGGCTTTTTACTGGCTGCGGGGAGGCTTCCACGATGTCAGCCGGATCTCGGTCGACCCGCTGGCCAATACCGGTGTCGGCGGATTGCTGACGCGGCTGCACGCCCCTGCGGCGCTGGCCACCGCGGGGGCGGTGGTCGTCGCAGTGGCTGCGGTGACCCTTGCCGCGGCCAGCTACCGGCGCGGGCAGCGCGTTTTGGCTCTCGCCATCGTCGGAATGGCCTGCGCGGCGGCGTCGCCGTTTAGTTGGAGCCATCACTGGGTGTGGTTCGCACCGTTGACAGTGCACCTTCGGCGGCGTCGCCGTTTAGTTGGAGCCATCACTGGGTGTGGTTCGCACCGTTGACAGTGCACCTCGGGTACCGGGCCTATGTGCTGCGTTGCGGCGGTTCGGCCTGGGTGTTGTGGCCGCTGTGGGCCACGCTCGCCGGTTGGTTCCGCTCGCTGCGCGGTGCGAGCCCGGAGGCGGGCCTGCTCTCGGTGCGACTCGGCGGCGTCGGGGCCGACCTGATCTCCGGCAGCTACGTGTTCGTGTTCGTCGCCGTGCTGATCGGCACGGCGGTGTGGTTATGGCGTTCCGGCCGGCGACCCGCCCCGGACATCGCGGTCACCGCGGCGCCGGTTGACGTACGAACGCCCGCGGCTGAGTGAACGCCCGGATCCCCTCGACACCGAGTTCTCGGCCGATGCCCGACTGGCCGACCCCGCCGAACGGCAACCGCGGGTCTTGGGCGGCCATGCCGTGGCAGTTGACACTGACGGTGCCGGCGACCAATTCGGCGGCGACCCGTTCGGCCAGCGCGTCGTCGGCGGTCCAGATCGACGCGGTCAGGCCGAAATCGGTGGCGTTAGCCGCGGCCACCGCTTCATCGATGCTGTCGTAGCCGAAAATCGGCAACACCGGACCAAACTGTTCCTCGGTCGCCAGCGCCGCATCCGGCGACAAATCCGTGACGACGGTCGGCAACACGAAATAGCCGCCGCTGTCGGCATCGCGCAGTCGTCCGGCGCGATAGACTCTTGCACCGCGCGCCTCGGCGTCAGCGACGAGGCCGCGCACCCGGTTCCGGCTGGCCGCGGTGTGCAGCGGGCCGAGAGTGGTCTCCTCGTCCAGGCCGTCGCCGACCACCTCACGGGCACAGCGCGCCAAGACCGCATCGGTCAGTTCGCCCACCCGTCCGCGGGGTGCATAAAGCCGTTTGATCGCCATGCACACCTGCCCGGCGGTGGTGTAGGTCGCGGTCACCAGCCGGTCGACGAGTTGATCGCTGACCGCGATGTCGGGTCCGAGGATCGCGGCGTCGTTGCCGCCGAGTTCCAGCAGCACCGGGGTGAGCCGCGCCGCGGCGGCCGTCATCACCGCGCGTCCGGTCGCCGCTCCGCCGGTCAGCGAGATCACGGCAATGCCCGGATGGCTCACCAGGGCCCGTGCCAACTCGGAGCCCGGTCCGGCAAGCACATTGACCACGCCCGGCGGCAGCGCGGTGGCGAATGCCGCACCGAAGTGTAGTGCGGCCAGCGGACAGGTCGGCGGCACCTTGACCACCGTGGTGTTGCCGGCGACGAGCGCCGAGGCCAGTTTGGTCGTCATCAAAGCCAGCGGCCAGTTGAACGGAAGCACGAGTGCGGCGACGCCATAGGGCTCACGCTGCAGCCGTGGACAAGCCGCAGGGGGGTCGAGGTACTCGGGTGCCAGGGCCGCCTCGGCCATCGACCCGAGCAGCGATGCGACCACCGGAGCGGTGTCGAGCTCGAAGCGCGCCTCGGCGAGCACCTTGCCGTGCTCACGGGTGTAGAGCCGGGCGGCGTCGGCGGCGGCGAGCTGCTGTGCGGCCGTGGCCGCCGCGCTGGCGACGGCCGCGACCCGTTCGGCGACGGTGCGGCCGCGCCAGCCCGGAAACGCCCGGCGCGCCGCCTGCACCGCGGCGTCGAGCTGGTCGAGGTCGGCGGCCGGGGCATACCCGACGATCTCGGTTGGCCGGGCCGGGTTGTGCACCGGGTACGGGGCGCCCGGCTGCGCCGTGCCGTCGATCGTGAGCATCGCCGCCAGGCTCACCGGCGACATGTCGGAAGAACGTGCGGCCATGGCTTTGTCTCCTTGACGGCTTTGTCTCCTTGACCCGGTGCAGTCGTGCCGCCATCGTAAGACGGTATGACGCCGATCACAGATCTCCTCGCGTGAAAGGGGTGGTGCTGGCCGAGGTCGGCCGGCCCGCCGCGGTGCAGGATCTCGTGCTGCGGCCGCTGGGCCGCCACGAGGTCCGGGTCCAACTGGCCGCCAGCGGCGTGTGCCACAGCGACCTGTCACTGCGCGACGGGTCGATACCGACACTGCTGCCGTGCACGCTCGGGCACGAAGGTGCCGGCATCGTCACCGAGGTCGGCGACGACGTCACCACTATCTGCCCGGGGGCACGGGTCGTGCTGACCTGGAGCGTGCCCTGCCGCCGTTGCCCACACTGCCTGCGCGGAGAGGCCCAGCTGTGTGTGCACGGTTACGACCACGCCTACGGCGACCCCTATGCGCACAGCGCCGCGGGCCCGGTGTGGCCGGCGCTGGGCGTTGGCTCCCTGGCCGAGGAGACCCTGGTTCCGGCCGCGGCCGTCGTGCCGGTCGACTCGTCGCTCTCGCTGGATCACGCGGCGCTGCTGGGCTGCGGCGTCACCACCGGAGTGGGCGCCGTACTGCGAACGGCGGCAGTGCGTCCAGGCGAGAGCGTGCTGGTCATCGGTTGCGGCGGGGTGGGTTTGGCCGCGATCCAGGGAGCTCGGCTGGCCGGTGCGGCGGACATCATCGCTGCCGACCGCGTCGCCGCCCAGCTGCCGGCTGCGATGGCCAACGGCGCCACCGACACCCTCGATGCCAGCGAGGTCGACCTGGTCGCCGCCGTGCGCGACCGCACCGGCGGCGCCGGGGTCGATCATGCAATCGAGGTGGTCGGCAAGCCCGCCACGATCCGCGCGGCCTATGACGCAACCCGCCGGGGTGGCACCGTCACGCTGGTGGGTGCGGCCGGGATCACCGAAGAAGTAGTGTTTCCCGCGCTGTCGTTGATGGCCGACGGCAAGACCATCCGCGGCAGCGTCTACGGCGCGAGCGATCCCGCGCGCGATATCCCGGTGCTCGCCGAGCTCGCCCGCCGCGGCCGGCTCGACCTCGAGGCGCTGGTGACCCGGCGCATCGGCATCGACGACGTCGAGCGGGCCTTCACCGACATGGCCGCCGGGCAGGGGGCGCGCAGCCTCGTGTGCTTCAGCCAGACAGCATGATCGCTTGTTCGGGACAGTTCTGCTCGGCGTTGACGGCCTGTTCCCGCAGCGCCTCGCCGACCTGCGCGACTCGCACGATGCAGTGCCCCACCTCATCGGCGTCGAACACATCGGGTGCCAAGGTGTAACACCGTCCGTGCCCGACGCAGCGCTCCGCGTCAACGGCGACGTGGATCATGATCAACGGCCTGTCATGACGCGGTCACCGGGAAGATCAGCGGCAGCGCCTCCACCGACCGCAGACCCCGGGTGTATCTGAGCTCGACACCGGGTTTGATCTCGTAGTCGGGAATGCGCCGATGAAATTCCCGCAATGCCACCCGCAGTTCCATGCGGGCCAGGTGCGAACCCAGGCAGCGGTGCGGGCCGCCGCCGAACGCGCGGTGCCGGTTCGGGTTGCGCCGGAAGTCGACGCGTTCGGGGTCGGGAAACTCGGCCGGGTCGGTGTTAGCCGCACCAAGCAGCGGGCTGACCCGCTCCCCCTTCTTGATCGGGCATCCGGCCACCTCGATATCCTCAATGGCCACCCGAGCGACCCCCGGCACCGGCGTCTCCCAGCGCAACAGCTCCTCGATTGCGCTGGGCAGGATATCGGGCTCGTCGATCAATTGCCGACGGTGCTCGGGATGCCGCGCGAGGTAGACGAAGAAGCAATCCAGCGAATCGGTCACCGTGTCCAGCCCCGCGATGAGAAACAGGAAACAGATGTCGAGCAACTCTTCGCGGGACAGCGGTCGACCCTCGATCGTCGCCGCGATCATCGCGGAGAGCAGGTCGTCGCGGGGGTTGGCGATGTGCTCGTCGATGGCACGCTCGAAGTAGTCATAGATCTGGAGTGCCACCGGCGCCGCGGCCTTGCCGTGCTCGGTGTAGCCGCGCACTCCTTCCGGACGGATCACGCCATCCTTCCAGGCCAAAAAAGTTTCGAGGTCCTCGAGCGGCAGACCCAGCAGCTGCAGGAACACCGTGCACGGCAGCGGCACCGCGAACTCGGCGTGGAAATCGCATTCGCCGCGGTCGACGAAGGTGTCGATCATCTGGTTCACCATTTCGGTGACACCCGGTTCACGCCGGGCCATCTCGCGCGGAGTGAACAACGGATCAAGGATGCGGCGGTATTTGGCGTGTTCGGGCGGGTCGATTTGGAGCGGGATCAGCGGGCGCAGATTGCCCAGATCGACCGCGTCCATGTTCGACGAGAACACCTCGGTGTGCTTGAGCGCCATCTCGATGTCGGCGAGGCTGCTCAGGACCACTGACTGCGGCGAGCGGAACACCGGCGCGGACTCCCGCAGCGCCTTGTACATCGGCTGAGGCTCCGCCAGGCCGGCCATCGCCTGATCGACATATCCTTCGAGGTCTGTCATGCCGCTTAGCGTGACACCAACCTCGGCGCGAGGCAACAATCCGGCGCGCGTCCGGCGTTGTCTCAGCCCAGCAGAGTGCGCACCACCGCGTCGGCGAGCAGCCGTCCGCGGTCGGTGAGCACCAATCGATCGCCCTCGCTCACCAGCAGCCCGTCGCTGACGGCGACCGCGGCGCGCTCGCGCTCGGGGCCGTCGAGCAGCCCGACCGGCAACCCCCGGCGCAGGCGAATCCTGAGCATCACGTCCTCGATGTGCCGAGCTTGGGCATCGAGCTGCTCGAAACCGGCGACCGGCAGCCGAGCTTGCTTCAAATGTTGGGCATAGACGTTGGGGTGCTTGACGTTCCACCAGCGCGTTGTGCCGACGAAACTGTGCGCGCCGGGGCCGGCGCCCCACCACTGGCCGCCATCCCAATAACCGAGATTGTGTCGGCACTGACCACCGGGGCGGCTCCAGTTGGATACCTCGTACCACTGCAGACCGGCCGCGGCCAGCAGCGCATCGGCCAGCTCGTAGCGCCGCGCCAGAACGTCTTCGTCCGGCACGGCGAGCTCGCCGCGCCGGACACGCCGCGCCAGCGCGGTACCCTCCTCGACGACCAGCGCGTAGGCCGACACGTGATCGACGTCGGCGTCGAGTGCCGCATTCAGCGACCGGATCAGGTCGTCGTCGGATTCCCCCGGAGTGCCGTAGATCAGGTCCAGGTTGACATGCTCGAACCCCGCGGCCTGTGCCTCTTTGGCCGCAGCTGCCGCCCGCCCCGGCGAATGAACCCGGTCCAGGGTGGCCAAAACCCGCGGCGCCACCGACTGCATGCCCAGCGACAGCCGCGTGTAGCCGCCGTCGCGCAGCGCGGCGAATAGCTCAGGCGACGTCGACTCCGGGTTGGCCTCGGTGGTCACCTCAGCACCGGGTGTCAGGTCGAACTGCTGCCGCACCGTGTCGAGGATCGCGCACAGCCGGGCGCCGCCCAGCAGCGAGGGCGTCCCGCCTCCGACGAACACGGTGTCGACCGCCGGACCGCCCAGTCGCGTGGCTGCCAACTCGAGCTCCGATGCCAACGTCCGCAGCCAGGTGTCGGGGTTGACCCCGCCCAGCTCGGCTGGGGTGTACGTGTTGAAATCGCAGTAGCCGCACCGGGTTAGGCAAAATGGCACATGCACGTAGACCCCGACCGGTGTGCCCGGGGTCAGCTGCACGTCGGGCAGGTCGACAGACGGCGGATGCGAGGTCATCACATCCGATCATCTCCGGCCGCAGTGAACCGTTACACGTCCGCCATCAAGGTCGTCAGGTAATTGGTCAGGGAGCCGACCGGCGCGTTTGCCGTGGTGCTGGCCTGGGCGCAGGTGGGCCAGGCACCCGGTCCCTGGGTGGCCATGATCCGCTTTCCTACGGCGATCTGCTCGGCGGGACTGGCTTGTGAGGGCAACCCCGCGGTGCCGCCGTTGGCTTGCCACGTCGGTTCGGTGATCTGCAGGCCACCGTAGTCACCGTTGCCGGTGTCAGCCGCCCAGTTGCCGCCGGATTCGCATTGGGCAATCGCTTCCCAGTTGACCGGCTCCGCGGCGGCGGTGTCCCCGTAAAGTACGAGAGACACCGCGATCAGCCCGGCCGCCGTCCATCCCACGCACCGCTTCATGTCAATTCCACCTCGCTGGCCAGCCAACGGCCGTCGACTTTCTCCATGGTCATCCTGATCCGGCTGTGGTCAATTTGCGGGTCCGGCGACGCCGCGCTGGTCACCGCCTGGTCGACCAGCATCAAAACCACTACTTTGTTCGGACTGGCCGACTTGACCGCCGCCTCGACAACCGTTCCGCGCGTGGTTATCTGGTTGTCCACCAGAAGCCGGCGAAGGCGGTCGCGGGACTTGACGTGTCGACCCTGAAACTCCCCCGTCGACCCGCTCTCGACGTCGGCGAAATGCTGGTCGATCGTGTCGGCATCGAAATTGGCCAGCCGGAAAGCGTATTTCTGCGCCGCGTCGAACGCCTGTGCCGCAGCGACGTCGGCCTGGTGACGCTGGTACTCCGTCCAGCCCAGATAACCCGCTCCGGTCAGGGCGACAACCAGTGCGGCAGCCGCCAGCCGACGAAGCGCCAGGCGCGACGCCGTTGTGGTGGTGGTGTTTTCTTCACTCCCGCCGGAAACCGGGTCACGTCTGAGGTATTGCCAAAGGTCATGCCAAAGTTTCATGTCGATCACCTGTCTGCGGGACGCGCGCACCCGCCCGGTGCGGGGCGCATGCAATGCCGAAGACATCTTCGCCTGAACAGGCCGACATCACTATGCAAGACAAGCGGTTTGGTACAAGATTGTTGCTCGCCCGTGACCAGGGATTCGGGGCAACCGCGGGCGGGCCAGCGATTCTGCGCGCATTGTCAACCCGGAATGGTCGGCGAGGCTCAGGGCGGCTGCGGTAGCTTGCCGGCAACGTGGCCGGCTCCACCCGGCCTCACCATGCTCACGGTGCCAGTCGGACGTGACCGTGACCTTGCGGTGGCGGCAGGGACGGCGGCGTCTGCTCCTGCGGTGCGGGTCCCTCCCCTGGTCCCGGTCCTTCCGGTAGCGCGGGATTGCCGGGGTGAGATGGCAGCGGCCGTTTGGCAGCTGGCGGTGTCGCGATCCGCCGCGGGGTCGGGTCTTTCGTCGGCGCCGGGATCTGGGGCAGCTCAGGTGAGTTGTCTCCAGAGGGAAGGGGCTTGATCAGGATGGTGAAGACCGCGCCGGGTATGGCAGAGCCCGATCGAACACCCTTGGGGTCCGATGCGAAAGCATCCCCGGCTGCGTATTCCGGTCGCGCTTCCGGGTCGTCGATCACTAATGGCGTCAGTTTCCACAAAGCGTCTGCGGTATGGGCTTCGCTGTGCCGGTCTGCAGGAACCGCTATCGATCCCAGCCGCATCGAATCCCACAACGTTGTGGCAGCCGCGTTTTCGTATTGAGCGATGATCCGCGCGGCCGACGTCGGCAGCACGAGCACGCCCAGGACGACGACGGCGAGGCCAAGCGCTTTCATCGGTGCCCAGCTATCGGCGGGCTGCGCCGACGGATGCGCACGGCACGCGCCGTGCACTCCCATCGCAGTTCGAATGCATTGAAAACGAGGCTGATTGGTTAAAGAACCCTGTGATGAAGCCATGACGATCCTGACATGCCGACTATCACCGGCGGGTAGGCCGAATCCTTCCCCTACCAGCTGAAATTCCTGACACCTATCACACTACTCCGGTGCTGGGGCAGTTGGCTGAATCTTTTTGGGGTAACCCTTTTGGCGCGTTTGCGGGCGTCGCAACCACGAGTTGTCTGATCCTGACAGTTCTGCTGTGGAGCGGCAGCGACTGCTGGTATGCCGACACCGGCACCGTAACCTCGTCGGCCCGCGTTCGACGGCGTAGCCTCGAGAGCATTGGGACAGTTAACGGAGAACCACCATGATCTCTGCCACCTCAAATCCCATGCCTTGGCCAGCTCAGTTCGGCCCCGGTCTGAAACCGGCCACGACGGCAAACAAGCCTGACGCGGCCCCGGAACAGAGATCTCAACGGCCGCGGTTAGGGGGTGCGGGGCGGAGTTGCGTCCGGCGCGTCACGTTGACAGGGGCCCTGTTCGGCGTCACCGCCGCGGCCGTGATCGCCGCGACTGCGTTTGGCAGTGCGGCAAACGCCGATCCCAACCAAGATCAGCAGTTTCTGGCACTTTTGGAGGAAGAGGACATCGGCGCCATCGATGGCGTGCCGGAGCTCATCGCCCGGGCCCACGATATCTGTCACGAACTCGACGGCGGCGCCTCGGTGCCCGCCATAGCGCAGCAGGAAGCCAACATCGCCTATGACGACAATCCGAGGTTGCGCCTCGTCCCCGCCCGCGTGCACACCACCGTGCTCAGGTTCATCACCGCGTCGGTGGACGTCTACTGTCCCTATGAGCAGGACAAGCTTCCGTGAGCATCCGTACGGCGGGTTGACTTACACGCTTTCGGCTCTGCTTTCCAGATTCTTTACCGCGGGCGGGTCGTTCTCGGTCATTCCGACCTTCGCGGCGCCGCCGGGTGACCCCAGCTCGGCGAAGAAGTCGGCGTTGATCTGGATGTAATCGCTGTATTGGTCCGGGAGATCGTCTTCGTAGTAGATGGCCTCGACCGGGCACACCGGCTCGCAAGCACCACAGTCGACGCATTCGTCGGGGTGAATGTAAAGCATCCGGGCGCCCTCGTAGATGCAGTCGACCGGGCACTCCTCGATGCAAGCCTTGTCTTTGAGATCGACGCAGGGTTCGGAAATGACGTATGTCACCGCAGGTGTCCTTCCTTGTTGTCAGTCGCGTTGCACGTCACGTTGCCAGCCGACCGGCTAGCGAATGCAGTCCCGCAGCGCTCAGCCGTGGCCGACCCGCAGGAGGTCGTCAAGGGTGCTGAGTTTGACGCGGGGTCGGCCCAGTGGTTGCCCGGCAGAGCATTCGTAGTCGTCGATACGTTTCCAGTGCGCATGGGTGACCAGTTTGGGTTGACGTGAGGTCAGCCAATCAGCAAGTTCGCGGGCGTGGTCGGCGCCGAAGTCGGCGAGTTCGCCTTTGGCCAGATCGGCCAGCAGGGTGTCGACGGTGTCCTGGGAGTCTTTTTTATTGGTGCCGATGACCCCGGAGGGACCGCGTTTGATCCAGCCGACGACATACTCGTTGCGCCGCCCTGTTATCCGACCGTCGGTGTTGGGGATGGTGCCGCGTCCCTCGTCGAAGGGCAGGCCCGGTATGGCCACACCCCGGTAACCCACGGCCCGCACCACCAGCGCCGCGGGCAGCTCCTCTCGGGCACCGGTGTCTTTGGCCACCATCCGGCCGCTGGAATCGCTGACCAGCTCGTTGCGGCCGAGCACAATGCTTTCCACCTTGCCATTTCCCTTGATTTCAATCGGCGAGGTGAAGAACCGGAACACAATGCGGCGGTGCCCCGGCCGGGAAGTGCGACCGGCGTAGTCGCGCAGTACCTTGATGTTGTTCTTGGCGATCTTGCCCGCCGCTGCGGCGTCCTCGTCGCTGATGCCCTCCAGATCGGCGGGATCCACTACCACGTCGACACCCTCGAGCTCTCCCAGCTCGCGCAGTTCCAGAGTGGTGAATGCGCTTTGCAGGGGACCGCGCCGACCAAGCAGCACCACCTCCGCGACTCCGCGCGAGCGCAGCGACTCCAGGGCATGATCGGCGATGTCGGTGACCGCGAGCTCGGCGGGATCAGTCACCAACATGCGCGCGACGTCGAGGGCCACGTTGCCGTTGCCCACCACGACGGCTCGGGCTCCCGACAAATCGGGCGCCATCTGCGCGAAGTGCGGGTGCGCGTTGTACCAGCCGACGAAGTCGACCGCCGCGACACTACCGGGCAGCTGTTCACCGGGAATGCCCAGGGCACGGTCGGACTGCGCCCCGACGGCATAGATCACCGCATCGTAGCGCTCGGCAAGCTCGCTGGCCTGGACCTGCTCGCCGATCTTGATATTGCCGAAAAATCGGAAACGCGGGTCTTCGGCGATCTTTTCGAACTGCTGGCTGACCGACTTGATCTTGGGGTGATCGGGAGCCACACCGGATCGCACGAGACCCCAGGGCGTCGGCAGCATCTCCAGCATGTCTACCGCGACGTCGATGTTCTCTGTGGTGTCGGCGGCCTTCAGCAGCGCTGCTGCCGCGTAAAAGCCCGACGGGCCCGATCCCACGATCGCGACGTGGTATGGACGCATACGCAAAGCCTCCTGCAGCCATGAAAATCGCGACGAACAGGCTACCCCGTACCGCGACGACGATGACGCGGCACGGGTGCCTGCGCCTGGTTGGATAGCCGGCCAGTTCCCTCTTTCATCGTTCTTGATTCAGCCTATCGGCAGTAGAGGTCTCGGTATTGTGGAGTCACAATAGATAATTGTGAGCCATCGGGGCCGACGCGGCCCGTCGCGGATCACCCGGGTCGTCCTTGAATCGTGTCGGCGCCGAACGACAGTGTTTCGCCAGTGCATACAAAGCTGATTTGTGATTCGATTGAGGACGGTGCTCAGTTCTCGTATGCCTGATATCGCTTCCTTCGAAATCTTTCTGGCGATCGCCAGAACGGGCAGTCTCGGCGCGGCCGCCCGTGAATTCGGGCTGACCCAGCAGGCCGTGTCGGCACGGCTGGCGTCGATGGAGGCGCAGATAGGGGTGGGCTTGGCGGTCCGGACCACTCGAGGCTCGCAGCTCACGCCTGCCGGTGCCGCCGTCGCCGAGTGGGCGGCCCGCTTGATCGACGTCGCCCACGAGGTCGACACACACCTGAGCTCGTTGCGTGCGGAAAGCCGGCAGCGGGTCAAGGTGGTGGCCAGCCAAACGGTCGCCGAACAACTCATGCCCAACTGGCTGGTCTCTTTGCGGTCGGCCAGACCAGACGGTGCCACGCCCGAGGTGATTTTGACTGCGACCAATAGCGAACGTGCAATCGCATCGGTTCGCGACGGCACCGCCGACCTGGGTTTCGTCGAAAGCCCTGGTCAACCCCAGGGATTGGGCAGCTGCGTGGTTGCCCGAGACGAACTGGTGATCGTCGTGCCGCCGGAGCATAAATGGGCGAAGCGGTCCGGCGGCGTGAGCGCCTCCGAGCTTGCCCAAACACCGCTGGTTTCGCGCGAACCGCACTCCGGCATTCGCGATTCATTCACAGCGGCGCTGAAGCAGGCACTTGGCGACGACCTGCAACAAGCACCACCTGTGCTCGAATTGTCTTCTGCCGCAGCGGTGCGTGCCGCTGTTCTTGCGGGCGCAGGCCCGGCGGTTATGAGCAGGTTGGCGGTGGCCGACGATCTGGCAACCGGCCGACTGCGCGCCGTCGCCGTTCCTGAGTTGAACCTGCGGCGTCGGATTCGCGCGATCTGGGCCGGGGGCAAGACGCCTCCTGCGGGCGCGATACGCGAACTGCTCAGCCACATCAACAGCCGTGCTTCGAAGCGTCGCCGATGACGACTGCACTCGCCTCAGGCCGCGGCCCGGACCGACACCGCGCGGTCGTAGCGGTCCAGCAACGTCTCGGCCACCAGTCGGTGCGCACCCAGCGGCGCTGCCATCGCGATCCCAGCCTCGCGCGCATAGGCCTGCACCCGGTCGGGCAACAGCCCCGGCGCTAAGAACCACGGCGCAATAACGAGTCGACGGGCTCCGCGGCGTCGCAACTCATCGGCGGCAGCGGCCACCGAGGGCTGCGGGCCGGTGGCGAAAGCCATCATGGCACCCACCCACCGGGTGCCGGCCGCAAGTTTGGCCGCCACTGTCGCGGTACGGGCATTGACCGCGCCGTCCGACGAGCCGATCGCGACCATCACCACACCCAATCCGCGGTCACGGTCGCAAACACCCAACTCGGCAAGCCGCTCGTGCACCACCGAGACCAGCCGGTCATCTTCGCCCAAGACCTCGGCCTGTCGCACACCGTGCGCAGCGGCACGGACGATTTGGTTGGGGATGTCCACGCGGGCATGGTATGCCCTGGCCAACAGCAAGGGCGCCACGACAGCCCGACGGGCATCGCGAAGACCGGCCAGCACATCGACGAGATTCGGGGTGTTCTGTTCGCAGAACGCCACCCGCACGTCCAGGCCCGGCCGCAGCCGCTCGACCAACTCGGCCACGGCGCACACGTTAGCGGCCGATCGTGGATCTTTGCTGCCGTGTGCGGTGAGCACGAGCGGGTTCATGAGATATGCAACCCGCATTCGGTCTTGGACTGTCCCTGCCAGCGCCCGCTGCGCGGGTCGGCGCCCGGTGCCGGCTTGCTGGTGCACGGGGCACAGCCGATCGACGGATACCCTTCTTCCACCAACGGGTTGACCAGCACGTTGTTTTGGGCGATGTAGTCGGCCATGTCCTGATCTGACCAGGCGGCCAGCGGATTGATCTTCACCAGTTTGAACGCTTCGTCGAAGCTGATCAGCGGCGCATTGGCGCGTGTTGGTGCGTCGACGCGGCGCAGCCCGGTCACCCAGGCGTCGTATCCGGCGAGAACTTTGGTCAACGGAACGACTTTACGAAGCCGGCAGCACTCGTTGGGGTCGCGGGCGAACAGATCCTTGCCGAGCAGTTCGTCCTGCTCGGCCACCGTGTGCTCAGGGGTGACGTTGATCACGTGGATGTCGTACATGGCTGCGGACGCATCGCGGGTGCCTACGGTCTCCGCGAAGTGATAGCCGGTGTCCAGGAACAGAATCGGCACGCCCGGGCGCACCTTTGCGGCCAGATCCACTAGCACCGCGTCCTGCATGTTGGACGCGACAACGTACCTGCAGGTGGTCCAGTCACCGTCGGCACCGCCGAAGTTCTCGTCGGTCCAACGCAACAGGTCGATTGCGCCGGCGCCGTCGAGGTCCTTGGCGCCGCGCTCGGCCACCTCGCGCAGTTCCTGCTCGGAAAATGTCCTGTCCCTGGTGGTCATCGCAGCTCCGCCTCGTCAGCTCGCATAGCCCACTGTGCGAAGCGTTCGCCGTTTTGGCGTTGCTCGAGAAACTTGCGCGTCACCCGATCGATGTAATCGCCGATTTCATCGCTGGTGACCTTGTGCTGGCGTAACTTGCGGCCGAAATTGCTCTCTTGGCCCAGGCTGCCGCCGAGGTGTACCTGGAAACCCTCGACCGAGCCGCCGTGGCCGTCGTCGACCATCTGGCCCTTGAACCCGATATCAGCGACCTGGACACGGGCGCACGAGTTGGGGCAGCCGTTGAGGTGCACACTGATCGGCACGTCGAGTGTGGAATTGATGTCGGCCAACCGTTCTTCCAGCTCGGGCACCAAGGTCATGGCGCGGACCCGGGTCTCGGCGAACGACAACTTGCAAAACTCTATGCCGGTGCAGGCCATGGTGTTCCGGCGCCACGGGGAGGGCTTGGAGGGCAGACCTAAGCCGTCCAGACCTGCGACCATTTCGTCGACCATGGCATCGGGCACGTCCAAGATGACCAGTTTCTGGTACGGAGTGAGCCGCGCCCGTTCCGATCCGGCTTTCTCCATGAGATCAGCCACCGCGCACAACGTGGTTCCGGAAACCCGGCCCGCGATCGGCGCGACGCCGATCGCGTTGAGGCCGTTCTTCTGCCGCTGAACGCCCACATGGTCGATCGGTTGCTTGGGTGGCTCGGGCGCCGGGCCGTCGATCAGCTTGCGACCCAAATACTCGTCTTCGAGAACCTGGCGGAATTTTTCCACGCCCCAGTCTTTGACCAGGAACTTCAGCCGCGCCTTGGAGCGCAGGCGTCGGTAGCCGTAGTCGCGGAACACACTGGTGATGCCCTCCCACACATCGGCCACCTCCTCGAGCGGAACCCACGCGCCGAGCCGCTGGGCCATCATCGGGTTGGTCGACAAGCCGCCGCCCACCCACACGTCCATTCCGGGACCGTGTTCGGGGTGGTTGACCCCGATGAACGCGACGTCGTGGGTCTCGTGGGAGACGTCCTGCAAGCCCGAGATCGCGGTCTTGTACTTGCGCGGCAGGTTCGCATAGTCGGGGTTGTTCATGAAACGCCGCACGGTCTCCTCGATGGCCGGGGTGGCGTCGAGAACCTCGTCCAGTGATTCACCGGCCAGCGGCGAACCGTGGAAGCTGCGTGGGCAGTCGCCGCAGGCCTCGGTGGTGGTCAGGCCGACCGATGCCAGCCGGTCCCAGATCTCGGGAACGTCTTCGATGCGGATCCAGTGGTACTGGATGTTCTCCCGGTCTCCGATGTCGGCCGTGTCCCGGGCAAATTCCTGGGAAAGCTGACCCAGCGTGCGCATCGTCGTGGCCGACAACGCCTTCCCGTCGGTGCGCACCCGCATCATGAAGCTGTTTTTGGCTTCGATGGTGTCGATGTTCTCGTCGCCGGTCCAGCTGCCGTCGTAGCCCTGCTCCCGTTGGGTGTAGATCCCCATCCAGCGGAAACGTCCCCGAAGATCATCCAGAGGAATGCTGTCGAATCCTTCTTTGGCGTACTTGTTGAGGATCCGATCCCGCACATTCAGGGGCCCGTCCTCCTGTTTGAATCTCTCGTTGTCGTTGAGCGGCTCCCGCTCACCGAGCGCCCACTGTCCCTCACTCCGCGTCTTAGCGGGCGCCTTTGCGGGACCCTTTGTGGGACCCTTTGTGGGATGAGGTGTTGTCATCGACCCTTCATCTCCTTCATAGAAATCGCTGGCCTGGATCACGAGCATCGCCGTTGACGAAATATCCCGCGCCCGCCGACCCGACCGCGTGGCGGCGGTCATGTCCGGTCAAGCCCACAACAACGAGGTCCCCGTTGATCAGCGCGCGCTAGGACGCGACGGTACTTCGCTCAACTCTACGGGTCACAGCCACGATCGTTCCTCCGCCCCGACAACCCAGGTAGAGGCTCGACTGTTGTGAGGCCACAACAGCGCGTTGTGCCCAACGCCGCCTGCGCCGCCGTCGAGGCGTCTGAGCAGGCCGAACCGGGCCGGCCCGGAGTTTCGAGTCGACGGAAATGAGGTGGTGTGAGCCCTCTCACGTGGCCGCGGCGACCGGATTAACACGGTGTCACAAAATGTGTACCGGCGACGATTCTGTGGTACATCTTCGCGCAGGCCGACTGGGCTGCTACTGGCACAGCCGCCGATGCGACCTAAGCTGAAAAATACCGCGGCTGGAGTTGCTGACTGGAAGGTGTTTATGACGGCTAGCAGTGATGTACATGAGGTGATTGTGATCGGCTCCGGGCCGGCGGGATATACCGCGGCGTTATATGCGGCACGGGCTCAACTGGCGCCGGTGGTGTTCGAGGGTACCTCGTTCGGTGGGGCGTTGATGACGACGACCGAGGTGGAGAATTACCCGGGCTTTCGCGACGGCATCACCGGGCCGGAGTTGATGGACCAGATGCGGGAGCAGGCACTGCGGTTCGGCGCCGACTTGCGGCCGGAAGATGTCGAGTCGGTGTCGCTGACCGGACCGGTCAAGTCGGTGGTGACCAGCGAGGGGGACACTTATCATGCGCGGGCGGTCATTCTGGCCATGGGCGCCGCCGCGCGCTATTTGCACGTACCGGGCGAGCAGGAACTGCTGGGCCGGGGTGTCAGCTCGTGTGCGACCTGCGACGGGTTTTTCTTCCGTGACCAAGACATCGCGGTGATCGGCGGCGGGGACTCGGCGATGGAGGAAGCCACCTTTTTGACCCGCTTTGCCCGCAGTGTGACGATCGTGCATCGCCGCGAGGAGTTCCGGGCGTCCAGGATCATGCTGGAACGGGCCCGCAACAACGACAAGATTCGGTTTGTCACCAATAGTGTGGTGGTGGCCGTGGAAGGCGAGAATTCGGTCACCGGGCTCAGGCTGCGCGACACCGTCACCGGTGCGGAATCCAGCCTGGCGGTGACCGGGATGTTTGTCGCAATCGGCCACGATCCGCGTTCCGAGTTGGTCCGTGATGTGCTCGAGTGCGACTCGGACGGCTACGTGGTGGTGCGCGCACCGAGTACCCAGACCTCGCTGGCGGGGGTGTTCGCCGCCGGGGATCTGGTGGACCGTAACTACCGTCAGGCCGTCACCGCTGCGGGCACCGGTTGCGCAGCGGCGATCGACGCCGAACGCTGGCTGGCCGAACATGCCGGGTCCGGCGAACCCGGAAGCACCGACAGTGATCTGATTGGAGCTCAGCAATGACCAACACGGATAACCCCACCGCTCCGGTGACCGTTTCTGACGCGTCGTTTGCCACCGACGTGTTGTCGGCCAGCACGCCCGTGCTGGTTGATTTCTGGGCCACCTGGTGTGGGCCGTGCAAAATGGTGGCCCCGGTCCTGGAGGAGATCGCGGCCGAAAAAGCCGGCCAGCTCACCGTCGCCAAGCTCGACGTCGACGCCAATCCCGAGTCCGCCCGCCAATTCCAGGTCGTGTCCATCCCCACCATGATCCTGTTCAAAGACGGTCAACCGATCAAACGCATCGTCGGCGCCAAGGGCAAAGCCGCGCTACTCCGGGAAATCGGAGACGCCATCTGATAGCGACCTGCGGCTCGGCGGGGCAGCTGACACGCGCCACTGGTGCGCTCAGCCCGGCCTGGTCCGGTACGACGATGTCGATGGGCTGTTCGCCGAATGGGGCGTTGCCGGTGTTCGGGAAGTGGTACAGGGACTTTCAGCTCACCGCCGAACCACCAAATCCGCCGACGCCGTCGGTCGCGGCAGTCCCGGCCCGCTCCCCGGAAGGCCTTCCGGGGAGCGGGGCGGACAGCCGATGCTATGCCGGACGCACGGCTCAGGATCAGTGCTCGCTCAGCACACGCCGCAGCAGATGCATCGCGACCGTCGTCGAGCGCTCTCGCACGTCAGCGCGATCGCCGGGCAGGTGGGCGGTTCGCGTCAGCGAGCGACCGTCGGCCAGTGACACCGTGAAGCACACCGTGCCCACGGGTTTGTCCTTGGTTCCCCCGCCCGGACCGGCGACGCCGGTGATCGCGACCGCGGTGTCCGCCCCGAAGCGGCGCAGTGCACCGGCGGCCATCGCCTCCGCGACCGGTTCGGAGACCGCGCCGTGCAGGTCGATCAGCGCGGGATCCACGCCGAGCAGCTGCGCCTTGGCCGCGTTGGCATAGGCCACCACCCCACCGGCGACGTAGGCCGAGGATCCCGGCCGCTCCGTCAGCCGGGCCGCCAGCAGCCCGGCGGTGCACGACTCCGCCGTGGCGATTCGCCGGCCACTCAGCAACCGCGCGACCAGCTCGTCCACCGTCGATCCGTCTTCGGAAAAGAGATATTGACCATGCTTTTGCCGAAGGAATTCGACCAGCCTCCGGTACACGTCGGCAAACTCAGGCTCGTAGCGGGTGACGATTTCGATCTCCCCGCGCCGCAGGCAGGTGGTGATCTCCAGCGACCCGAACCCCGGGAGCCGCTCTTGGGCGTCACGCAGGGTTTGGGCCAACCCGGATTCCGGCAACCCGAACAGTCGCAGCGTGCCCTGCCGGTAGCTGGTGCGCCCGGCGATGGCCTGCTGAACAGCCGGCGTCGACACCGCGGCTCGCCACATCGGCTGCAGTTCGCGCGGCGGCCCGGGCAGCACCACCACAGTCGGCGTGCCGGGCACCACCAGGCCCGGTGCGGTTCCCACCGGGTCGAGCGTCAGTGCTCCGGCCGGAATCATCGCCTGCTTGCGGTTGGCCGCCAGCAGCGCCTCCGCGTCTCCGCTGTCGATGCGGGCCATCAACGATGTCACGATCGCGGCGATCTTGTTCTCAAGCTCGGGGTCCAATACCAGCTCACGACCGCAGAACCGGGCCACGGTCGCCACGGTCACATCGTCGGCTGTCGGCCCCAGTCCCCCGCTGGTCACGATCAGGTCCACCGCTTCGTCAGCCAGGAACCGCAGCTGCGCCTCGATGTCAGCGGGCCGATCACCGCAGATCATGATGTGGGCCGGCTCGACACCGAGCTCGAGCAACTGCTCGGCGATCCACGGGCCGTTGCGGTCGGCGACCCGCCCGGTCAACACCTCGGTCCCGGTGACGACGATTCCCGCGCGCGCACTCACCAGTACGACACTAAAGTGCGCGCTACGGCTTCGGCGTGCCCAGGTGACGTTCCACCGATTCGGTCTTCGACGTCATCGCATCGGTCACGCCGGTGCGCCAGTCGACCTTGATCACCGCGCTGACCCGCGACGCGCGGGCCGCCACCGCCTCGACAGCGCGCTGGACGACGCCCATCACTTCGGCCCAGGTCTCGCCTTCGACTTCGGTGAACATCGCCTCGGTCTTGTTGGCCAATCCGGACTCGCGGACCACCCGCACCGCCTCGGCGACGTACTCCCCGACACTCTCCCCGGCACCGAGCGGGGTGACCGAGAACGCGACCAGCACCGACACGCACCGACACTACCTGCGGCGCCGTCGGCACCACCGGGGCATGGCAGCATCGGACCCATGCGGGTGCTGGTGCAACGCGTCGCCACTGCGACGGTATCGGTGGACCAGCAGGTGGTGGGTGCGATCCAGCCCGACAGCCAGGGACTGCTCGCGTTCGTCGGGGTCACCCACGGCGACGACGTCGACAAGGCCCGCCGACTCGCCGAAAAGCTCTGGCAGTTGCGCATCCTCGACGACGACCAATCCGCCGCCGACATCGCTGCGCCGATCCTGGTGGTCAGCCAGTTCACCCTCTACGCCGACACCGCGAAGGGCCGGCGCCCGTCCTGGAACGCCGCCGCGCCGCGCGCGGTCGCCGAGCCGCTGGTCACGGTGTTCGTCCGGGAGCTGCAGAACCTGGGTGCCCGGGTGGAATCCGGCTGTTTCGGTGCGCGGATGCAGGTCGAATTGGTCAACGACGGCCCAGTGACCGTTCTGTTGGAACTATGACGATGGCCAACCATGGAGGAGAAGCATGACGGTGCGCTCCGACGACGACGAGTGGGACATCGTCAGCAGCGTGGGTTACACCGCGCTGGTGGTGGCCGGCTGGCGGGCTGTGCACGCTCTCGGTCCGCAGCCGTTGGTTCGCGACGAGTACGCGAAGCACTTCATCGCGGCGTCGGCCGATCCGTATCTGACCGGGCTGCTGGCCACTCCGGCGCGAACCGAGGGCGCCATGGTGTTTCCGCGGCTGTACGGCGTACAGACCCGGTTCTTCGACGAGTTCTTCATGTCGGCCACGGCGGACGGCATCCGCCAAGCGGTGATCATCGCCGCGGGACTGGACTCCCGGGCATTCCGGCTCGACTGGCCCAGCCGAACGACAGTGTTCGAGGTGGACCAGCCGAAAGTCCTGGAGTTCAAATCGCGGGTGCTTACCGAAAAAGGTTTCGAACCGGCTGCTCGACGCAAAGTCGTCGCCGCCGATCTTCGCCACGACTGGTCAATACCATTGCAGGCGGCAGGATTCGACCCGCAGGCTCGCACGGCCTGGTCGGTCGAGGGCGTACTGCCCTACTTGACCGGCCAGGCGCAGGATGCGCTCTTGGCCCGCATCAGTGCGCTTTCCGCAGCGGGCAGCCACTTGGCGATCGGCGCCCTGGGCTCGCGGCACACCTGGGATCAGCTTGCCGCGCTGGAGAAGAGATATCCCGGGCTGCTGTCCGGTGGTGCCGACTTCTCCGCGCTGACCTACGACGAGCAGACCAAGACCCCGCCCGCCCGCTGGCTGGCCGATCATGGGTGGACCGTTGATCCGGTCCGCAACACGCTGCAGCTGCAAGCCGGCTACGGGCACACGCCGCCTGACGTCGATGTTCAGGTCGATGCCGTCTTGCACTCCGAATACATCACCGCGACCGCGAAAGTGCAATGATACACCTCTGTCAACGTCACGCGGCAGGTCGTGTGTTGTGCCGGTTGCGGATGTGGGTG
>NZ_VYIK01000280.1 GCF_008709575.1 Mycobacterium sp.
ATGCGTGAGGCACCAACCACCGCTTCGCGCTCACTTTTAGCTGAGGCACCTCGGGAGGCGAGCACGCGAAAAGTGCTCGAGAAACGCCGTCGATGCCTCGAGGGCGATGAAGTTCGGGTCCCAGATCGAGTGACTTCAGTCGGCGGCAGCTCGCATGATGATGCGCGACGTCGGTGCAGAGCCCCGACCTCGCCGCCGGGTGTGGGCCCGCAGCGGGCAGGTATCCGGCCGATGCGTTGAAACCTCTAAGCGAACCCATGTTCGACGAGGCACCCGTGCCCGCAGCCGGCCTGATTCATAGTGACTGCGCAGCGCCGGGTATGCGAGTGACAAACCGGTCGGCGTAGAAATGCTGCATGTCGGTCCGCATCTCGTGCAAGGTTGTCTCCAGGACGTCGATCATTGCCGGTGGGCCGCAGGTGTACACGTGACAGTCGTGTATGAACTGCTCAGGCAACTGACGCACTACGTCGGTCACGAGTCCGCGCGCACCGCTCCAGGTCGACTCCGCAGACTCTTCCGACAGGACGGCCCGAAACTCGAATCGACCATCCCAGGAGCGTTCCAGGGCGCCCAACTCGGCCAGGCAGTACAGATCGCGCTGTGTCCGGGCCCCGAACAGCAGCACGGCCGGGCGCGTGCACCGTTGACGTGCGGCGTCTTCGAGTAGCGCTTTGATCGGGGCGAGTCCGCTGCCGCCGGCCACGCACAGAATAGGTTCGCTGGCGGGGCGCAGCCACAGATCCCCGAACGGGCCGGCCA
>NZ_VYIK01000281.1 GCF_008709575.1 Mycobacterium sp.
GCTGGCGCTGGCCGAGGCGAACAAGGCCAAGGCCGGTACCGCCAACGTCGAGTTCCGCAAAGGCGCCATCGAGAACATCCCCTTGCCCGATGCCTCGGTGGACGTGGTGATCTCCAGCTGCACGATCAACCTGTCGCTGAACAGAGCGGCCGTGTTCGCCGAGATGTTCCGCGTCTTGGTTCCCCGCGGCCGGATCGGGGTCTCCGACGTCGTCGCCGAGGACCGTCTCACACCGGCCGACCGCGCCGAACGCGGCTCGCATGCCCGTTGCATCGCCGGAGCCCGGTCCCGGCAGGAGTACCGCGATACACCGATGCCAAAGCCGCCAAATAGCCTGAACCGATGAACACACGCGCGCGAGTACTGATCAGCGCCGCAGAGCTGGCCGGCCTCATCCAGGTTCACGATCCCGTGACCATACTCGATGTGCGTTGGCAGTTCGATGAGCCAGATCAGTACCCAGCCTACCTACAGGGCTACATCCCGGGCGCGGTGTATGTGTCACTGGAGCACGAACTCAGTGACCACACGATCGTCGGCCGGGGTCGCCACCCACTGCCATCGGGATGCGGCGTCGAGGCCGCCGCACGCCGGTGGGGAATCCGGCAAGACGCATTAGTCGTGGCATATGACGACTGGAATCGTGCTGCTTCAGGGCGGGCATGGTGGGTGTTGACCGCGGCAGGGCTCACCAACGTGCGCGTTCTCGAGTTGCGTCCAGGGAAGTGGTGTACGAGCCGGTGAGGTCGGCGGGCGTGTCGT
>NZ_VYIK01000282.1 GCF_008709575.1 Mycobacterium sp.
GGCGGCAACCGCGTCGTTCCTGGACGCGCTGGACGCCGCGGTACAGCCGGTGCCGGTCGGGCAGCGGGTGCTGGCCGCACTGGGGCCGAAAATGCTGGCGCTTGCCGCCAGCCGGACCCGCGGCGCCCACCCCTACCTGGTCACTCCCGATCACACCGCCACAGCCCGGTCGATCCTGGGCGCGGGGCCGCTGTTGCTGCCGGAGCAGGCCGTCATTCTCACCGACAGCGCCGAGGAGGCCCGCACCATCGGAACCGGTTGGCTGCGTGGGTATTTAGGGTTGCCCAACTACGCGAACAACTTGCTGCGCAGCGGTTTTTCGGCGGACGACCTGGCCGAGATCAGCGACCGGCTCTTCGACGCGATCATCGCCTGGGGCGACGAGGAGGCAGTCCTGCGCAGGATCGCCGAGCATCAGGCGGCCGGCGCCGACCACGTCTGCATCCAGGTGCTCACCGCAGACCCCCGGGAATTCCCTCGCCAGCACTGGCGTCGCATCGCCGCGGCCTGCCGCGACCGGGCATAAAGTGGGGCCGTGGCAGCGCGGGAAACCCTGTTCCGGATCTTCTACACCGTGGGGTTCACCCCGTGGGACGGCCACCCGCAGTCGGCGACGTTGCGCAACCTCGTCGAGGGAACCGGGCACACCCCGGTGCTGCCGCCGGGATCGGCCCTCGACCTCGGCTGCGGCACCGGGGACGCGTCGATCTATCTGGCCCGGCACGGATGGCACGTCACCGGAGTCGACTTCGTCGGCAAGGC
>NZ_VYIK01000283.1 GCF_008709575.1 Mycobacterium sp.
TCGACGCGACGACCAGGGTGATCGCGACCTGGTTCAAATACGGCACCCTGCCGAACGGGACGCTGGTGGCCGATACGGTCGCCGAACGCGACACCGCCGAGGTGTTGGGGTACGCCGAGCAGTTCGCCGACCAGTTCAACCTGGCGCTGGCCCGCCTCACCCGGGGTCTGGTCCTGGCTTACCGGGACGGCGCGGACCCCCAGAGCGGGTTGATGCTGATGAACGCCGCCCGGGAAACCGCCCAGCGGCAGCGGTTTACCTTGGTGGCACTGCCGATCGTCGACACCGAAATTGCGAAGCACAAAGCTCACACCGGCGATCTCGACGGGGCCATCGACCTGGCGCAGGCAGTGCTCGACGACGAGTTTGCGACGGGAGAAATGATCTACCGTGGACCCGCCGCAACGGTTTTGGTGGAGTCGCTGCTGGCGCGCGGCGCTTCCGGCGACCTGCAGCTCGCGCAGGACGTGATCGACCGGCTGGCCGCCGTGCCCACCGATCCCGGGTTCGTGCTCCACGACATTGCGCTGCTGCGGCTGCGTGCGCTGATGGCCCGACACCGCGGCGATCAGGCCGGCTACCGGCATTGGGCCGATCTTTATCGGGTGACGGCGACGACGTGCGGCTTCGCCGGCCACCTGGCGATCGCCGAGACGATGACAACCGGGTGATATGGCTCTTTTAGCCGCAGTAACTCCGGTATAGTTTTCCAGGCGCTGTGCGCCGCCGTGGGATAAGAAAATGGGCCCACCGTGC
>NZ_VYIK01000284.1 GCF_008709575.1 Mycobacterium sp.
CCCGGATGCTGGTGCGCCGCGAACAACCCCACCCGGGCGCGCAACCGCGCTTCACCGACCTCGACGGTTACCGCTACCAGCTGTTTGTCACCGACCTGCCCGATGCAGACCTGGCCTACCTGGAGGCGCTCTACCGTGGCCGTGGCCGGATGGAATGCGCCATCCGCGACCTGAAGGACACCGGGCTGGCCAACCTGCCCTCCCATGACTTCGCCATCAACAACGCGTGGCTGATGTTGGTGCTCATCGCCGCCGACTTGCTCGCCTGGACCAAAACGCTCTGCCTGGATGGTGCGCTGGCCATTGCCGAGCCCAAACGGCTGCGCTACACCCTGCTGCACACCGCCGGGGTGCTGGTGCGCTCGGCGCGGCGCACCACACTGCGGCTGGGCGCCAGCTGGCCCTGGGCCACCGACCTGCTCACCGCGTTCACCCGACTACCCGGATGGGTCGCAGTCCCCGGCTAAACAAACCCACACCACCCACAGGGGCCCCTCGGCGACACCCCCGAGGTAGTTGAAAGCTGTTTCCGCTCAACGATGCTGATACAGCACGCCGTGAATCGACCCACCAACAACCCGTCGAGGGTTAATCGGCTCAACCACATTGCAGCACGCGAGCTTGGCCGACCTCCACCGCACTCGACCCGAGCGGCAATACCCACACAATCACCTCTCTCCAGGCCCTACCGCAAAATCCGGGCTAGTGTGCCGCGCCATTAATTCGTTACATAATTGTAACGAATGAGCATCGGC
>NZ_VYIK01000285.1 GCF_008709575.1 Mycobacterium sp.
ATGTGGTCGGGTTGGGCTTCGACGTGTTCAACTTCTTCGGCGCCTGAGCGGCGCCCCGGCCGCCCGGGAACGGTCGCCCGGACCTCACCTCGGGGGCCGACGGCGGGTGGGGTCACGGGCTGAGCAGTTCGCGCAGTAGAAGCTCAGTCTTCGGGGAAAGCAGGTGCGGTGGGTAATGCTCAGCGACGCAGTCGAGGGCTGCGTCGCGCGATCCGAAGCCACAGATGCGGTAGAGGGCGTGCAGGTCTTCGGTGTCGCGTTCGATGCGTGCGGCCGCGGCTTTCATGGCGAATAGGTAACGCGGTGAGGCGACTCGCACACTGATGCCCGGTTGCTCGAAGAGCGTCGTCGCGTTGGGGTCGGCTCCGGGTAGGAATCCTTTGACCGCGTCGTTGAGCCAGTTTTCAGGCAGACTATGGGCGCGGGCTATGACCTTGGCGGCTGCGTACACGACCTGTTTGGGCTCGAAAACGGCGTCGAGGTCACGGGTGGATCGGCGGGTGCTGTAAGCAAGTGCCATGGCCGCGCCCCCGACCACAAACAAATCAGCGCGCTCGCCCTTGGCGGCAAGCCTGGATCCGAGGGCGTGCGCGGTCCGCGGCCGGGTGCCGGTGTGTTCAGCGGTCCGAGGTTATCGGGTCCCACACGCGAGAAAAACCGAAGCTGGCAAAGTCGTCGACATTTCGGGTAGCGAACTCGTCGACACCGTGGTGGCGCAATGTCAGTGCCAGCCGGGCATCGAACAGGCGTC
>NZ_VYIK01000286.1 GCF_008709575.1 Mycobacterium sp.
TGATGTAGGCGGCCACAGGGATCGCGGCCGGCAAGGCCGACGGCGCGCTGTTGTCTGCGTCGGTCAGAGCCCGGTTGTAGCGGCGCGCGGCTTGGACGTTCAGCCCTCGAAGATCGAGCCGTTCCTATGATTAACGTGCGTCAAGATCAAGCTCAGATTGGTTGGGTCGTGATCCCGGCAATGGCGTCGGATCTTTCGGAAGGTGGTTGATGGCTCGTCGCTCACGCAGCAGCCGGGTTGCGGCACAGACGAAGTGCGATGGCACCGTGCGAGGCATCGGGGCCGGCGCGATAGCCGCGGCGATGGTGGCCCCGGGGGTCGCGGCCCCCGCGCGCAGGCCGATTTTCTGGATGTGATTGTGGATCCGTTGATGAGCGCCGTCTCGATCGTGTCGATCGGCGGCCCCGGCGGTGCGGGCGGGAAACCAGCAGGCTGACGACGCGGCCGGCGGTCGGCTGAATCGATATGACCGCCGCTAACCTATCGGTGTGCCATCGTGTTTACGCCCTGCTCGGCGACCTTTCAGCCCGGTATTGCCACGGCGATGATGCCTGCTCTGGTCTGGCCGGCAGGTTGCGCGGCGGGCATTGCGAAGCGGAAAAGGTCCGATCGGACGGGTATCGCAAAGGCCATTGCCCTGGTCGTGGTTCTCGGGGCGTTATGTTCGGCCGGTTGCCGCTCCGACAAGGACGAGCAGTCCATCCCCGCAGCCAAGGTCAGCAAGTCCACGTTCAAGGGCACCTGGCCGCTG
>NZ_VYIK01000287.1 GCF_008709575.1 Mycobacterium sp.
ACCGTGCGTACTGGGCGCGACCCGGGCAGGGCGATTCCTGGTTCCCATAGCCGATGGCGAATCCATGTCGCTGTGGCTGGTGGATGGCGCTGACGGCGGCGTAGGGATTCATCCCCGGTCGCTGCTGGACCGTTCCAGGGATGTGGCCGATGTCGTCCTTGACGACGTCGCGGCACGCCGGCTCGAGCTCGACGCGGCCGCGACGATCAGCGAAATCGCGACCCGGGCAGCGGTTCTGGTCGCCGCCGACGCACTGGGCGCATCCGAGCGGATGCTCCAACTCGCCGTTGACTACAGCAAGCAGCGCCAGCAGTTCGGCCGGCCGATCGGGTCATTCCAAGCGGTCAAACATGCCGCCGCGCAGATGCTGGTCACTGTGGAGTCCTCGCTGTCGATCGTCTGCTACGCAGCACAATCGGCCGAGGAGGGTTTGCCTGAGCGCGCGACCCACGCGGCTGTCGCCAAGGCGCAGGTCACCGCTGCTGCCGCTGAGCTCGCCGACAGCGCGCTGACCCTCCACGGCGCGATCGGCTACACCTGGGAGCACGACCTGCACCTCTTCTACAAGCGGGCCAAGCTGGACCGTGTGCTGTTCGGCACACCGACGGCATGGAACGAGCGCATCGCGGACGCACTGCCGCTACTGCCCGCCACGGCATGACCGCGTGCAGGTGACCGCCGCCTCAGCAAGCACCCCGAGGTGCCTCAGCTAAAAGTGAGCGCGAAGCGGTGGTTGGTGCCTCACGCATG
>NZ_VYIK01000288.1 GCF_008709575.1 Mycobacterium sp.
GGGGCAAGGAGAACCTGCAGGCGCTTACTCATGTGATGAGTATAGGGAACTAACGCAGGAGTATCAGCGCCTGTCTCCTCGATCGCCGGGTGGGAGCGGAGATCAGAGCCCGGCATCGGGCCCAGCCCCAGCGCGGGTGGCCCCGGCCTGCGAGAGGACCTGCGCGCACTGGCCGGCGAGCTCGGCGAGGGTACGTTCTGGTCCGAAAATATGCGGGAGACGCGGCTCCCAAGGTGATGTGGTGTTTGTCGCGTTACCCAGCCGTGTGAGTGTTTAAGCGGCCTGGATCTCCTCGAAGACGACGGTGAACCCCAGGGCGTTGGCTTGGCGGACGATGCGGCGCATGGCCAGTTCGGGATCGAGGCGGGCGAAGTAGTCGCCGCCAAGATCGGCGTAGTCGACGTCGTTGGTAAGCATGTGCCAGACCGCCACCAGGATCGAGTGTTCCACGGCGACAATGGCTTTCTTCTTCCCAAGGCGCGGGGCCAGGCGTCGGTAGCGGGCCCCGAGGTAGGTGGTGTCTTTGGTGCGGGCCGCAGCCATGGCCGCGGTGCCCAACGCGCCGACCAGCCAGCGGTTGCCGTGACGAGCCCGATTTGCGGTCGCCGGCCGATTCGTGGTGACCGGGACACACTCCGGTCCCGAGACCCCAGGTGCGCCGCGACAATCGCGTGCCCTGGGTGAACTTTGTGAAGAGACAGCGCAACGACGATGTGCCCCGGAGTGCCTTGCCTGGCTCACAAACTG
>NZ_VYIK01000289.1 GCF_008709575.1 Mycobacterium sp.
TGTCCTCGAAGAGCTTGACCAGGACCGGACCCATGACCGCATCCCGGCAGGCTCGTTTCGACGGGCCGCGTTTCTTGGCGGCGTAGTAGGTGCTCGGGGCCACCTGCACTCCTGCGCTGTGCAGCACGGTGCAGATGGGCTCGACCCCGAATTCTTCCCGGTTGGCGTCGATGAAGTCGACTATTTCTTGTGTTGGCGGTCGAGCTCCGCCCCGAAGAAACTCGCCGCTCGTTTCAGTATTTCGTTGGCGCGCTTGAGTTCTCGGTTCTCTTGTTCGAGTTCCTTCATGCGTCGCGCTTCAGTGGTCGACACCCCGGGCTCATAGCCGTCGTCGATATCGGCCTGGCGCACCCAAGACCGTACCGATTCCACCCCGTAACCCAGTTGACGAGCGACCCGGGCCACCGTGCCGTGCTCGCTGCCCAACTCGGCTCGCAGCGTGCGCACCATCCGCACTGCGGCAGCTTTCTCCTCCGGGCTGTAGCGGCGAGCGCTCGGGCTGGCCGACGACTGTTTGTTCGACATAACTCCATCCTCGTTTCCAAGGTCTGGAGCCTCCACGCAACCCAGGGCGATTCAGCCATCAATCAACCGATTGGCCAAGACGAAGTAGTGCAAGCCCCCCACGCGCTCACCATGCGTGAGGCACCAACCACCGCTTCGCGCTCACTTTTAGCTGAGGCACCTCGCCATGACTACGTCCGCCACGGCACCACCAGCCTCTTTGCCGCCTTCGACATCAGC
>NZ_VYIK01000028.1 GCF_008709575.1 Mycobacterium sp.
CATGCGTGAGGCACCAACCACCGCTTCGCGCTCACTTTTAGCTGAGGCACCTCGTGGTTTCCTGGGGTTTTCTGGGGTTTTCTGGGGTTTTCTGGCGACGGGTCGACTGTCGCCAAAGCCTCGGACCCCAGCGCCGGGGTTCGCTGTCGGTGAACCATCTTGAGTCGTCAGCATTGCTGGGTAATGATGTAATCATGCATTCCCACCACGGCCGCGGGCGGCGATACGGCCGCCCCGGCGGCTGGCAGCAAGCCCGGCAACCCGACGCCGGCGACGCCGCGGACTGGTTCGCCGGACGGCTGCCCGAGCATTGGTTCGACGGCGATCCGACGGTCATCGTCGACCGCGAGGAGATCACGGTCATCGGCACGCTGCCCGAACCCGACCATCGCGACGAGCCCGAAAGCGCCGCTCACGCGTCGGGCCGCGTCGCGCGGTTCCGCGAAGAAACCCGCCCGGAGCGGATGAATATCGCCGACGAGGCCCGGGAGCGCTACGGCCGCA
Source organism: Mycobacterium sp. (assembly GCF_008709575.1). Lineage (GTDB taxonomy): Bacteria > Actinomycetota > Actinomycetes > Mycobacteriales > Mycobacteriaceae > Mycobacterium. The sequence continues at coordinate 505 of NZ_VYIK01000028.1, forward strand.
CGGTGTCCTGGGGCGTGGAGGTCGGTGGCGAACAAATCCTGTTCACCCACCTCGCGGTTCCGGTCATGACGCGGCTCAAGCAGCCCGAGCGCCAGGTGCTCGACACCCTGGTCGACGCCGGGGTGGCCCGGTCACGCTCGGATGCCCTGGCCTGGTCGGTCAAACTGGTCGGCGAGCACATCCAGGAGTGGTTGGCCAAACTGCGCGAGGCGATGGCGGCCGTTGAGGACGTGCGCGCGCAGGGCCCCGACCTGTGAACCTGCGATCCCCGTAGACCAGCGCGGATTCTAGCCCACCCAGGGGGTCGAGGCCGGCTCCCGCGTCGGCGCCGAGCCCGGCGGTGGCCGCGCTAAGTTAGGCCACGCCCCGGATGAGTCGTCGTCGAGGACACGGCCGGCCTATGAAACAGGGCTGCGGGTTTTCGCCCAAACGCGCTGATCGCGGATCTGTGACCGGCTCGAAAAGTTGTCGCGGTCGCATCACACCCGCGTCATGGCGTAGTAGGCGCCCCGCCGTGTCAGCAGCTCGTCGTGGCTGCCCTGTTCGACGATCCGGCCGGCTTGCATCACCAGAATGTGGTCGGCATCCCGGATAGTGGAAAGACGATGGGCGATAACGAAACTGGTTCTGCCACGGCGAAGCTCACGCATCGCGTGCTGGACCAACAGCTCGGTGCGGGTGTCCACCGAACTGGTCGCCTCGTCGAGGATCAGCAACTGGGGCCGGGACAGGAAAGCGCGGGCGATCGTGATCAACTGCTTCTCGCCCGCGCTGATGTTGTCGCCGCCGTCGGCGATCCGGGTCGCATACCCGTCGGGCAGCGTGTGGACGAACCGGTCCACGTGGGCCGCCCGTGCGGCGTCGACGATCTCGTCCGCACCGGCTCCGGGGCGCCCGTAGGCGATGTTCTCGGCGATCGTGCCGTCGAACAGCCAGGTGTCCTGCAGCACCAGGCCGATGCGCGACCGCAGCGCAGCGCGGCTCACCGATGCGATGTCGACGCCGTCGATCAGGATTTGGCCGGAGTCGACCTCGTAGAACCGCATGAGCAGGTTCACCAGCGTGGTTTTGCCTGCTCCGGTGGGCCCGACGATGGCCACTGTCTGTCCGGGCTCGGCCACCAACGACAGGTCTTCGATCACCGGGGCGCCCGGATGGTAGGCGAAGGTCACGTGGCGAAACTCGACCTGCCCAGCTGGGCCCCGCCCGTTGGCCGTCGGTACCGGCGACTGAGGGTCCGGGCACTCCTCGGGTTCGTCGAGCAGCTCGAAAACCCTCGCGGCACTGACCACTCCGGACTGCAGCACGTTGTACATCGAGGCGAGCTGACCCAGCGGCGAGTTGAATTGGCGAACGTACTGGATGAACGCCTGGATGCCGCCCACCGTGATCTGTCCGGTCGCCACCTGCAAGCCGCCCACCACTGCGACGGCGACGTAGCTGAGATTGCCGATGAGCGAGGTGACCGGCGACACCAGGCCGGAGACGAACTGCGCGCCGAAACTTGACCGGTACACCTCGTCGTTGAGGTCGCGGAACTGCCGCTGCGCCTGGTCGCGGTGGCCGAACGTCTTGACCAGCGTGAACCCGCTGTAAGTTTCCTCGATGTGGGCGTTGAGCCGCCCGGTGCTGGTCCATTGTGCGGCGAACAACCGCTGCGAGCGCCGGGCGATCGCGCGCGTCACCAGCAGTGACAGCGGCACCGTCACCAGGGTGATCACCGCCAACAGCAGCGAGATCGTCAGCATCATCACCAGCACCGTCGCGACCGTCAGGATCGCGCTCAGCAACTGGCTGATCGTCATCGAGATCGAGGTTTGGACGTTGTCGATGTCGTTGGTGACCCGGCTGAGCAGCTCACCGCGCTGCCGACCGTCGAAGTAGGCCAGCGGCAGCCGGTGGATCTTCTCTTCGACCTCGCAGCGCAGCGCCATGACCGTGCGCTGCACCGTCACGTTGAGCAGCCGTATCTGCGCCCAAATCAACAGTGCCGAAATCAGATACAGCAGCAGTGCCACGGCCAGCGTTCTCCCGACCGCGGCGAAGTCCACACCCTTGCCGGGTACCAGGTTCATCCGGGACAACAGGTCGGCGAAGCTGTCCTCGCCGCGCGCCCGGGCCGCCGCGACAGCCTGCGCCTTGGTCATCCCGGCGGGGAACCGCCGCCCGATCACGCCGTTGAACAGCAAATCGGTGGCGTGGCCGAGGATCCGCGGCACGACGACGCCGATCGCGGTGCCGCAGACTCCCAACGCGATCACCGCGGCGGCCGGCCCCCGTTGCGGCGCCAGGCGTTTCACCATGCGGATCGCTGTGCCCAGGTCGCGAGACCGGCGCGCGGCGGTCACGGTTGGCCTCCGACCCCGGCGCTCACCGACTGCGAATCGGCGAACTCGATGTAGGCCGGGCAACTGGCCAGCAGCGATTCGTGGGTTCCGGCTCCCACCACTCGCCCGTCGTCGACGACGATCACGTGGTCGGCATCGGCAACGGTCGAAAGACGCTGCGCGACAATGATCACCGTCGCATCCGCGGTGATGTCTCGCAGCGAGTCCCGGATCTTGGCGTCGGTGTGCACGTCGAGCGCCGAGAAGGCGTCGTCGAACAGATACACGGCCGGGCGCCGGATCATCGCCCGCGCGATCGCCAGTCGCTGCCGCTGTCCGCCGGAGAAGTTGACGCCGCCCTGCGCCACCCGCATCTGCAGGCCGTGGGCCCGTACGAACTCTTCGGCGTCCGCGATCCGCAGTGCCTGCCACATCTGGTCCTCGGTCACCCGCTGTCCCGGGGCCGCGCCGTAGCGCAGGTTGTCCGCGACGGTGCCGGAGAACAGGTACCCGCGTTGCGGCACCAGCGCGATCGCCGACCACAGGTGCTCGATGTCGTAGTCGCGCACGTCGACCCCGTCGAGCAGGACAGCGCCGCCGGTCACGTCGTAGAGCCGGCAGATCAGCGACACCAGCGTGGACTTACCCGATCCGGTGCCGCCGACCAGGGCCGTGGTGGTCCCCGGTGCGGCAACCAGGGAGATGTCCTGCAGCACCGGTTGGTCCGCGCCGGGATAACGAAAACTCACCCCGTCGAGCTCCACCAGGCCGCCGATACCGCGCGGCCGGCGCGACGGGTCCCGGGGGCTGGTGACCGCCGGGCGGGTCGACAAGACCGCACCGACGCGTTCGGCGCACACCGCGGCCCGGGGCAGCACCATCAGCGTCGTCGTCGCCATCAAGACGGCCATCAGGATCTGGGTGAAGTAGGCCAGGAAGGCGATCAGTGAGCCCACCTGCATATGTCCGCTGTCGATGCGCAGGCCGCCGAACCACATCACGGCGACACTGGAGACGTTGATCGTCAACGTCGTAGCCGGCACCATCAGCGCCTGCCAATTGCCGGCCGCCAGCGCGGTCTGCGACAGCGTGCGGTTGGCGCCGGCGAACCTGTCCCGCTCGACGGGTTCCCGCGCGAACGCCCTGACCACCCGGACGCCGGACAGCTGGTCGCGCAGCACCCGGTTGACTGCGTCGATCAGCTGCTGCATGCGGCGGAAAAGCGGCAGCATGCGCGACACGATCCAGTAGTTGGCCACGGCCAGCACCGGAACACTGACCACCAGCAACCAGGACAGTCCGGCGTCCTGGTGGATGGCCATCACGATCCCCCCGACGCACATGATCGGCGCGGTGATCAGCACGGTGGACGCCAGCTGCACGAGGAATTGGATCTGGCGCACGTCGTTGGTGGTGCGGGTCAGCAGCGACGGGGCGCCGAACCGGGCGGTCTCGAGCCCGGAGAAGGTCAGGACGTGGTGGAATATCGCCGAGCGCAGGTCGCGGCCGAACCCCATCCCGGCCCGGGCGCCCAAATAGACCGCGCCGACCGCGCACACCACCTGTAATCCGGTGACCGCGAGCATCACCGCGCCCAGCCTGACGATGGTGGCGGCGTCCCCGTTGGCGATCCCGTTGTCGACGATCGAGGCGTTGAGCGTCGGGAGGTACAGCGACGCCAGCGTGCTGAGAAGCTGCAGCGTCATCACTCCCGCGACCGGCCATCGGTACGGCCGGATGTACTGGCGCAACAGTGCCAGGAGCATCTGGTTACTGTCGCACACCTGTACGTGCCGGGTCCGGACGACCGCGCGATGTCTGGGTGCGGTGGCCAGGCCGGCGAACCGTGACTCCGCTATGCGACAACGCTCCTGCTCAGGCAGCATGCCGGTGGTTGTCCACGGCCGCTGCCACTACAGTGCTTCCTGTGACGAGCAGAAGGTGCGGGTAGCGGTGCGCAAAGCGGCGGTGCTGGCCCTGGCGGTAGTAACCCTTGTCCCCATGACGGCGTGCTCTGATTCCGGTTCCGATCAGTCCCAGCCGACCCAGTCGACGACACCGGCAGCCGCAAAGGGACACCACGGGCCGTTCTTTCCCCAATGCGGCGGCATCAGCGACCAGACGGTGATAGAGCTGACCCGGGTGACCGGGCTGGTCAACACCGCTCAGAATTCGGTGGGGTGCCAGTGGCTGGCCGGTGGTGGCATTCTCGGCCCCCACTTCTCCTTCTCGTGGTACCGGGGCAGCCCGATCGGGCGGGAACGCAAGACCGAGGAGCTCTCACGCGCCAGCGTCAATGACATCACCATCGACGGGCACAGCGGTTTCATCGCCATCGGCAACGAGCCGACACTGGGTGACTCGCTGTGCGAGATCGGTATCCAGTTCTCCGACGATTTCATCGAATGGTCGGTCGATTTCAGCCAGAAGCCGTTTCCCGACCCCTGCGACGTCGCCAAGGAACTGACCCGCCAATCGATTGCGAACTCGAAATGACGTCGGTGCGTCACCGGGTTGTCGGCGGTGTGGCGGCGGCGCTTGCCGCGCTGGGCGTGCTGACCGGGTGCACGAGATCGGTGGGTGGGACGGCGGTCAAGGCGGGGTCGGGCGACACCCAGCGCAATAACACCTCCGAACAGCAGTACCCGAACCTGCTCAAGGAGTGCGAGGTGTTGACGACCGACCTGCTGGCCAAAACGGTCGGTGCCGATCCGCTCGATATCCAGAGCACCTTTGTCGGCGCGATCTGCCGCTGGCAGGCCGCCAACCCGGCCGGTCTGATCGACATCACCCGGTTCTGGTTCGAGGAGGACAGTCTCGAGCACGAGCGCAAAGTTGCCGAATTCCTGAAGTATCAGATCGAGCCCCGGTCCATTTCCGGTGTGGAGTCGATTGTGATGCGGCCCAACGATCCCAACGGCTCGTGCGGGGTGGTCAGCGACGCGGCCGGGGTGGTCGGGTGGTGGATCAATCCACAAACACCGGGTATCGACGCCTGTGCTCAGGCGATCAAGCTCATGGAGTTGACGCTCTCGACGAATTCGTGAGTCGGATGAAAGACCCAGAGTTTCACCCCCCGAACTCGGGGCAGCGCCCCACGGTTGGGCGTCATGCCCGAAAGACAATCTGCTTGAACATGATTGTCAAAGATGAGGCCGAGGTGATCGGTGAATGCTTGGCTTCGGTGAAACCGCTCATCGACTATTGGGTCATCGTGGACACCGGCTCTTCCGACGACACCAGAGACGTTATCGAAAAAACGCTGGCCGAGATACCGGGCGAGTTGCACCAACGGCCCTGGGTGAATTTCGCCCACAACCGCAATGAAGCTCTGGAACTCGCCAAGAATAAAGGCGACTACGTCCTGCTGATCGATGCCGACGAGGTGCTTCAGTATTCCAAGGATTTCGTCCTTCCTCCCCTGGAAAAAGATCTCTACTACATCATCGTTCGCCAAGTAGGCGCAGCACACATTAAGCGGAACGGGCTGATCAACAACCATCTCCAGTGGACTTGGCGCGGAGTCATCCATGAATTCATTACCTGCCCGGACGCGAAGACCGCAGAAGTGCTGCCCGGGATCATCAATATCTGCAACCCACGCAGGAAGGGGGTTTCCGGGCGGTCCCGCGAATCAGAGAAAGTCAAATACCTGCGCGACGCGAAGATCCTCGAACAGGCATTACAGGACGAACCGGACAACAGCCGCTACGCGTATTATCTCGGGATTAGTTACGCCGCGGCCGGTGAACCGGAGCTGGCTAAAAAAAGTTTCGAAAAAAGAATCGCGATGGCCAGCACCGATCTGGAGGAAAATTATTCCGCCGCATATAATCTCGGTGTCGTCGAGCTGGAATTAAACAACGCCGATGCGGCGCGGCGCGCTTTCTATCGGGCGAACAGCCTGCGTCCGGCGCGCGCCGAGCCCCTTCTTCAACTGGCGAAAATCTACCGGCAGGAGAACAACGTTCTACTCGGATACCTATTGTCCAAGCATGCCTTATCCCTTCCTTATCCAACAGGGGATTTGTGCGTTGAATACGTGGTTTACGACCACACTCTGCTCATTGAGTTCGCCAACTGCGCGCTGCTGCTGGAAAAGTTCGACGAGGGACTCGACGCCTGCGACAAGCTGCTGGCCAACCCCAACCTCCCCAGTGAATTCAGGCCGCACGTGCGCGCCAATTATGAACTGGCCCGCAAAAAATTAGCGTCGATGAACCGGCCGCCTCACTCCCCGGTGATCGTGGGCGCGCGCCCCGCAGGCTCGCCGCACTCGGCGTCAGGCTCCCCGGGCAACGACGGCCCCATCTTCATCGGCGGTGCGCAGCGTTCCGGCACCACCCTCATGCGGGTCATGCTCGATTGCCATCCCCGCATCTGCTGCGGGGTCGAGCTGATGGTTCTTCCCGTCGTCGCCGAGCACTACAAATTCTTGACCGGCCGCAACCTCGAGGTGATGCACAGCTACGGCAACACCCGAAGTGACGTGCAACGCTACTGCCGCGCCTTCGTCGAAGACCTCGTGGAGACGTTCCGCCGGCGTGCAGGCAAACCCCGCTGGGCGGAGAAAACACCGCAAAACATCCTGTACATGGTGCTGCTCGGTGAAATCTTCCCCGACGCCAAGTTTATCCACATGCTGCGTGACGGCCGCGACGTGGCCTGCTCGCTGGTGACGATGGATTGGATCGACAAGACGACCGGGCGCAAGTTCGAGTTCGTGGAGTCGATCACCGGAGCGGCCCGATACTGGCGCGACATGGTGACGCGGGGCCGGCAGCAGGCGGCCCACCCCAGCCTGGCCGGGCGTGTTCTGGAAGTCCGCTACGAGGCATTGGTGACCGAGCCGGCCGCGACGATGCGCCAGGTGCTGGCGTTTGTCGGCGAAGACTGGGACGACGCGGTGCTCTCCCATCACACCAAGCACCGGCCCGGCGAGGTGGTGGAGCCCAGTACGGCCCAAGTCACCAAGCCGCTGTATCACACCGCCGTGCACCGATGGCAACACGACATGACCGAAGCCGACAAGGCCGCGTTCAAAGCCCAGGCCGGTGACCTGCTGACCGAACTCGGATACGCCGATACCCACTGGTGACGTCACCGCGGCACGTGGAAGTCGGTCAGCGCGGCGCCGCCGGGTTTCACGTCTCGCCAACGGCCGGCGAACTGCAGCACAGCGATGCCCGAGGTCGGGAATTTGGCCGACATCCGCTCGACGGCAGCATGATCGGTTCCGTCCGCACCGGCCAGGCTCATGGCTACCGCGGAGATCGTCGGCTCGTGTCCGACGACCAACAAGGTGGCGACGTCGTCGCGCGGGTCGTCGCCAACCCCGGCTATCTCGTCGATCATCTGCCCGGGGCCGGCGTCGTAGAGCCGCTCGACATAGCGCACGGGAGCGTCCAGGCCGGTGCACCGCAGAGTCTGCCGGGCACGGGCCGCCGTCGAGCACAGCACCGCGTCGACAGCGGGCAGGTTGGCGCGCAGCCACGCGCCGGCCAGCCCGGCCTCCCGAATACCCCGGGGGGCCAGCGGGCGGTCGTGGTCGGCGACGCCGGCGGGATAGGCGGACTTCGCGTGCCGTAGCAGCACCAGATGGCGGGCTCGCTCACTCACGTCACCCACGCTAAGCGCTACCCGCCCGGCAAGCTTCAGACCCGCCGGTCGAAGTCCGCCGACGTGTCGGTGCCCGGTCCTACACTCTGCCGTGCCGGGCCACAACAACGGCAGCGAAAGAAACGGCCACGAGAGGACGGCATGTCATGCGGTTTCTGCACACCGCCGACTGGCAGCTGGGCATGACCCGTCATTTCCTCGCCGGAGACGCCCAGCCGCGGTATTCGGCCGCGCGTCGCGACGCGGTGGCCGGGCTCGGCGCGCTGGCCGCCGAGGTCGGCGCGGAATTCGTCGTGGTCGCCGGTGACGTGTTCGAGCACAATCAGCTGGCCCCGCAGGTGATCAGCCAGTCGCTGGAAGCGATGCGTGCCATCGGTGTTCCGGTCTATCTGCTGCCGGGCAACCACGACCCGCTCGACGCCGCGTCGGTATACACCAGCGCGCTGTTCACAGCCGAGTGCCCGGACAACGTCGTCGTCCTGGACCAGTCCGGGGCGCACGAGGTGCGCCCGGGGCTGCAGGTCGTCGCCGCACCGTGGCGCTGCAAATCGCCGGCGGCCGACCTGGCCGCCGAGGCGCTCGACGGCCTGCCGTGCGACGGTGTCACCCGGGTGCTCGTCGCGCACGGCGGCGTCGACGTCCTCGACCCGGACCCCGCCCGGCCGTCGCTGATCCGGCTCGCCGTGCTCGACGACGCGCTGGCCCGCGGCGCAATCCACTACGCGGCGCTGGGGGACAAGCATTCGGTCACCGAAGTCGGCGACAGCGGCCGGATCTGGTATTCCGGCTCACCGGAAGTCACCAACTTCGACGACATCGAACCCGACCCCGGTCATGTGCTGGTCGTCGAGATCGACGAGACCGATCCGCGCCACCCCGTCACCGTGGAGGCCCGCCGGGTGGGCCGCTGGCGGTTCCGCACCGTGCGTCACCAGGTGGACACCGGCCGGGACATCGCCGAGCTGGACCGGAATCTGGACCTGATCGCCGACAAAGACCGCACGGTGGTACGCCTGGCGCTGGTCGGCTCGCTGACGGTGACCGACCGGGCGGCCCTGGACGCGTGCCTGGACCGCTACTCCCGGTTGTTTGCCTGGCTCGGTTGCTGGGAGCGGCACACCGAATTGGCGGTGATCCCCGGCGACGGCGAGTTCGACGACCTCGGAATCGGTGGTTTTGCCGCCGCGGCCGTCGAGGAGCTGGTTGCGACGGCGCGCAGCGGGGATACCGAGGCCGCCGGCGACGCCCAGGCGGCGCTGGCGTTGCTGCTGCGGCTCGCCGGCCGGGGTGCGGCATGAAGTTGCACCGCATCGTTTTGGACAACTACCGCGGGATCGTCCACCGCGAGATCAGCTTTCCGGACCGCGGTGTCGTGATCGTCTACGGCGCCAACGAAATCGGCAAGTCGTCGATGATCGAGGCGATCGATCTGCTGCTGGAATCCAAAGACCGTTCGACGAAGAAAGACGTCAAGCAAGTCAAGCCGACCAACGCCGACGTCGGTGCGGAAGTCGTCGCCGAGATGAGCTCCGGTCCGTACCGTTTCGTCTATCGCAAGCGTTTCCACAAGAAATGCGAGACGGAGTTGACCGTGTTGGCGCCGCACCGCGAGCAGCTGACCGGTGACGAAGCCCACGATCGGGTGCGGGCCATGCTGGCCGAAACCCTCGACACCGAACTCTGGCGTGCCCAACGCGTTCTGCAAGCGGCGTCGACGGCGGCGGTGGAGTTGTCCGGCTGTGACGCGTTGTCGCGGGCACTGGACATGGCCGCCGGCGACGCGACCGCGCTCAGCGGCACCGAGTCGGTGCTGATCGGGCGTATCGATGCCGAGTATGCCCGTTACTTCACCCCGACCGGACGTCCCACCGGCGAGTGGGCCGATGCGATCGCCGCACTGCGCGACGCCGACGAGGAGGTGGCGCGCTGCGCGGCCGCGGTCGCCGAGGTCGACGACCGCGTCCGGCGGCACGCCGAGCTGACCGCCCAGCTGGCCGAGCTGTCACAGCAGCAACAGGCCGCCGACGCGCGGCACCGCGAGGCCCGGGCCGCCGTCGACCGGCTCGCTGAACTCACCGAGCAACTGCGCGAGGCCAAGCTGATCGCCGCCACCGCGCGGGCAACCAGCGACAAGTCGACCGCCGCCTACACCGAGCGGACTCGGCTTCGCACCGAAACCGAGACCCGCACAGCAGCACTCGCCGCGCTGCAGACCCGAGTTCGCGAAGCCGCCGCAGCGGAGTCAACGGCGCGAGAACGCGCTGCGGCTGCCGACGCCGTCGTCCAGAAAGCCGAGAAGACGTTGGCGGCAGCCCAGCAACGGGTCGACGAGCTGGCCCGCCGCGACAAGGCCGAGCGGTTGGCGGCCCGGCTGCAGAAAATCGACGCCGCGCAGCGTGACTGCGACCGGATCACCGGTGAGCTGTCCATGATCGCCGTCACCGAGGAGGTGCTGCAGCGGATCGAGCAGGCCGCGCATGCCGTGGACCTGACGGAAAGTCAGCTCGCGTCCGTCTCGGCGACGGTGGAATTCACCGCTGTCAGCGACCTGGAGTTGGCGGCCGGTGACCAGCGGGTGTCGCTGTCCGCCGGCCAGAGCTGGTCGGCGCCGGTCAACGATGCCACCGAGATCGCTGTTCCCGGCGTTGTGATCGCACGGCTGCGACCAGGAGCGACCGCGCTGGACATCGCACGCCAACGGGCCGCCGCGCAGCAGCAGCTGGCCGCCGCGTTGCGGGCCGGACACGTCGGGGACGTGGCGGCGGCGCGGGTTGCCGATCAGCGGCGCCGTGACCTGGAAAGTCGCCGTGACCGGCTCGTCGCGACCATGGCCGGGCTGTGCGGCGACGATCCGGTCGCCGAGCTGCGGGCGCAGTTGTCAGCGCTGCGTACCGGTCTGGGCGCCGAAACCATGGACAACGCCGACCTCGGCCAGGCTGAGGCGGCCCGTGCCCAAGCCGCCCACGACTACGAGGCCGGCCGCCGGGACGCTGCGGCCGCCGCCGCCGATCTCGCCGAGGCAGCAACTCGCGCAGCGCTTCTGAACGACACGTTGGCCGGCCAACAGGCCGAGCTCGCCACGGCCGTGGACCGGCTGGCCCGGCAGCGGGCGGCCTGCGCCGACGAAGAGTTAGCGGTCACCGCCAACGCCGCCCTGCTCGCCGCCCAAAGCGCCGAGCAGCGGGTCGCCGAACTCAGCGCCCGCTTAACCGCCGCCGCTCCCGACGCGGTGACCACCGAACTCGCCGAGGCCAGTCGCGCCGCCGAAGCATTGCGCATCCGCCGCGCGCAGGCCGACCGGGCGTTACACGAGATCACCGTCGAGCTCGCGGTCTTCGGTACCGAGGGACGACAGAGCAAGCTCGACGCGGCCGAAGTGGCCCGCGAGCACGCGCGCAGCCAGTACACCCGGGTGCAGCGCCGGGCCCGCGCGGCACAACTGCTGAGGTCGGTGATGGCCCGCCACCGCGACACCACCCGGCTGCGCTACGCCGAGCCGTTTCGGGCGGAGTTGCAGCGGCTCGGGCGTCCGGTGTTCGGGCCCAGCTTCGAGGTCGACGTCGACCCCGACCTGCGCATCCGCAGTCGAACGCTGGACGGCTGCACGGTGCCCTACGAGTCACTCTCGGGTGGAGCCAAGGAGCAGCTCGGCATATTGACCCGGCTGGCCGGCGCCGCGCTGGTGGCCAAGGAGGACACCGTCCCGGTGCTGATCGACGACGCACTGGGCTTCACCGACCCCGACCGCCTCGCCAAAATGGGTGCGGTGTTCAGCGAGCTCGGCACTGCCGGGCAGGTCATCGTGTTGACCTGCACCCCGGCCCGTTACCGCGCTGTCGAAGGTGCGCGCTGGATCGCATTGAGCGCCTGAGCCGCGTCGGGAAACGCGTTGCCCGATGCACTGTCGCGGCAGGGTCAGCGCATGAACCCGATCGCGGTGTAGACCACGTCGGCCAGGCCGAACGCGCCGAAGTTGGCCAGGTTGGCGCGCACGGCGATGTCACCGGGCGACTGAAAAAGGGGCAGGGAAAAACCTTCGTCCCAGATCATCGCGTCGACCCGGTTGGCCAGTGCCCGTGCGGTGTCCGGGTTCAGCTCCGACAGTGTGTGCTCGATTGCGGTGTCGATGCCCGGGTTGCCGATCCTGCCGAAGTTGCTCTCTCCGTAGGAGGCGTAGATCTGAGGCAGCGCAGACAGCGGGAACGCGTTACCCACCCAACCGAATTGGGTGATGTCGAAGTCGCCGACGCTGACGTACTGGCTGAAGAATCCGGTGCCCGGCTTCGGGTCGAGGACCAGTTTGACTCCGATCTGCGCCAGGTTGTTCTGGGCGACCAGGGCGATCTGCCGCGTCGATTGCGCATCGAAGAACACGTCGCGGACAACCAGCTGTTTGCCGTCCTTCTCGCGCACCGCTCCGTTGAGCTTCCAGCCCAGCGCATCCAAGTCCTGTCGGGCCTCGGCGGGGTCGTAGGCGGCGGGAGCGCTGTTGTTTCGATAGCCCAGCTGCCCGGCGACGAAAATATGGTTGTCCAGGGGCACCGGGTGGTCGGTCATGCCGTGCTGGACGACATCGACGATCGCCTGGCGGTCGATGCCTTTGCAGATCGCCAGCCGAAGTTTCTCGTCGGCCAGGATGGATCCGGGCGCACCGTTGAAGGTGAACTGATACCAGGTGGGTGCCGGCGCGCTTCGGATCACGACTCCGGGGGTGCGCTCGGCGGTGACCATGTCGTCGAGTGTGGCCAGGCCGGCGGCGTCGATGGCGTGGTTCTGCAGGGCGGGGATCACTGCGGCGGGGTCGAGCACCAGAAACGTGATGAAGTCCAGCCGAGGTTTGGCACCCCACCAGCGCGGATTTCGGGCCAGCACGATGCGCTGCGCGGCCCGGTCGATCGTGGACACGATGAAGGGTCCGGCTGACGGGCCCGGGGCATCGAGCTGCCCTTTGTTGAAGACCTCCGGGTTCGCGGTCATGCTGCGTGGTTGCATGCCGCCGGCGAACATCGCGCGCCACTCCGCGTACGGCTCGGCGAACGTGATCACCGCCTGCCGGTCGTCGGCGCCCCGGGTCACCGACTTCACCCGGTCGAATCCGGCTCTGCTGGCGATCAGGTAGCGCTTGTCGCGGCCGCTGCACGCCTCGACTTCTGCTTTGAGGTCTTCCCAGGTGATCGGGGTGCCGTCGCTCCACACTGCTTTGGGATTGATGGTGTAGGTGACTACTTGCGGGGCGCTACCGGTCAGTTCGGCACGGATGAAGTAGTCGGTATTGAGTTTCAGCGACCCGTCGGATTGGGTGAGGAACGCCCCGGGCAGCGTCGGCATCACCACCGACGCCACGTCGGCCGTGTTGCCGTCGATGGACAATTCGTTGAAGTTCGCCGGAAATGAGGTCAGCGCGAGCCGCAGATTGCCGCCGTCGCGCAGCGTCGCCGGGTTCTGGGGGTTGATGTCGCTGGTGGTCCCGACCCGAGCGGCCCGCGCCAGCGGAAGGTCCTGATACCCGCTTGAGCAGCCGGTGGCGACCAGCCAAACCGCCACCGCCGCAAGGGCAAGCCGGGAAAAGAGACGCAGGCGGATCACGCGCATGATGCTAACCGGCACGCATGTCGCGGTGCGCCCGCGGGATCGCGGCCAGCAGTTGCCGGGTGTACTCGTGCTGCGGATCGGTGAACACCTGCTCGCTGTCGCCCTGCTCCACAATTTTTCCCCGGTACATCACCGCCACCCGGTGGGCGAGGTGTTTCACCACCGAAAGATCGTGCGATACGAACAGATACGCCAAACCGAGTTGCTGTTGCAAGTCCAACAGCAGGTTGATGATGCCGGCCTGGATCGACACGTCGAGCGCCGACACCGGCTCGTCGAGCGCAAGAATCTTCGGGTTCAGCGCCAGTGCTCGTGCGATCCCGATTCGCTGCTTCTGACCTCCGGAGAACTCGCCGGGGTAGCGGCCGGCGTCGACGTGGTCGAGCCCGACGAGCGAAAGCAGCTCGCCGACGCGCTGTTCAACCCGCCGTCGGTCGAACCCGTTGGCGACCAGAGGTTCAGCGACGACGTCGAATACCGGGAACCGGGGGTCCAGCGACGCCACCGGATCTTGAAACACCACCTGCAACTGGGTCCGCAGCATGCGGCGGGTGGCCGGGTCGAGTGCTGCGACGTCGGTGCCGAGGATCTCGATAGCACCTGCTTGGGGTGCGGCGAGCTCGAGAATCTGGCGCAGCGTCGTCGACTTGCCCGACCCGGACTCGCCGACGATGCCCAGCGTGCGGCCCTGTTCCAAGCTGAAGCTGACCCCGTCGACTGCCCGCACCTCACCGACCCGTCTGCGCAAAACCACCCCCTTGGTGAGCGGGAAGGTCTTGACCAGCCCGCTGACCCGCAGCACCGACGGCGGCTCCTCGGCTGCCTCGTCGGTCGGTGGCGGTTGTGTTGATACCCCGAAAATTTCGGCTGCGCTGCGTCCTGCGACGTAGTCGGTGCGAATGCACGCCGCCCGATGATTCTCCCGGATCGGGACGAGGCCGGGTTCGGACGACTGGCATGCGCCGATCACCAGCGGACAGCGCGGGGCGAACGTGCAGGCGCCGGGGGACAGCGACGTCATCGTCGGCGGGGCGCCCGGGATCGGGACGAGCCGGGTGCCCTGCCGGGCGTCCAGCCGCGGCACCGAACCCAATAGCCCGACCGTGTAGGGCATCCGGCGGTCACGATAGAGCTCCTCGACGGTGGCTGTCTCGACCACGCGACCGGCGTACATGACCAGCGCCCGATCGGCGAACTGTGACACCACCCCCAAGTCATGGGTGATGATCAGCACCCCGGCGCCGGTGACGTCGCGCGCGGTCCGAAGCACGTCGAGGATCTGCGCCTGAACGGTGACATCCAGCGCGGTGGTCGGTTCGTCGCAGATCAGCAGCTCCGGGTCGTTGGCGATCGCGATCGCGATCACCACCCGCTGGCGCTCGCCACCGGACAACTCGTGCGGGAAGGCCTTCGCCCGGCGCCGCGGCTGCGCGATGCCGACCAGCTCGAGCAGCTCCAGGGCACGGTCGCGGGCGGCAGCACGGCCGATGCCGCGGTGGTGGACCTCGATAGCCTCGGCGATCTGGTCACCGACGGTGTAAACCGGCGTCAGCGCCGACATCGGGTCCTGGAACACGGTGCCGATCGCCTTCCCGCGGATCGCCGACATCGCCCGATCGGGCAACCCGAGTAGCTCCTCGCCGCGCAACCGCACCGACCCCGACACCTGGGCGTAGTCGGGCAGCAATCCGACGATCGCCATCGCGGCAGTGGTTTTGCCCGAACCGGATTCCCCGACGATGGCGACGACTTCGCCCGCGTTGATGTGGTAGCTGACGTTGCGCACCGCGGGCACGCGCACGTCGCCGGTTTCGAACGTGACGGTCAGGTCCGCCACCTCGAGCAGGCCGCTCACCGAGCCTGCCGCTTCTTGGGCCGCGCGGCCGTGCTTCCGGGATCCAGCGCGTCCCGCAGGCCGTCGCCGGTGAGGTTGGCGCACAACACGATCAACACGAGCACCCCCGCCGGAAACAGAAAGACCCACGGGAACGTGGTGGCCGAAGGGGTGCCGTCGGCGATCAGCGTGCCCAGTGACACGTCGGGAGGTTGAACACCGAAACCCAGAAAGCTCAAACCGGTTTCGGCCAGAATCGCGAATCCGACGTTCAGCGTCGCGTCGATGATGAGAATCGAGGCGACGTTGGGCACGATGTGGCTGACGATGACACGACGGCTTGACACACCCATATACCTTGCGGCAAGGATGAATTCGCGTTCCCGCAGGCTCATCGTCAAGCCGCGGACCATCCGCGAGCTGACCATCCAGCCGAACCCCGCGAGAAGCACAATGAGCCATGCGATGCTGCTCGAGTGTTTGGTGCGCGGAGTGATGATGGCGATCAGGATGAAGCTCGGCACTACCAGCAGCAGGTCCACCAGCCACATCAGCGCCCGGTCGCGCCAGCCGCCGAAGTAGCCGGCCACCGACCCTACCGTGGCGGCGATACTGGTCGAGATCACCGCGACGCAAAACCCGATCAGCATCGACTTCTGCATGCCGCGCAGGGTTCGGGCCAGCAGATCCTGCCCGAGCGCGTTGGTGCCGAACCAGTGCCGCGATGACGGTGGCTGCAGCAGCGCGTGGTAGTCCAGTTCGGTGTAGTCGTAGGGCAGTAGCGGCGGCAGGGTATAGCATCCGACGAACAGCAGCACCAGCAGCGTCAACGCCACCACCGCAGGAACGTTGCGGACGAATCGGCGTGCCAACAGGGTTCGGCGCGACGTGAAGGCGGCCGGATGGATACCGGAGCGGGTCGGAGTGGTTTCAGCGGTTGCCTGTTGAGTCATGACACCCGCACTCTGGGGTCGAGCGCGGCGTAGATGACGTCGGATAACAGTCCGGCGAGCAGAATCGCTGCCCCGGTGAACATGGTGATCGCCGCGACCACGTTGGTGTCTTGCGTCGAGATGCCTTGCACCACCCACTCGCCCATACCGTGCCAGCCGAAGATCTTCTCGACGAACACCGCACCGACAACCAGGCCGCTGACCCCGTAGGCGAACAGCGTGGCCATCGGAATCAGGGCGGTGCGCAGGCCGTGCTTGAACAGCGCACGCCGGCGGGTCAGGCCCTTGGCGCGCGCGGTCCGGATGAAATCCTCACTCAGTACATCCAGCATCGCGTTGCGCTGGTAGCGGCTGAAGCTCGCGATCGCGCCCAGCGCCAGCGTGAGCGTCGGCAACACGATGTGCTGCGCGCGGTCGAGGAGCTGCGCCCACCCCCCGCGGGGCGGAATGGGTGAGGTCTCGCCGGTGTAGGAAAAGATCTGCACCCCGGTGACCATGTTCACCCGCAGCGCTCCCAGGATGAGCAGGCCCGCCAGCACGAACGACGGGATGCTCAAAATGACCAGCGAAGCCACGGTGATCACGCGGTCGCTCAGCCGATATTGCCGCACCGCTCCCCAAGCCCCCACGACGACACCGATCAGCGTGCCCAGCACCGAACCGATCACCACCAGCCGCAGGCTGACTCCGATCCGGCGCCACAGCTCCTGGGAAACGCGGTGACCGGTCACCGTGGCCCCGAAGTCACCGTGGACTGCGCCGGAAATCCAGCGCGCGTAGCGGATGGGTATCGGTTTGTCTAAGCCCAGCTCAACGGCTTTGGCGTGGATGGCCTCCGGCGGCGGTGCGGGGTGACGCTGGATGAAACTGTCCAGCGGGTGAAACGTCACCGACGTCAGGCAGAACGTCAAGAACGACGCCAGCACCAACAGGACGACGTAGTTGAGCAGCCGGCGCGCGAGGAATCGGATCATGGCTGCCCGCCCCGCCGGTGTCGCATGGGCCCAGGGTAGCGAGCAGGCGGGCGAGGTCTACGTCAGCCGTCCGAGCCGTAGGGCCGGGTGATGATCTCCAGGAAGTGACCGCTGGGATCGCGAAAGTACACGCCGCGGCCGCCATGCCGATGGTTGATCTCACCGGCCCGTTGCCGCCCGGGGTCGGCCCAGTGTTCGAGGCCGCGGGAGCGGATCTTGCCGTAGATCGCGTCGAAGTCGTCGTCGGAAACCAGGAACGCGTAATGCTGCGGATGGATCTCCTCGCCGGCGGTCGCGTCGGCGAAGTCCAGGCTGGCGCCGTGCTCCAGCGTGACGACCAGGAAGTGGCCGAACGGTGTCGGAGCCGGCAGGCCGAACAGTTCGCTCAGAAATTCTGCGGACTCCCGCTTGTCGCGTGCGGCGACGATGGTGTGGTTGAAAGCGATCGTCATGGTGCTACTTCGGTGCGCTAAGTTCCAAGGCGATATTGTCGGGGTCGCGGAACTCCAGGATGTATAGCGGACCGATGTCCTTGATGGGTTCGTGGGGAACGTTCAAATCATCGAGCTGTTCGGCCATCGCCTCCAAGTCGGCCTTGGCGGCGGCCCGGAATGCAATGTGGTCCAAGCCGACGCGGTTCTCGTCGAAGCGATCGGCGGCGACGGGCCGCAGCCCGATCAGTGCGCCGCCGAGGTCATAGACGACGCCGCCGAAGAGCCAGGCAAACTGATTACGGGTCGCCTCGTCGGGATTGCTGGGCATCTCGGCCCAGACCGGCCAGCCGAACACACTGTCGTAGAATTTTCGGGACCGATCGATGTCTGTGACGGTAAGCCTGACGTGGTCGATCGAGACAGGTGGCGTGACCATAGTAGCCATGGTGCCAGAATCGCGGGCGTGCGAATAGCGATGACTGAATTCTTGGGCGCGGCCCGGCCGTTTATGGCGAGCACCCGTTCGGTCTGTCTGCGGGCGATCAGCGGCCCGCGATGCGCCTCAATACCTCGCTGTGAAGCTGGAAGCTTTTCTGGTCGGCCAGCACGAACCGCACGGTGCCGACTGACTCGAATCGCGTGATCGTTGCGAGCACCGTGCCCAGCGCGACCTCGGCAGCCGCTTCCATGGGGTAGCCGAACGCGCCGGTGGAGATGGCCGGGAACGCCACCGACGTCAGGCCGTGGCGGTCGGCAAGCTCCAGGGCGTTGCGGTAACAGGCTGCCAGAAGTTCGTCTTCGGGTCGGTCCTGTCCGTACACCGGTCCCAGGCAGTGGATCACGTATCGGTTGGGCAGCTGATGGCCGCTGGTGATGACCGCCTGACCCGGCGAAATGGGAGCCAGTGGACGGCACTCCCGGGCCAGCCCGGGGCCGGCCGCGCGATGGATCGCCCCGGCCACGCCACCACCGGGCAACAGGTTCGCGTTGGCCGCGTTGACCACCGCGTCGATGTCGGGCTGCGCGACGATGTTGCCGACGACGAGCGCGACCGTGCGACCGTCGAACGTGACGCTGTCTTCCATCACCGCCTGGACCGTACGCCGGGCCGGGTCGTGCTCGTTTTTCGCCTCATTTGACCGCACCTCCGCATCCTCCCGGCGGCGCAGGTTGGGGGATGGGCGAATTGTCGGGGTCGATCACGCACGACAGCCCCAGCTGGGTCGGCTCGCCGCCCGACTGGTTAAACCACGGGAAGGTGTAGCCGCCGTAAAGGATCTGATGCCAGTACGATCCGTCGGGGTATTTCACGCCGTCGCAGTATCCCTCGAACATGTTGCCCATGCCGCCGCCCGGGCAGTAGCCGGTGAGCGGGTTCGGGATGTGCGGGTCCGGGGCGGGGTCGGCGCGCGTCAGTGGTGCAGCGGCGGTCAGCGCGGCACCTACCGCGCCGGCCACCGCCCAGTAGAGCAAACGCTTCATCGACCGCCTCCTCTACGCTCCGTAGGTTTGCTGCGGCTGCAGCACATGCCGCGTCTTAGCAGTTCAAAGCTACTCCGTAGCGCCGGCCGAGGTGACGAAATGATCGAAGTTTGACGAGTTACGCACCGCCGCGGCTAACGAATCGAGGGCCCTCCGCGACGGAGTAGCCGGTGGCGGCAGACAGCAGAATTGCGCAAGAGGTTGGTCGAAAACCGCCACCGGTGTTCGCGATGTGGCGATGCCGCCGCACATCCGCCCGGGCTGAAGGCGCATTTGCGTCATCATGTTGGGCAGCAGGTTTACAGCGCTGCCCACCACGAACTGAGCAAAAAACGCGCGGGCAGCCGGCCCGGCGGCGCAGGCGACAGCAGCTTGGGCAACGCCCGAGTCGCAGACTGAGACTTTTCCGGGTCAGATGCCCGCTGATACTGGCCCAATGGAGCCAGTCCGTCCCAACGGCGATCCCGCTGGTGTTTTCCGGCTGATGTATCGCAGCCACAGCCGTATCTCGCCGGAGAACCGTAAGACCGCGCTGGGCAACCTTTTCAGTGTGGCCCGCCGCAAAAATAAGGAATTGAACATCACGGGTGCCCTGCTGATCTGGGGCGACTCATTCGTGCAGACGCTCGAAGGCCAGGAAAACGCTGTCCGGACGCTGTTCGCGACAATCGAGCGCGACGAACGACACGAGCACGTCACGGTCCTGGAAGAGGGCACGGTTCCCGAACGGGTCTTCTCCCGCTGGGCGATGGCTCGGGTGTCGGAGGACGGTGAGCCCGACATCCCGCTGATCGCGAAGAGCGACGGCATCGCGCCTGCCGCCGGCCGGGGCACCACCTCAGAGCAGGATTCGGTCTTGGAGGTCATGCGCGCAGCCGCCCGTGGCACGGCTCCCGCGACCTAGCCTGAATCCGGCCTGAATCCGGCCTGAATCCGGCCTGAATCCGGCCTGAATCCGGCGGTAACGCATCGGGTGGAGCAGTTAATGGCCCTCGCCTGCGCGAGGTGTCTTCGACCGGCCGATTGTGCTCCGGGACGAACATTTCGCCGACGCGGCAGCCGTCAGCGTCGAAGGAGCAGGGCGCTCAACCAAGGCCTCGCCGCGCAGTGCGTGCACCGGATCGACGGGCATTGTTCGCGGAACGCGCCGCCGCCAGTTGCACGTGTCCTACAGTGCATCGTGTTTGTGCTGGTCAGATAGTGCCCCCGGCAGGATTCGAACCTGCGGCCTTCTGCTCCGGAGGCAGACGCTCTATCCCCTGAGCTACGGGGGCGCACGCGCAAGATGCTGCGCCAGCGGGCCCCGACAGACTAGCGCATAACGGCAGGCTGCCGGGCAGCGGAGCAGGCTCGGGCCATGATCGCCCCAGCCAATAGGATATCGGGGTGACACCCGCCGATCTGGCCGAGCTGCTCAAGACCACCGCGGCCGCGGTGTTGGCCGAGCACGGCCTCGACGCCGCCGCGCTGCCACCGATGGTCGCCGTCGAGCGCCCGCGCAACCCCGCGCACGGCGACTACGCCAGCAACCTGGCGCTGCAGGTCGCCGGAAAGGTCGGCGCCAACCCGCGCGAACTGGCCGGCTGGCTCGCCGAGGCGCTGACCAAGGCTGACGGAATCGCCTCGGCCGAAATGGCCGGTCCGGGCTTTATCAACCTGCGACTGAAGCCGTCGGCGCAGGGCGCCATCGTCGACAACATCATCGAGGCGGGCGTCACCTTCGGTCACTCCACTACCCAGGCCGGTCACAAGATCAACCTGGAATTCGTCTCGGCCAACCCGACCGGCCCCATTCATATCGGTGGTACCCGCTGGGCCGCCGTGGGCGACGCGCTGGGCCGGTTGCTGTCGACGCAGGGCGCGCAGGTGGTGCGCGAGTACTACTTCAACGACCACGGCGCGCAGATCGACCGGTTCACGAATTCGCTGATCGCCGCCGCCAAAGGACAGCCGACGCCCGAGGACGGCTATGCCGGCAGCTACATCGCCGACATCGCCGCCCAGGTTCTGCAGCAGGTGCCCGATGCCCTGACGCTGCCCGAGACCGAGCAGCACGAAACATTCCGCCGAGTCGGCGTCGAGTTGATGTTCGCGCACATCAAGCAGTCGCTGCACGAGTTCGGCACCGACTTCGACGTCTACACCCACGAAGAGTCGATGCACACCAGCGGGCGCGTCGACGAGGCGATCGCGCAGCTGCGCGAACGGGGGAACATCTACGAAAAAGACGGCGCTGTATGGCTTCGCACCAGCGCGTTCGGTGATGACAAGGACCGTGTCGTGATCAAGAGCGACGGGCGCCCGGCCTACATCGCCGGTGATCTGGCCTACTACCTCGACAAGCGTAAACGCGGCTTCGACCTGTGCATCTACATGCTCGGGGCCGACCACCACGGCTACATCTCGCGGCTCAAGGCGGCCGCGGCGGCTTTCGGCGACGACCCGGCCACCGTCGAGGTGCTCATCGGCCAGATGGTGAACCTGGTCCGCGACGGCCAGCCGGTGAAGATGAGCAAGCGGGCCGGCACCGTGATCACCCTCGACGACCTGGTCGAGGCGATCGGCGTCGACGCCGCGCGCTACAGCCTGATCCGCTCCTCGGTCGACACCCCGATCGACATCGACCTGGCCCTGTGGTCGTCGGCGTCCAACGAAAACCCGGTCTATTACGTGCAGTACGCGCATGCCCGGCTCTGCGCGCTGGCCCGCAACGCTGCCGAGCTGGGACTGACCGCCGCGACCGACCATCTCGAACTGCTCACCCACGACAAGGAGGGCACGCTGATCCGCGCTCTCGGCGAGTTCCCCCGGGTGCTCGAGACCGCGGCGTCCCTGCGCGAACCGCACCGGGTGTGCCGCTACCTGGAAGATCTCGCCGGTGATTACCACCGGTTCTATGATTCGTGCCGGGTGTTGCCGCAGGGCGACGAGCAGCCCAACCAGTTGCACACAGCGCGTTTGGCGCTGTGCCAGGCCACTCGCCAGGTTATCGCCAACGGGTTGGCCATTCTGGGAGTCAGCGCTCCGGAGCGAATGTGAACGCCCACCCGGCCGGCCCCCGGCATGCCGAAGAAATCCACCACTCGGACGTTCCGCCGCGGCCGCAGACGGCGCACGAGCTGCTGCAGCTTGCTCCGAATATCTGGCCGCACAACGCATTTCGTGATGACGATGGAGTCGTGAAGATTGCCGGCGTGGCAGTGACCGAGTTGGCGCAACAGTACGGCACACCGCTGTTCGTCATCGACGAAGACGATTTCCGCTCGCGCTGCCGGGAAATCGCGACCGCCTTCGGTGGCGGACACAACGTGTACTACGCCGCCAAAGCATTCCTGTCCGGCGAGATCGCACGCTGGGTCGACGAGGAAGGCCTGTCGTTGGACGTGTCCAGCGGCGGGGAGCTCGCCGTGGCGCTGCACGCACATTTCCCCGCGGAGCGGATCGCTCTGCACGGCAACAACAAATCGGTCGCAGAGCTGACGATGGCGGTCAAAGCCGGCGTCGGCCATGTCGTCGTGGACTCGATGACCGAGATCGAGCGCCTCGACGCCGTCGCCGCCGAGGCCGGCATCGTCCAGGACGTGCTGGTCCGTGTCACAGTCGGTGTGGAAGCGCACACCCACGAGTTCATCGCCACCGCACACGAAGACCAGAAATTCGGGCTCTCACTGGCCACCGGGGCGGCGATGGCGGCGGTGCGACGGGTCTTCGCCGCCGACCACCTCAGACTGGTGGGCCTGCACAGTCATATCGGTTCGCAGATCTTCGAGGTCGGCGGATTCGAACTCGCCGCCCACCGTGTCATCGGTCTGCTGCGCGACATCGTGGCCGAGTTCGGCGTGGACAAGACCACCCAGATCCGCACCGTCGACCTCGGGGGCGGCCTGGGGATCTCCTATCTGCCGACCGACGACCCACCGCCGGTGGGCGAGCTGGCGGCTAAACTCGGCGCGATCGTGCGCACCGAATCGGCGGCGGTGGGCCTGCCCGCTCCCAGGCTGGTCGTCGAGCCCGGCCGGGCGATCGCGGGGCCGGGGACCATCACCCTCTATGAGGTCGGCACCGTCAAGGACGTCGCGGTCAGCGCCACCGCGCAGCGTCGTTACGTCAGCGTCGACGGCGGCATGAGTGACAACATCCGCACCGCGCTCTACGGCGCCGCATACGACGTGCGGTTGGTCTCCAGGGCCGGGGACGCGGTCCCGGCGCTCGCCCGTCTCGTGGGAAAGCACTGCGAAAGCGGTGACATCGTCGTGCGCGATACCTGGCTTCCCGACGACATAGCACCCGGGGATCTCGTCGGGGTGGCTGCAACGGGTGCCTATTGCTATGCGCTGTCGAGCCGCTACAACCTGGTCGGTCGGCCCGCGGTGGTGGCGGTGCGCGACGGGCGGGCCCGCCTGGTCCTGCGCAGGGAAACGGTCGAAGACCTGCTGAGTCTGGAAGTGGCGGGACGAGAGGAACGGCGCCCATGAGCCGTCACACGCCGGTCGGTGTCGCGGTCCTGGGATTGGGCAACGTCGGCAGCCAGGTGGTCCGCATCATCGAGCACAGTGCCGACGACCTCGCCGCCCGGATCGGCGCGCCTCTGGTGCTGCGCGGTATTGGTGTACGCCGGGTCAGCGCCGACCGGGGTGTGCCTGCCGAGCTGCTGACCGACGACATCGAGGAGCTGGTGGCCCGCAGCGACGTCGACATCGTCGTGGAACTGATGGGACCGGTCGAACCGGCCCGCAAGGCGATCCTGTCGGCGCTCAAGCACGGCAAGTCCGTCGTCACCGCGAACAAGGCTCTGCTGTCGACGTCTGCCGGCGAACTCGCCCAGGCCGCCGAAAGCGCCAACGTCGACCTGTATTTCGAGGCGGCGGTGGCAGGCGCCATTCCGGTCATCCGCCCACTGACCCAATCGCTGGCCGGCGACAGCGTGCAGCGGGTGGCCGGCATCGTCAACGGCACCACGAACTACATCCTCTCCGCGATGGACAGCACCGGTGCCGATTACGCAGCCGCGTTGGCCGAGGCCAGCGCGCTCGGGTACGCCGAGGCCGACCCCACGGCCGACGTCGAGGGCTATGACGCCGCGGCCAAAGCGGCGATTCTGGCCTCGATCGCCTTCCACACCCGGGTCAGCGCCGACGACGTCTACCGCGAGGGCATCACCACGGTGACGCCGGACGATTTCGCGTCCGCGCACACGCTGGGCTGCACCATCAAGCTGCTGGCGATTTGCGAACGCATCAGGACCGATGGCGGACAGCAGCTGGTGTCGGCGCGGGTCTACCCGGCGCTGGTGCCGTTGACACACCCGCTGGCCGCCGTCAACGGGGCATACAACGCCGTGGTCGTGGAGGCCGAGGCCGCCGGCCGGCTGATGTTCTACGGGCAGGGCGCCGGCGGTGCGCCGACCGCGTCGGCGGTGACCGGTGATTTGGTCATGGCCGCCCGCAACCGGGTACTCGGCAGTCGCGGGCCGCGGGAGTCGAAGTACGCGCAGCTGGCCATCGCCCCCATCGGGCTGATCCCGACCCGTTACTACGTCAGCATGCAGGTGGCCGACGAGGCAGGGGTGTTGTCGACGGTAGCAGCCGAATTCGCAAAGCGGGAAGTCAGCATCGCTGAAGTCCGCCAGGAAGGGATGGCCGACGAGGAGGGCCGGCGGGCCGGCGCTCGCGTGGTGGTCGTCACCCACCGGGCCACCGACGCCGCGCTGTCGGAGACTGTCGGCGCACTGGGCGATCTGGGCGTGGTGCAGGCTGTAGCCAGCGTGCTGCGACTGGAAGGAACCGGCCCATGACGCCGACGAGTGCTGCGCGGACGAGCACCCATCAGCCCTGGCCGGGGGTGATAGCGGCCTACCGCGACCGGTTGCCGGTCGGTTCGGACTGGGCGCCGGTCACGTTGCTCGAAGGCGGCACCCCGTTGATCCACGCGGCCAGGCTCTCCGAGCAGATCGGCTGCACGGTGCATCTGAAAGTCGAAGGCCTCAACCCGACCGGCTCGTTCAAGGACCGCGGGATGACGATGGCGGTCACCGATGCGGTGGCGCGCGGGCAGCGGGCCGTGCTGTGCGCCTCGACCGGCAACACCTCGGCGTCGGCGGCGGCCTACGCGGCCCGTGCGGGGATCACCTGTGCGGTGTTGATCCCGCAGGGCAAGATCGCGATGGGCAAGTTGGCGCAGGCCGTGATGCATGGCGCCAAGATCGTCCAGGTCGCCGGCAACTTCGACGACTGCCTGGAACTCGCCCGCAAGATGGCGGCCGACTTCCCGACGATTGCCTTGGTCAACTCGGTCAACCCGGTGCGCATCGAGGGACAGAAAACCGCTGCTTTCGAGATCGTCGACGTGCTGGGCGCCGCACCGGACGTGCATGCACTGCCGGTCGGCAACGCCGGCAACATCACCGCGTACTGGAAGGGCTATACCGAATACCACGCCGCGGGCATCATCGACACGCTGCCGCGCATGCTGGGCACCCAGGCCGCCGGTGCAGCGCCGCTGGTACTGGGCAAGCCGGTGAGCCGGCCCGAGACCATCGCTACCGCGATCCGCATCGGTTCGCCGGCGTCGTGGGAGTCCGCCGTGGAGGCTCAGCAGCGGTCCGGTGGTCGGTTCCTGGCCGCCACCGACGAGGAGATCCTCGCGGCATACCACCTCGTCGCGCGCACGGAGGGGGTCTTCGTCGAACCCGCGTCGGCGGCCTCCATCGCCGGGCTGCTCAAGTCGATCGACGACGGTTGGGTGCCGCGCGGAGCGACCGTAGTGTGTACCGTGACCGGCAACGGTCTCAAGGATCCCGACACCGCGTTGAAGGACATGCCGAGCGTGTCGCCCGTGCCCGTCGACCCGGCCGCCGTCGTCGCGACGTTGGGACTGGTGTGAATGGGACTCGCGAAAGGCTCTCGGTGACCAGGCTGTTGCCTCCCGGGCTCGTGGCAAGCGCTGTGGTCGCAGCGTCCAGCGCCAACCTCGGTCCGGGCTTCGACAGCATCGGCCTGGCGTTGAGTCTCTACGACGAAATCGTTATCGAGACAACCCAATCCGGCTGCTCCGTGCAAGTCGAGGGTGAAGGCGCAGGCCAACTCCGCCTGGACGCCGACCACCTGGTCGTGCAAGCCGTAACGGCGGGTCTGCGGGCAGCCGGGGTCAGCGTGGCGGGACTGGCAGTCCGCTGCCGCAACGCGATTCCGCATTGCCGTGGTTTGGGCTCTTCGGCCGCAGCGGTCGTCGGCGGCCTGGCGGCCGTCAACGGAATTCTGGCCCAAGCCGATTCAAAGCCCATCAGCGAGAGCGAACTCATCCAGCTGTCCTCGGAGTTCGAAGGGCACCCCGACAACGCCGCCGCGGCTGTCCTGGGCGGCGCGGTCGTGTCGTGGACCGACAGCAGCTGCGCTTCGCCCCGTTACGCCGCGGTGCCCCTGCGGCTGCATCCGGACATCCACCTGTTTCCGGCCATACCCGAGCAGCGCTCCCTGACGGCCGAGACGCGCGTGCTGTTGCCCGCGCAGGTCAGTCATGTCGACGCGCGGTTCAATATCAGCCGCACCGCGCTGTTGGTGGTCGCGCTGACCGAGCGGCCAGATCTGCTGATGGCGGCCACCGAGGATGTGCTGCACCAACCCCAGCGGGCTGCGGCGATGCCGGCCTCGGCGGAATACCTTCGACTGTTGCGGCGTTATGGTGTCGCAGCGGTACTGTCCGGGGCCGGACCTGCGGTGATCGCTTTGAGCACCGATCCGGTGCTGCCCGGTGAGGTCATCGAGTTCGGCGCCGCACTGGGATTTACCGTCAGCGAGATGACGGTTGGCGACGGAGTTCGCTGGACCTCCGGCGTAGCGGTTACCAGTTGATGGTGCACAGCCCGGAACGAGGTTTCTTGCTTCCGGCAACGAAGCGCGTTATCCTCGGAGCCGTCCAGCAATCGCAGCATCTGTTCCTGCGTTTACACCAGGACTACCACCAATTCTTCTCCTGGACGATGGTTCGCCGTCTATGCCGCTAATCCCGGCGATCACCGTTGCAGAGTCGATGGTTGGCAGCACTCGGCGATTTGGCTGAATGCAACGAACCCCTCGCATGAGCCGATCAGCGAGGGGAAGAAAGGAAATCCGTGACTGAAACGGACCTCATCACGGCTGGCGACAACACCGACGACAACACGTTGTCGAATTCCGTGACCACAAGCACCGCCAGCGCCCCGGATGTGTCGGCGTCAGCGGTGGAGATCAACTCCGGGTCGGACGGCTCGCTGTCCACCATGGTCTTGCCTGAACTGCGGGCACTGGCCAATCGGGTCGGTGTCAAGGGGGCTTCGGGAATGCGTAAGAACGAACTCATCGCCGCGATCCGGCAAACCCAGGGGCACGCCAACGGCGCGTCGGCCGACAACAGCGGCGAGCCCACGACCTGCAACAGCGCCCCCGCCGCCCCGGCCGAGGTGGCCGGGGCTCCCCGACAGGAACGGCGCGTCGGCACACCGGAGGCTGCGAGCGCGGATGCCGCTGCGCCCGACCGCGGTGAGCAGGAGGTAACGGCCGGGGAGTCCGACACCGCCCCTCGGCACACCGCGCCAGAGGAGCGCGGGCCGGATAAGGCGTCGGACACCGGCGGCGACCAAAGCGCCGACCAAAGCGCCGACCAACAGGGCCAAGACGGGTCCGGGCAACAGAACCGGGGTGGCGACGACGACGGTGAAGGACGGCAGGGCCGCCGGGGTCGGCGGTTCCGGGAACGCAGGCGCCGCGGGGAGCGGTCCAGCGAGGGCGGGGAAGCCGAACTGCGCGAGGACGACGTCGTCCAGCCGGTGGCCGGCATTCTCGACGTGCTGGACAACTACGCATTCGTGCGCACATCCGGGTATCTGGCGGGCCCGCACGACGTCTACGTCTCGATGAACATGGTCCGCAAGCATGGTCTGCGCCGCGGCGATGCGGTGACCGGCGCCGTGCGGGTGCCCAAGGAGGGTGAGCAGCCCAATCAGCGGCAGAAGTTCAACCCGCTGGTTCGGCTCGACAGCGTCAACGGTGGCCCGGTCGAGGACGCCAAGAAGCGCCCGGAGTTCGGCAAACTCACCCCGCTGTACCCAAACCAGCGGCTGCGCCTGGAAACCACCACCGAGCGGCTGACCACCCGCGTCATCGACCTGATCATGCCGATCGGCAAGGGGCAGCGCGCATTGATCGTCTCGCCGCCCAAAGCCGGCAAGACCACCATCTTGCAGGACATCGCCAACGCGATCACCAAGAACAACCCGGAATGCCACCTGATGGTTGTGCTCGTCGACGAGCGTCCCGAAGAGGTCACCGACATGCAGCGCTCGGTCAAGGGCGAGGTCATCGCCTCCACGTTCGACCGGCCGCCGTCGGACCACACGTCGGTCGCCGAACTGGCGATCGAACGCGCCAAGCGGCTTGTCGAACAGGGCAAAGACGTCGTGGTGCTGCTCGACTCGATCACCCGGCTGGGGCGTGCCTACAACAACGCCTCGCCGGCGTCCGGGCGCATCCTGTCCGGCGGTGTCGACTCGACGGCGTTATACCCACCGAAACGCTTCCTGGGCGCGGCGCGCAACATCGAGGAAGGCGGATCGCTGACCATCATCGCCACCGCGATGGTCGAGACCGGCTCTACCGGGGACACGGTGATTTTCGAGGAGTTCAAGGGCACCGGCAACGCCGAGCTCAAGCTGGACCGCAAGATCGCGGAACGCCGGGTCTTCCCCGCGGTCGACGTGAATCCCTCCGGCACCCGCAAAGACGAACTGCTGTTGTCGCCCGACGAGTTCGCGATCGTGCACAAGCTGCGTCGGGTGCTGTCCGGGCTGGATTCTCATCAAGCCATTGACCTGCTGATCTCGCAGCTGCGCAAGACCAAGAACAACTACGAGTTCTTGGTTCAGGTGTCCAAGACGACCCCGGGCATCGACACCGACTAACCGGGGCGCAAGCCCGACCCGGCAGTGCCCGACGGCGCCGCGTCGTGGGCCCTGCGCGGGCATCCGCGGGTTTGGGCTCGACGTGGTCGAGCTGGCATAATCAACCGCCGACACCTCCGGTCCCGGTTCACGTCCCACCGGCAGTCCGATGCGGGCGACCCGGCGGCCGACGATAGAAGAGGGCATCATGAAATCTGGCATTCATCCGGCCTACGGTGAGACCACCGTTGTCTGCGGTTGCGGCAACACCTTCCAAACCCGCAGCACCAAAGAAGGCGGCCGCATCGTGGTCGAGGTGTGCTCGCAATGCCACCCGTTTTACACCGGTAAGCAGAAAATCTTGGACAGCGGCGGTCGAGTGGCCCGCTTCGAGAAGCGCTACGGCCAAAGGAAGGCGGGCACGAAGGCCGCCAAGACCGTCGCAGCTGACGCAGCCCCGAAAGCCGGCAAGTAGCACACCGGCGGCCGCGCCGGGAACTCGTGCGGGGCGGGCGTCGTTTGCTGTGCGGTGCTGTGAGAGACGTAAGGGGTCAGCGTGACGCGAAGCGTGCAGGCCATCGACGCGATACTGGCCGAACACGCCGATCTCGAGCGTCAACTGGCCGACCCGGACCTGCATAGCGATCCCGCCAACGCGCGCAGAGTAAGTCGCCGCTTCGCCCGGCTGGCGCCGATCGTCGCTGCGCACCGCAGGCTGGAGTCGGTGCGCGAAGACCTGGAGACCGCGCGCGAACTGGCTGCCGCCGACGCGTCGTTCGCCGCTGAGGTGTCCGAACTCGAAGCACGCGCGGCAGCCCTGGACACGCAGCTCACCGATATGCTGGCGCCGCGTGATCCGCATGACGCCGACGACATCGTGCTCGAAGTCAAGTCCGGCGAAGGCGGCGAGGAGTCCGCGCTGTTCGCCGCCGACCTGGCTCGGATGTACATCCGTTACGCCGAGCGGCGCGGCTGGGCGGTGACAGTGCTCGACGAGACGTTCTCTGACCTCGGCGGCTACAAGGATGCGACCTTGGCGATTTCCCGCAAGGCCGCCGGCGACGGCGATCCGGCCGAGGGGGTGTGGGCGCGGATGAAGTTCGAGGGCGGCGTGCACCGCGTGCAACGCGTCCCGGTGACCGAGTCCCAGGGGCGCGTGCACACCTCGGCGGCGGGTGTTTTGGTGTATCCCGAACCCGAGGAACTCGGGGAGGTGCAGATCGATGAGGCGGATCTGCGCGTCGACGTCTACCGGTCTTCCGGGAAGGGTGGCCAGGGTGTCAATACCACCGATTCCGCGGTGCGACTCACCCACCTGCCCACCGGGGTTGTCGTCACGTGCCAAAACGAACGGTCCCAGCTGCAGAACAAGGCCCGCGCCATGCAAGTGCTGGCCGCCCGGCTGCAGGCGATGGCCGAGGAGCAGGCATTGGCCGAGGCGTCAGCCGATCGGGCCAGCCAGATCCGCACGGTCGACCGCAGCGAACGCATCCGCACCTACAACTTCCCGGAGAACCGGATCACCGACCACCGCATCAACTACAAGGCGCACAATCTCGAGCAGGTCCTCGACGGCGATCTGGACGCACTGTTGGACGCGCTGGTGGCAGCGGACCGGCAATCCCGGCTGCGGGCATGAAGATGCACTCCGAGCTCCGGCGTGCGATCGACTCGGCTGCGGCGATCCTGGCGCAGGCCGGGATCGATTCCGCTCGCTGGGATGCCGAAGCACTCGCGACGCACCTGGCTGGTGGCGACCGGGGGCGACTGGCCCTGCTTGACCGGCCCGACGAGGAGTTCCTCGCGCGCTATCGGGCGGCGGTGAGCCAGCGTGCACGCCGGGTGCCGTTGCAACACCTCATCGGCACGGTGCAGTTCGGGCCGGTGGAACTGCGGGTCGGTCCCGGTGTGTTCATCCCTCGCCCGGAGACCGAGGCCATGCTCGAATGGGCTACTGGCCAGGACCTTTCACGTCTTTCGAGGCAGCCGCTGATCGTCGACGTCTGCACTGGTTGCGGCGCGCTGGCGGTGGCGCTGTCGCAGCGCTGGCCGACGGCCCGCGTCGTGGGCATCGACGATTCCGAGGCCGCGCTCGGGTATGCGCGGCAGAACTCGGTCGGCAGCGCGGTCGAGCTGGTGTGCGCCGACGTCACCGCGCCCGGCGTGTTGGCCGAGCTTGACGACCGCGTCGACCTCATGGTGGCCAATCCGCCCTATGTTCCCGACGGGCTTGAGCTGGAACCTGAAGTCGACCGACACGATCCGCGGCATGCGGTGTACGGCGGCCCGGACGGGATGACGGTGATTACCGCGGTCGTCGGCCTCGCCGGTCGCTGGTTGCGCCCGGGCGGATTGTTTGCTGTCGAGCATGATGACTGCGCGTCGGAGCAGACCGTTCAGGTGCTGGAACGGACAAAACTTTTCGATGACGTCGTGGCGCGCACGGACATGACCGGCCGGCTCAGGTTCGTCACGGCCCGCAGACGGGAGCAACGTCCATGAGTGCCGTGTTCGACTGCAGCGACCCCCAACAGCGGTCCCGCGGCATCGCGGCGGCGGTCGAGGCGGTCAGAAACGGCCGCCTCGTGGTCGTGCCGACGGACACCGTCTACGGCATCGGCGCCAACGCCTTCGACGGTGCAGCGGTGGCCGCGCTGCTGGCCGCGAAGCGCCGCGGGCGTGACATGCCGGTGCCGGTGCTGGTTGGCTCATGGCACACCATCGATGGTCTGGTGCTGACCGTCCCGCCGGCGGCCCGCGACCTGATCCAGGCATTCTGGCCCGGCGCGCTGAGCCTGGTGGTGCACCAGGCGCCGTCACTGCAGTGGGACCTCGGCGAAGCCCGCGGCACGGTGATGGTGCGGATGCCGCTGCATCCGGTGGCGATCGAGCTGCTTCGCGAGGTCGGTCCGATGGCGGTGTCCAGCGCCAATGTCTCCGGCAGCCCGCCGGCCGTCGAGGTCGATGACGCCCGGCGGCAACTCGGGGATTGCGTCGACGTCTATCTGGACGCAGGGCCCGCTGCGCAGCAGGCGGCGTCGACGATCGTTGACCTGACCGGCGCGAGACCCCGCATCCTGCGCCAGGGACCGGTCAGCGCCGAACGCATCGGCGCGGTGCTCGGCATGGAACCGGCGAGTTTGACCGGCTGATCGGCGGGCAGCCCGAGCGTGCAGTACGGTCGCGGAGTGCTTAGCGTCGACAGCCTGGCCGGCGGTCCGCTCGCCTTTGCTGATCGGGGCGCCGGCGTGCCGCTGCGCGAGCTGGCCCTGGTGGGGTTGACCGCCGCGATCGTCACCTACTTCATGACCGGACCGGTGCGCATGCTGGCCACCCGGCTGGGTGCGGTGGCCTACCCGCGCGAGCGGGACGTGCACGTGACGCCGACGCCGCGGATGGGCGGTCTGGCCATGTTCGCCGGTGTCGTCGCCGCCATTTTCCTGGCATCCCAGTTGCCCGCGCTGACCCGCGGGTTCGTCTATTCCACCGGCATGCCGGCGGTGCTGGTCGCCGACGTGGTGATCGTCGTCATCGGGCTTATCGACGACCGGTGGGGTCTGGACGCCCTGACGAAGTTTGCCGGTCAGATCACGGCGGCGAGTGTTCTCGTCACCATGGGAGTTGCCTGGAGCGTGCTGTATATCCCGATCGGCGGCGTCGGCACCATCGTGTTGGATCAGGCCTCCTCGATCCTGTTGACGCTGGCGCTGACCGTGTCGTTTGTCAACGCGATGAACCTCGTCGACGGCCTCGACGGGTTGGCCGCCGGGCTGGGCCTGATCACCGCGCTGGCGATCTGCATGTTCTCCGTGGGCCTGCTCCGCGACCATGGCGGTGACGTGCTGTTCTACCCCCCCGCGGTGATCTCGGTGGTACTTGCCGGGGCGTGCTTGGGGTTTTTGCCCCACAATTTCTACCGGGCCCGGATTTTCATGGGTGACTCCGGCTCGATGCTGATCGGATTGATGCTGGCCGCCGCGTCGACAACCGCCGCGGGCCCGATCTCGCAGAACGCCTACGGTGCCCGCGACGTGTTCGCTCTGCTCTCGCCGTTCCTGCTCGTGGTGGCCGTCATATTGGTGCCGATGCTCGATTTGTTGCTTGCCATCGTGCGCCGCACCCGGGCAGGCCGCAGCGCGTTCAGCCCCGACAAGATGCATCTGCATCACCGTCTGCTGCAGATCGGTCATTCGCATCGCCGCGTGGTGCTGCTGATCTATCTGTGGGTGAGCATCGTCGCATTCGGCGCTGCGAGCACGATTTTCTTCGATCCGCGCGACACCGGCGCGGTGATGCTGGGCGCCACCGTGGTGGCGATCGTCGTCACGCTGATTCCGCTGCTGAGCCGCCGCGACGACCTCTACGACGAGTAGTAGTAGGCTCGCATTGCCATGTGGTAACGTGCCCCTAGAATCTGAAGAAACCTCGTGGGTCGCTGGTCGTCTGGCCGGCGAACGAAGCGCTGATCGCGCCGCATCACGACCGGCACGAAGAGTTACTGCGTGGGTGATTCCAGCGTGGTGATTGCCCTCCGATACGCTCTACGGGCCACGCAACGATCAACCGGGCGACTTTTCCGAGCGAGGACTGAGGTGCAGCAGTGACAACGCCAGCGCAGGATGCGCCGTTGGTGTTTCCGTCCGTGGCGTTCCGCCCGATTCGGCTGCTCGTCATCTCGCTCGCAGTGACCGCCGTGGCGGTGCCGGCGGCCGGCTGGGTCAATCACCTCGCGTTCGGCATATTCTTGGGGACGGGTCTGCTGATCGGTTTGCTCAACGCGCTCGGTGTGCGACGGTCCGTCGCGGTGATCACCGCACAGGCCCAGCCGCTGAAGTCGACGATGGCGCTGAACTCGGCGGGACGCTTGCTGGTCATTTCGGTGATCGGGCTGGCCATCGCGGTGGTGTTCCGGCCCGACGGGCTGGGCGTAGTGTTCGGACTTGCGCTTTTCCAGGTGCTGTTGGTGCTGAGCACGGTTCTGCCGGTCTGGAAGAAGCTGCGCAGGGGAGCCGCGGAGTCCGGCTCGTCCGGCAGCGGTACCGAGGGGAGAGAACTCGGCGATGACTGAGACGCCGCTGGCCGAGGCCAGCATCGAAGTCGGTGAGCACGCCACCGCCACGTGGTGGGGGATGACCGTCAACGTCGACACGATCCTGTCGACCGCGATCGCCGCGGTGATCGTCATCGCGCTGGCGTTCTTCCTGCGGGCCAAGGTGACCTCGACCGGCGTGCCGGGCGGAGTGCAGTTGTTCTTCGAGGCGATCACCATCGGGATGCGCAACCAGATCGAAAGCGCGATCGGCATGCGGATCGCGCCGTTTGTCTTGCCACTCGCAGTGACGATCTTCGTGTTCATCCTGGTCTCCAACTGGCTGTCGGTGCTGCCGCTGCAGTTCACCGACGCCCATGGGCACACCGTCGAGTTGCTCAAATCGCCGGCGGCCGACATCAACTACGTGCTGGCGCTGGCGGTGTTCGTGTTCATCTGCTACCACGCGGCCGGTTTCTGGCGCCGCGGCATCCTGGGACATCCGCTCGGCGTGATCAAGGGCCATGTCGCTTTCATGGCTCCGTTCAATGTGGTCGAAGAGGTCGCCAAGCCGGTCTCGTTGTCGCTCCGACTTTTCGGCAACATCTTCGCCGGCGGCATCCTGGTGTCGCTGATCGCGCTGTTTCCCCCGTACATCCTGTGGGCTCCCAACGCCATCTGGAAAGCATTCGACCTGTTCGTCGGCTTGATCCAGGCGTTCATCTTCGCGTTGCTGACCATCCTGTACTTCAGTCAGGCAATGGAGTTGGAAGAAAGCCACGAGTAGACGTGACAGCTTCGAACGACGGACGACCACACCGGAAAACCAGAGAGGATAAGCAATGAATCCCACTATCGCTGCCGGGGCCCTTATCGGCGGTGGACTGATCTTGGGCGGCGGCGCCGTCGGTGCCGCCATCGGGGATGGCATCGCCGGTAACGCGCTGATCGCCGGGGTCGCGCGGCAGCCCGAGGCCCAAGGTCGGCTGTTCACGCCGTTTTTCATCACCGTAGGCCTGGTGGAGGCCATGTACTTCATCAACTTGGCGTTCATGGCGCTGTTCGTCTTCGCCAACCCGCTGGCGTAACCGGCGCGATGGGCCACATGAGCGCTACCGTCCTGGCCGAGGGCAACAATTTCTTGCTGCCGAACGGCACCTTCTTCGTCGTGCTGGTCATTTTCTTGATCGTGCTCGGCGTGATCGGCACGTTCGTGGTGCCGCCGATCATGCGGGTGCTGCAGGCGCGTGCCAACATGGTCACCAAAACCCTGGCCGACAACAGGAAGTCGGCCGAACAGTTCGCCGCTGCCCAGGCCGACTACGAGAAGGCCATGTCGCAAGCCCGGGTCGAGGCGTCGGCCGCGCGCGACAACGCCCGGGCCGAAGGCCGAAAGATCATCGACGACATGCGTGCCCGTGCCGAGGAGCATGTGGCCTCGACCCTGCGGGACGCCGGTGAGCAGCTCAAACAGGCGGGCGAAGCGGTCGCGGCCGAGCTTCACGCGCAAGTGGACAGCATGTCCGCGAGGCTGGCCAGCCGGATACTTGGGGTGGAGATCACCACATCCACGCCGACAACGACCGGGTCGAGGCGGTAATCGCAATGTCGACTTTTCTGGGGCAGCTGGTGGGGTTCGTCGTGATCGTGGTGCTGGCCTGGCGCTACGTGGTGCCGCCGGTGCGTAAGCTCATGGTCGATCGGCAGAACACGGTGCGTGACGAACTGAACGAGGCCGCCGCTGCGGCCGCCCGCCTGGAAGAGGCCAGCCGGGCGCACAGCAAGGCGCTCGAAGATGCCAGAGCCGAGGCCCAACGGCTCATCGCCGAGGCCCACCGAGACGCCGACCGTATCGTCGAGGCGCTGCGGGCCCAGGCCGACGCCGAAGTCGAACGGATCAAAGAGCAAGGCGCCAAGCAGGTCGAGCTGCTGCGTGCGCAACTGGTCCGTCGGCTACGTCAGGACCTGGGAGCCGAATCGGTCCGGCGAGCGGGCGACCTGGTGCGCGACCATGTCGCTGACTCCGCCCGGCAGTCGGCCACCGTCGACCGGTTCCTCGACGAACTGGACGCGATGGCACAAACGGAGGCCGGGGTCGCCGTTCCCGGGCTTGCGCAGATGCGCTCGTCCAGCCGGCGTGCGGTGGTCAACCTGGTGAACCGCTTCGGCGAGATCGCCGGGAACCTCGACGATGCCGGTTTGGCCACCCTCGCCGACGACCTGGCGGCGGTGGCCGAACTGCTCAGCCGTGAAAGCGTTGTCACGCGGTATCTGACCGCGCCGGCCGACGATCCCGCGCCCCGGATCCGGCTGATTGAGCGACTGGTCAACGGCAAGGTGGGGGATCCTGCGCTCGACGTGCTGCGCAGCGCGGTGTCGCAGCACTGGTCGGCCAACACCGATCTGGTCGATGCGGTCGAACATATCGCGCGGCACGCTTTGCTGGTGCGCGCCGAGCGAGCAGGTCAGGCTGACGACGTGGAAGAGGCGCTGTTTCGATTCAGCCGAATTCTCGACGCCGAGCCGCGGCTGGCTCTGCTACTGGGCGACTACGGAGTGCCGGCCGACAATCGCGTCCAGTTGTTGCGCAACGTGCTGCACCGCGCCCGCGGTCGCACCGGCGAGGCCGTCAACCCGATCGCGGAAGCGCTGCTGGCCCAGACCGTCGCCCTGTTGCGGGGTGAACCGGCCGAGGAGGCGGTGTTGCGCCTGGCCGAGGTGGCGGTGGCCCGGCACGGCGAGATCGTCGCGCACGTGAGTGCGGCGGCCGAGCTCAGCGATGCCCAGAAAACCCGGCTCACCGAGGTGCTCGCCCGAATTTACGGGCGCGCGGTGACGGTGCAGATGCAGATCGATCCCGCACTGCTCGGCGGGCTCGCCGTCTGCGTCGGCGACGAGGTCATCGACGGCACGCTCGCGTCACGCCTCGCCGCGGCCCGGGCTCAGCTACCGGACTAAGAGCACGAACCAGCAACCAGAATCAACAAGCAGGAAGACGAAAAGCCATGGCAGAGTTGATCATCTCCGCTGAAGACATTCAGGGTGCGATCGAGGAATACGTCAGCACGTTTACCTCCGAAACCGCCCGCGAGGAGGTCGGCACCGTTGTCGATGCCGGCGACGGTATCGCCCACGTCGAGGGCCTGCCGTCGGTCATGACCCAGGAACTTCTCGAATTTCCCGGCGGGATCCTGGGTGTGGCGCTCAATCTGGACGAGCACAGCGTGGGCGCGGTCATTCTCGGCGATTTCGAAAAGATCGAGCAGGGGCAGCAGGTCAAGCGTACCGGCCAGGTGCTCTCGGTCCCGGTCGGAGACGCTTTCCTCGGCCGGGTGGTCAACCCGCTCGGCCAGCCCATCGACGCCCGCGGTGACATCGATGCGCAGGAGCGGCGTGCCCTGGAGATCCAGGCCCCGTCGGTGGTTCAGCGGCAATCGGTGAAAGAGCCGCTGCAGACCGGAATCAAGGCGATCGACTCGATGACCCCGATCGGACGCGGTCAGCGTCAGTTGATCATCGGTGACCGCAAGACCGGTAAGACCGCCGTGTGTGTCGACACCATCCTCAACCAAAGGGAGAACTGGGAATCCGGCGATCCCGCCAAGCAGGTACGGTGTGTCTACGTCGCCATTGGGCAGAAAGGCACCACGATCGCGGCCGTGCGGAGAACCCTCGAAGAGGGCGGGGCGATGGATTACACCACGATCGTGGCGGCCCCTGCGTCCGACTCTGCGGGTTTCAAATGGCTTGCGCCGTATACTGGTTCGGCAATCGGTCAGCACTGGATGTATCAAGGCAAGCATGTGCTTATCGTGTTCGACGATCTTTCCAAGCAGGCCGAGGCCTACCGGGCCATCTCGCTGCTGCTGCGGCGCCCGCCGGGTCGCGAAGCGTACCCGGGTGACGTGTTCTACCTGCATTCGCGGCTGCTGGAACGCTGCGCCAAGTTGTCCGACGATCTCGGCGGGGGCTCGCTGACCGGGTTGCCGATCATCGAAACCAAGGCCAACGACATCTCCGCCTATATTCCGACCAACGTCATCTCGATCACCGACGGACAGTGCTTCCTGGAGACGGATCTTTTCAACCAGGGTGTGCGGCCGGCGATCAACGTCGGTGTCTCGGTGTCCCGGGTTGGTGGTGCGGCACAGATCAAGGCAATGAAGGACGTGGCCGGTTCGCTGCGGCTCGATTTGTCGCAGTACCGCGAGTTGGAGGCGTTCGCGGCCTTCGCGTCCGACTTGGATGCCACGTCGAAGGCGCAGCTCGAGCGCGGTGAAAGACTGGTCGAACTCCTCAAACAGCCACAACATCACCCGATGCCGGTCGAGGAGCAGGTGGTGTCGATTTTCCTGGGCACCCAGGGGCACCTCGACTCCGTTCCGGTTGCCGACGTCCGTCGGTTCGAGACCGAATTGCTCGACCACGTTCGCGCCGCCGAGCCGGAACTTCTCACCCAGATCCGCGAATCCCAGAAACTTTCCGAGGAGGTCAGCGACAAGCTGACCGAGGTGATCAACCAATTCAAGAAGGGCTTCGCGGCGACCGGCGGCGGCTCGGTGGTCCCCGACGAGCATGTCGACGCGCTGGACGAGGAAAAACTGGCCAAGGAATCGGTGCAGGTCCGCAAGCCCGCACCCAAGAAGAAGAAGTAGTTCACGGTGGCTGCGACACTTCGCGAACTGCGGGGGCGAATCCGTTCCGCGGGGTCGATCAAAAAGATCACCAGGGCCCAGGAGTTGATCGCCACCTCGCGCATCGGCAGAGCCCAGGCCCGCCTCGATGCGGCCCGGCCCTATGCCTTCGAGATCACCCGCATGCTCACCACCTTGGCTGCCGAGGCGGCGCTGGATCATCCGTTGCTCGTCGAGCGGCCTGAGCCCAAGCGGGCCGGGGTGCTTGTGGTGACGTCCGACCGCGGTCTGTGCGGGGCATACAACTCCAATGTTTTCCGGCGTGCCGAAGAATTGTTTTCGCTACTGCGGCAGGAAGGCAAGACGCCGGTGCTATATGCGGTGGGCCGGAAAGCGTTGAGCTATTACAGGTTCCGAAATTGGGACATCGCGCACTCGTGGAACGGTTTCTCAGAGCAGCCTGCTTACGAAATTGCCGCCGCGATTGCTGCGACTTTGGTCGACACCTTCATGGCCGGTGCCGACGGGTCCGGCGCCGGAGAACCTGGAGGCGCGCCCGGGGTCGATGAGCTGCACGTCGTCTACACCGTGTTCAAGTCGATGTTGTCGCAATCGGTCGAGGCACATCGGATAGCCCCGATGGTGGTGGAGTACGTCGAAGAAGAGGTCGGACCGCGAACGCTCTATTCGTTCGAGCCTGACGCCACAACCCTGTTCGAGTCGCTGCTGCCACGCTATCTGACCACCCGGGTATATGCTGCACTCCTCGAGTCGGCCGCCTCGGAATTGGCGTCACGCCAGCGCGCGATGAAGTCGGCCACTGACAATGCCGAGGACCTCATCAAAGCCCTGACGCTGGAAGCAAACCGTGAGCGTCAGGCTCAAATTACTCAGGAAATTAGCGAAATCGTCGGTGGCGCGAATGCATTGGCCGAGACTACGGGGTAAGCCACTAGGAGGCGGAGAGGATCATGACTGCTACTGCTGAAAAATCGGACGACAAGACCGGCAATGACACCAGTGGTCGCGTGGTAAGGGTTACCGGTCCGGTTGTCGACGTCGAGTTCCCCCGGGGCTCTGTGCCTGAACTGTTCAACGCGCTGCATGTTGACGTCACGTTCGAGGCGCTCGCGAAAACGCTGACGCTGGAAGTCGCCCAGCACCTGGGCGACAATCTCGTGCGGTGTATCTCGCTGCAGCCCACCGATGGGCTGGTGCGCGGCGTCGAGGTGATCGACACCGGTGCCTCGATCTCGGTTCCGGTGGGCGAAGGGGTCAAAGGTCATGTCTTCGATGCGCTGGGTAACTGCCTCGACGATCCGGGCTATGGGAAAGATTTCGACCACTGGCCTATTCACCGCAAGCCGCCGGCTTTCGACCAACTCGAGCCGCGCACCGAGATGCTGGAGACGGGTCTCAAGGTCGTCGACCTGCTGACGCCGTACGTGCGCGGTGGCAAGATCGCGCTGTTCGGCGGCGCCGGAGTGGGTAAAACGGTGTTGATCCAGGAAATGATCAACCGCATCGCGCGCAACTTCGGCGGCACGTCGGTATTCGCCGGGGTCGGCGAGCGCACCCGAGAGGGCAACGACCTGTGGGTGGAGTTGGGCGAGGCCAATGTCCTCAAAGACACCGCGCTGGTATTCGGCCAGATGGACGAGCCGCCCGGCACTCGTATGCGGGTGGGGTTGTCGGCACTGACCATGGCCGAGTGGTTCCGCGACGAACAGGGCCAAGACGTACTGCTGTTCATCGACAACATCTTCCGGTTCACCCAGGCCGGATCAGAGGTGTCGACTCTGCTCGGCCGGATGCCGTCGGCGGTGGGATATCAACCCACACTGGCCGACGAAATGGGCGAATTGCAGGAGCGCATCACCTCGACACGAGGCCGGTCCATCACCTCGATGCAGGCGGTCTACGTACCTGCCGACGACTACACCGACCCGGCGCCGGCGACGACGTTCGCGCACTTGGATGCGACCACCGAGCTGTCCCGCGCGGTGTTTTCCAAAGGCATCTTCCCGGCTGTGGATCCCTTAGCGTCGAGCTCGACCATCCTCGACCCTGGTGTGGTCGGGGACGAGCACTACCGGGTGGCCCAGGAAGTGATCCGGATCCTGCAGCGCTACAAGGATCTTCAGGACATCATTGCGATCCTTGGTATCGACGAACTGTCCGAGGAGGACAAGCAGCTGGTGCAGCGGGCACGTCGCATCGAGCGATTCCTGTCGCAGAACATGATGGCCGCCGAGCAGTTCACCGGTCAACCGGGTTCGACGGTTCCGCTGAAGGAGACGATCGAAGCCTTCGACAAGCTGGCCAAGGGCGAGTTCGACCACTTGCCGGAGCAGGCGTTCTTCTTGATCGGCGGCCTCGATGACCTGGCTAAGAAAGCCGAAAGCCTCGGTGTCAAAATCTGATCCAGCGGTGGTAAAAGGCGAAAGGTGAGTGTGACATAACTGAGCTGAATGTCGAGATCGTCGCCGTCGACCGGAAGATCTGGTCGGGCAAGGCGACGTTTCTGTTCACCCGTACCACGGTCGGGGAGATCGGCATCCTGCCGCGGCATATCCCGTTGGTGGCCCAGTTGGTCGACGATGCGATGGTGCGTGTGGAGCGCGAGGGCGAGAAGGACCTGCGCATCGCGGTGGACGGCGGCTTCCTGTCGGTGACCGAGGAAGGGGTCAGTATTTTGGCCGAATCCGCGGCATTTGAATCGGAGATCGACGAGGTGGCCGCCAGACAGGATGCGGAGTCCGACGATCCCCGCATTGCCGCCAGGGGTCGTGCCAGGTTGCGCGCTGTCGGCGCGATCGACTGACCGGCACGCGGCTGATGAGCTCGCCCACGATCGGCATGGCCGCGCTGATCGCCGTATTGGGGCTCGCGGTTGTCGCGTTGAGCTATCGGCTGTGGAAGCTGGGTCAGGGCGGTACGGCGGCCATCATGCGCGATATCCCTGCGACCGGGGGCCATGGGTGGCGGCACGGCGTAATCCGCTATCGGGGTGGAGAAGCCGCGTTCTACCGCCTCTCCAGTGTGCGGCTCTGGCCCGATCGCCGACTCAGTAGGCGCGGTACCGAAATCGTCTCGCGTCGGTCTCCGCGGGGTGACGAGGTCGACATCATGAGCGATGAAGTGGTCGTCGTCGAGTTGTGTGACGCGTCTTCGGAGCGGCGGGGCCGTTACGAAATCGCGCTGGACCGCGGCGCGCTGACCGCGTTTCTATCGTGGTTGGAATCGCGTCCGTCGCCGCGTGCCCGGCGTCGCAGTACCTGAATCGCTGTCCGCAGCGCCGTGATCTGGCGGGTGGGTGAGCTGCTCGGCTGAACCGGGCCGGTCTACCCGCTCAACCGGTGCGACCGCAACCGACCGCCTCAGCCGGCGTGGTACCGACGCTGCTAAGTCGCGGGCTTTTGCGGCTGACTGCCGCCGGGCTGCCACAGCACGTCGCCGTCCGGGTTGGCCAGCCGGGACAAGATGAACAGCAAGTCCGACAGGCGGTTCAGGTACTTCGCGGGCAGCGCGCTGACATCGGAGGCGTGCTGTTCGACGGCCGCCCACGCTGAACGCTCGGCGCGCCGCACCACGGTGCGGGCGACGTGCAGCAGAGCTGACAGCGGCGAACCTCCTGGCAGCACAAACGAATTCAATGGTTGCAGGCTGTCGTTGAAATCGTCGCACCATTTCTCCAGCCGGTCGATGTAGGGCTGGGTGATGCGCAGCGGGGGATACTTCGGGTTCTCGACTACCGGGGTTGACAGGTCTGCGCCCGCGTCGAACAGATCGTTTTGGATCTGCCGCAGCACCTCAGCGATCCGCTG
This sequence comes from Mycobacterium sp., assembly GCF_008709575.1. Taxonomy (GTDB): domain Bacteria; phylum Actinomycetota; class Actinomycetes; order Mycobacteriales; family Mycobacteriaceae; genus Mycobacterium. The sequence continues at coordinate 43,123 of NZ_VYIK01000028.1, forward strand.
CTGTGGTCGACCCACCGCGATCGCGACTCCGATCGCGGCATTCGCCTCATCACAGTCGGCGTAGGCCGTCAGACGTGCGTCGGTCTTCGAGACCCGGGAGAAATCGCTCAACCCGGTGGTCCCGTCGTCGCCGGTGCGGGTATAGATGCGGGTCAGGTGTACCGCCATGAATTAAAACCGTACCGCGCCCACGACCTGGTCGACTGACAGGTCGATAAGGCTTCACTAAACTTGCCAGGGTGCCAGAGTGTTTCGTGGTCACCGGCGGCAACCGGTTGTCGGGCGAGGTTGCTGTGGGGGGCGCCAAGAACAGCGTGCTCAAGCTGATGGCGGCGGCCCTGCTGGCCGAGGGCACCAGTACGATCACGAACTGTCCCGACATCCTCGACGTTCCGCTGATGGCCGAGGTGTTGCGCGGTCTGGGCGCCACCGTCGAACTGGCCGGATCGACCGTGCGCGTGACCTCGCCGGACGAGCCCAAGTACGACGCCGACTTCGCCGCCGTGCGCCAGTTCCGCGCCTCGGTCTGCGTGTTGGGACCGCTGGTCGGGCGGTGCAAGCGCGCCAAGGTTGCCCTGCCGGGGGGAGACGCCATCGGATCACGGCCGCTGGACATGCACCAAGCCGGCCTGCGGCAGCTGGGGGCACGGTGCAATATCGAGCACGGATGCGTGGTCGCGCAAGCCGACAGCTTGCGGGGTGCCGAGATTCAACTCGAGTTCCCATCGGTGGGCGCGACCGAAAACATTCTGATGGCGGCAGTGTTGGCCGAGGGCGTGACCACGATTCACAATGCAGCGCGCGAACCCGAGGTGGTTGACCTGTGCACGATGCTGAACCAGATGGGGGCGCGGGTCGAAGGTGCGGGTTCGCCGACAATGACGATCACCGGTGTTGCGCGGCTCTATCCTACCGAGCACCGCGTGGTCGGGGACCGGATCGTCGCCGCCACCTGGGGTATCGCCGCGGCAATGACGCGCGGCGACATCACGGTGACCGGGGTCGATCCCGCGTATTTGCAGGTGGTGCTGCACAAACTGCACGACGCCGGTGCCACCGTCACCCAGACCGACGACAGTTTCCGGGTCACGCAGTACGAGCGCCCCAAGGCAGTCAACGTCGCGACACTGCCGTTCCCCGGGTTCCCGACCGACCTGCAGCCGATGGCGATCGCCCTGGCGTCGATTGCCGACGGGACCTCGATGATCACCGAGAACGTGTTCGAGGCACGGTTCCGCTTCGTCGAAGAGATGATCCGCCTCGGTGCCGACGCCCGCACCGACGGGCACCATGCCGTGGTGCGGGGCCTGCCGCAACTTTCCAGCGCCCCGGTGTGGTGTTCGGACATCCGGGCGGGGGCCGGCCTGGTGCTCGCCGGACTGGTCGCCGACGGTGATACCGAAGTCCACGATGTCTTCCACATCGACCGCGGTTACCCGTTGTTCGTGGAAAACCTGGTCAGTCTCGGGGCGGAGATCCAACGGGTAGACTAGGCAGCACTCGCCGGTTTCCGGCCGGTCCAGACCGGACCGGTGATGACGGTTGACCGGGATTAAGCCCCGGAGTATAGTGACAGGGTTGCCTGTCCGCAGGTGTTGTTTGAGAACTCAATAGTGTGTTTGGTGGTTTTTGTTTGTTGTTGT
>NZ_VYIK01000290.1 GCF_008709575.1 Mycobacterium sp.
GATCGAGCACGAACTCGTCGTCAGCAGACGTGCGCAGCCGCGCGGTGATCGCCACACCAGTTGGGGCGCCGACCGGTTTCACCCCACGCCACCCGCGCAGCTTGCGTGAGGTCACGCAGCATCACCGCATTCGGTTTCCGCCGCTACCGCCGCGCGCAGCCGTTTCGTCTTGGCTGAGCGCTGCCCGTATAGCCGGCCGGCGAAGCTGGTCACGATCGCGAGCATGTCGCGCACCAGCTCTGATTCAGCGGACTCATTCTCAGGCTGGCCGGTGTAGACCACCGTCACCCCGTAGCCGGCCAACAAGTGTTCGATCACCCCGACCCCGAACCGCGCCAGGCGGTCAGGATGCTCCACCACCAGTCGATCCACACCCGGTTTCATGCACTCGCTCAACGCTTTACGCAGTCCCGCCCGCCGGTCCGACAACCCGGACACGACATCGCTGAACACGATCAAACCGTTGTCATGTTCCCGTAGTCGCGCGACCTGCCGATCAAGGTCACCTTCTGCCTGTTGCCGCCGAGACGACACCCGCGCGTACCCAACAGCCTTGCCTGTTCCCGGTTTCCGCGTAAGGGCATCGAGGTCGCCGAGCCGGAAGATCCTCCGCCCACCAGCACTGCGGGCATCGGGCAACCGGCCCTGTTGGGTGTAGCGGCGCAGCGTCCGCGTTGACACCCCCAGCCGGTAGGCCGCCGCGGTCGCCGACACATAGTCATCAGGGCCACGATTAGCCATA
>NZ_VYIK01000291.1 GCF_008709575.1 Mycobacterium sp.
GCGGTCAGGTCCAAAACGCCAGCGGTGCAGTCACCGTCGTGGCCGATCGAATGGCTGAGCTCATGGATGAAGTATTTCGTGAGCGGCAACCATCGCCCCGGGGGTAAACGGCTTCGAGATGGTGCGTGGTGTCAGTCCGGCCGCTCAGCCCTCACTCTCTCAACGGCATGGTGATGAGCTTGTACTCGAGGAACTCTTCGATACCCACACGCCCCCCCTCGCGGCCCAGGCCGGATTCTTTGACCCCGCCGAACGGCGTCGCCGGGTCAGACACGATTCCGCAGTTCAACCCGACCATGCCCACCTCGAGCCTTTCACTGACGCCCAGGGCACGGTCGATGTCCTGGCTGAACACGTAACCGACGAGACCCCAGCGGGTGTCGTTGGCCACTGCGACGATGTCGTCGTCATCGGTGAATGTCTGTATCGCCGCGACCGGCCCGAAGATCTCCGTGGAGCACATCGCGCAGTCCGATCTCACAGCGGTCAGGACCGTGGGTTGATAGAAGTAGCCCGGCCCCTCCGCCGAGCGGCCACCAGTCACCACCTGAGCGCCCCGCTCGACTGCATCGTGAACCAGGCGGTCGACCTTGTCCCGGCCGGGAGCGTCGATCAGCGGTCCGACTTGTGCTCCCTCGGACCAGCCCGGGGCCACCCGCAGTGCCGCCATCCGTTCACCGAGGCTGCTGGAGAACTCCTCGGCTACCCGATCATGAACGTAGAACCGGTTAGCCGCAGT
>NZ_VYIK01000292.1 GCF_008709575.1 Mycobacterium sp.
GGCGTCCTGACCGCGACCCACGATGTTGATGCCTTCGCGCAGTTGGTAGGTCCGACCGCTGCCATCGTCGAGTTGCAAGGTAACGGTGGCACCGGACGGCGCATAGCCGCCTTGACCGTAGTCGTCGTACCCGCCGCCGGCCGCCGGCTGACCGTAGTCGTAGTCGGGGCCCGATTCGCCGTATCCGCCGCCAGGACGAGCCGACATCGGGGGAGGGGCGTCGGCATAGCCGCCGTAGTCCGGTGGCCCGTAGTCTTGCGGTGCCGGCGCCCGGATAGCCCCGCTGGTCGTAACCGCTGCCCTGGTCGGGATAGGACACCCGCTGGCCGGGTTGGCCGTAGCCGCCCTCGTCGGGACCGCCCGGTCCGCGACCGTAGTCACCGTAACCCTGGGCGCCGGGCTGCCCGTAGTCGCCGCCCCGCTGGTAGCCCTGGTCATAGCCCTGGCCACCGCCGTAACCGGCGGGCGGGCGCTGTCCGTACGGTGGATAGCCACCGCCCTGCTCCGGATAGCCGCGCTGGTCGGGGTAGCCGCCCGGGCCGGGTTGCCTGGGTGGGTAGCCGCGCTGGTCGGGGTAGCCGCCCGGGCCGGGTTGCCTGGGTGGGTAACCGCGCTGGTCGGGATAGCCGCCCGGCTCCGGCGGCGGGTACGACGCACGCGGATCCTGGTCACCACCACGCATTTCGTCGTCCGCGGGCCCGTAGCGATCATCGTAATAATCGTCGGCGGGCTGTCCCTG
>NZ_VYIK01000293.1 GCF_008709575.1 Mycobacterium sp.
ACCCGAGGGCACCGATCCCAGATAGAAAAGTCTCCGGGAAAACGGGGGAGGTCCAGGCCTGTGTCGGGCAAAGATCAAGGGTATAAGCCGATGGTGAAGTCTCTTGGAGGGCAGCGGGAGTCCGAGGGGGTCGTAGTACCGCTGATCGGCGTGAGAGACACGCCGGGAGGGAAGGGCCCCTGCTTTGATCATGCACGCCAAGCGGGTAAGCGCGAGGGCATGACCGGGTCCGCCCGGTCCAATTACCCCGGCGGGTCATCGCCTGCTGTAGCCGTCGAGGAGCCGTTGGTGGTCTCGCCGGTGAAAGTGCGAGGACTGCAACGGGTGCTATGGGCTGCGGCCAAGCAGTCTAAGGATCGGCGTTTCCACGCCCTTTATGACCGTATCTACAGGGGTGACGTCTTGTGGGAGGCGTGGGAGCGGGTGCGTAAGAACAAGGGTGCGGCCGGGGTGGATCGTGTCACCTTGGTTGCGGTGGAGGATTACGGCGTGGACCGCATGGTGCGTGAGTTGCGCCGTGACCTTCGCGAGGGCGTGTATCGCCCGGCGCCGGCGCGTCGGGTGGAGATCGACAAACCGCAGGGCGGTAAGCGGCCGTTGGGTATTCCGACGGTTCGGGACCGGGTGGTCCAGGCGGCGGCCAAGATTGTGTTGGAGCCTATTTTTGAGGCGGATTTTTTGCCGTGCTCGTATGGGTTTCGGCCGAGGAGGTCGGCGACGATGGCGATGGAACGCTTG
>NZ_VYIK01000294.1 GCF_008709575.1 Mycobacterium sp.
GTGCGCGCCGGCCTGAAGGCTATCTACTTGTCCGGCTGTAGCGGCCCTGGCGAACCAGGACATCATGCCAGTTGAGCGCGCTGGCGCGCAGCGCCACGGTCACCCAACCCGGACGTGCGGGCGGGTCGGGAAATTCTTCCGGACGCAACACCGCGGGGCTGCCGAACTCACGCATCACCACAGCGTGCACGCACACCTCCCAACCTGCTCTTTTGCGATTCTGTTGTGACCTGCGTAACAGTGCGTTATACTTTTGGCCCAATGGTATGACCATAACATACGGTTGACCGAAGTTGGGTTGGGGAGAGGAGTGGTGATGGTCTCGCGGGTAGCCATGGCCTCCAGCGCGGAAGATCTGACCATGGTTGAGCCTGCCGAGGCAGCAGTTGCCGCGGCCGCCGACCATCTTGGGTTGCCGCTTTCCGAGCTGCCGCAGACTGCATCGAGGTGCCAGCTGGATGATCTGCGGCATCGCCTCGAGCAGCGGCTGGTGCGGTCACCGGATTCGGCGGATGAGTCGGCGGCTACTGCCGAGCTGTTGATCTGGGTGCTGAGATTGCAGTGCGAACTGCTCGATCAGGATCTGTCTCGACGGGTGAGGTGTCTGACGGAGATCCGTAATGCGCTGTGGGAGCTACAGGGCCTGTCGCCGCGCGAGATGATCCGCGCCGCCCCGCTGGTGCTAACCTCGATTTTTCACATGGCCTGGCGGGGTTGCTCGGAGCCGGTTGCTGGCC
>NZ_VYIK01000295.1 GCF_008709575.1 Mycobacterium sp.
GCGGACCTCAGCAAATCTTCGCCAAGGTGCCCGGGCTCGGGGCCACGGTCAAGGCCCTGACGACGCTCTGGCCGCTGCGGCGCGGCACCGTGTCGGTGTCCGGCAACGACATCGTCGTCGAGTAATCATCGCGCGGGACAGCGTCCGGCCGGGTCCGCCGGGTGTGATCAGCCCTCCGGCAAGATGTCGTCGCGGAAGCCCCGCCGGCCCCGACCCAGGGCGGTCAGGTCCGTGCCCGCGGTGACCAGACGGGCGCCGGGGGGCACGGTCACTCCGGCGGCGTTTATGCCGAACCAGCGGCAGTGTTCAACTGCCAGGCTCGCGACGTGCTCAATCACGGCGCGGACGCGGGGGGATTCCAGCTCACCGGGCACGCCCACGTTGACGCTGAGGTCGAGCGGGCCGACGACCTGGTCGCGCGCTGGCTCGGCGAGCGGATCGATCTCCCGATCGTCACCTCCAACGAGGTGGTGGGCTTGATTCGGGAGTATCCCCGGCTCGTCACCACGGCGGCGAACGCTGCGACCATCCCGGTTCTCGGCCCCTGTCTCGACAGTTTGCAGCGTCGGCTGGCTGAGCGAGGCGTCCCGGCCGGGGTTTTGCTCATGCTGTCCAACGGGGGAGCGGTCGCAGCGGCCGTCGCTGCGCGGCTGCCCGTGCGGGCGGTCGAGTCGGGACCCGCGGCGGGCGCGCACTTCGCCGTCACCCACGCGCCGGACAGGATGCTGCGCAACTA
>NZ_VYIK01000296.1 GCF_008709575.1 Mycobacterium sp.
AGCGTTTGAATCGGGCGCGGTCGTCGGCGGTGATCCGGTAGTCGACCATCTGCGTCTTAGCCTGAATCCGTGGATGGGCCGGTGATTTGATCGGCGTGTGAACAGCGAAAATGCCTTCTGAACTGGGACAATACGGGTGCTGAAACCAATTTTGTCCAGTGTTCAGGAAGGCATTTTCGGTGCACTCATCCTATACGTTCACCGTCGGGTCGGCGGTGTTTGACGAGCAGAATCTGGTGTCGGCGGCCGGGCTGGTGCCGGTGCTGGAACTGGCTGAGCAGACCGGTCTTTCGCGGTTGATCGACGAGCACGTGGACCTGCCGTCGACGCGGGTGAAGTCCGGGGCGGTCAACCCGGCAGGCAAGCTGACCACGATCATCGCCGCGATGGCGTGCGGCGCGGACAGCATCGATGATGCCAACGAGCTACGCGCCGGTGGCACCCCACGGGTGTTCAACGAGGTGTATGCGCCCTCCACGCTGGGGATCTTCTTGCGCGAGTTCACCTTCGGGCACGCCAACCAGCTCGCCGCGGTGGCCCGTGCGCAGCTGGTAGCGCTGGCGGCCCGGATGCCGCTGCTGGCCGGGGCAGAAGAACGCGTCTTCATCGACATCGACTCGTTGCTGCGCCCGGTCTACGGCCACCACAAACAGGGCGCCTCGTTCGGGCACGCCAAGATCGCCGGCCGGGCGCTGCTACGCCGGGGTCTGTCGCCGCAGATCACCACGATCT
>NZ_VYIK01000297.1 GCF_008709575.1 Mycobacterium sp.
GTCATGCGTAGGAGGCTCACCCGCGCCGCATTCGACCGGACGGTCGCAACGCGGCGCTGATCCGCCGACAGTTCTTCTCCATCGCGGCGACCTGCGAAGGCGATAACTGACCGAGAAAATGCGTCCGCACACCCTGGGCGTAGGTCACCATGGCCCGGTGCACCGCTGCGCGGCCGTCCTCGGTGATCGCCGCGATCACCCCGCGCCGGTCGTCGCGGCTGGCCTCGCGCCGCACCAAGCCATGCAGCTCCAAGCGGCGGATCTGTCGGGTCAGGCGACTCGGCAACGACGGCAGCGCTTCGGCCAGATCACCCATCCGCGCCGACCCGCCGGGCGCGCTGTCGAGCATGTCCAAAACCCGGACGTCGACCAGCGACAGGTGGTGCGCCTCGGTCAGGGCCCGGTTGAGCGTCGCATACAACCGCAACGCGGCATCCACGACGGTCTGCCACGACTTCTGTTCGGCGATGTCCAGCCCTGGCATCGCACCGGCTGTCCGGCCGGCACCGAGGCCGCGCATACCGTCATGCTAGGCGACGCATCGTCGTTAAACAGCGGGAATCCGCAGGTAGTAGCGTATCGATCATGCTCGCCATCGTCGCCGAATCAGCCGATCAGCTGTCCTGGCAGCAGGTGCCCGACGTCACGCCGGGTCGCGGCGAAGTGTTGATCAGGGTCAGCGCCGCCGGAGTGAATCGGGCCGATCTGCTGCAAGCCGCCGGCCGCTACCC
>NZ_VYIK01000298.1 GCF_008709575.1 Mycobacterium sp.
TGGACACCTTCGTCGACGAACCCAACGTGCCACCCGAGCTTCTCGGCCTGGACAACGTGGTGCTGTTACCCCACGTCGGCAGCGCCACCGCCCGGACCCGGCGGGCCATGGCGCTGCTGGCCCTCCGCAACCTGGACAGCTACCTCGAGACCGGGACGCTGGTCACGCCGGTGCTGCCGCCCCGCCGAAGGCGGCGCTAGGACTCGACAGCCTGGGCGTCGTCACAGCGGGCAGGTCAATGATCGACCCGGCACTGCTCCTCGGCCGGGGAACCCCCGGACGTGAGTCAGGCCGGAACTCCGCTGAGTCGGCCGCGCGCTGCCGAGCGGGTCGATTGAGGCCGGCGTCCCGACCGCCGTGACCCGAACGCTGTGGCGAGTGGACATCTTCGGCGCCGCGCAGAGCTCGCCGGGCCAATGGATCGAGCGCATCACCGATGTCAACGCAGCAATGCAGTGGCTAATCCGACGGCGGTTCTTTCCCGTGCAGGTATCACACCTGCTGACGTCTCCAATGTCGACAAGGCCGGTCTAAGGCCGGTCTCGCTACCGCGCCATCGGCGATTATCGACCGCCGTTGTGACCCGCGGCTCGACGGGGCGCATAGCCATCGAAGATTGGTCCAGGGTGGCCATGGCCGACAGGAGCGGCGTGCGGCGTGATTGGTCGGCCCGCTCGAGGTGCCTCAGCTAAAAGTGAGCGCGAAGCGGTGGTTGGTGCCTCACGCATG
>NZ_VYIK01000299.1 GCF_008709575.1 Mycobacterium sp.
CAGCAGCCAACAACACCTACCGGCGTGGCGCCCACAGCGTGACGGCGCTGCGGGTACATCTTGTCTTCGTAACGAAATATCGTCGGCGGATTCTGGACTCGGCGATGCTGGACTTCTGCCAGCACACCATGTCCGGTGTGTGCACCGATCTGGGTGCCGAGTTGGTTGAGTTCAACGGCGAACCCGAGCACGTGCACCTGCTGGTCGCCTACCCGCCCACCCTGGCGATCTCCACGCTGGTGCGCCGCCTTAAAGGCCGCTCCAGCTACGCGGTGCGCCGCGAATACACCGGAACGTGTGTGCGCGCCCGGATGCGCAGCCACCTGTGGTCGCCGTCGTATTTCGCCGCCTCCGCCGGCGGCGCGCCATTGTCGGTGATCAAACGCTACATCGAAAACCAAAACCGGCCCCTCTAACCATCGGGCTACGCCCGACAAGGACCCAACCCACGCAGCCGCTACGCCGCGCCACACACGCCAGTGGTTACTTCATCAACCAACTTGATGCGCTAACCGCTACGACACTCGGTCATCGCAGTGCCCGCAGCCGCTCTGCCACACTTTCCGGGGTCACGTCGCTGATGAACGCCTCCATCGCCGACTCGGAGGCCGCCAGGTACTTCAGCGCGGTCGCGCTGCGCCGGACCGACATCAGCTCGACGTGGAAGTAGCCGTCGCGCTGGCCGTGGATGTCGGCGAACTGGTGCAGCGCCGACATGTAGGGCAGCGG
>NZ_VYIK01000029.1 GCF_008709575.1 Mycobacterium sp.
GGGCGACTCGGCGCCGGCCGGCTTGGCGATCGGTGGCGCCGGGGCTGCCGGTGCGCCGTTGCCGGCCGCTTTCTCGGCGGCTTTCTCGGCGGCGGGTTTGCCGCCGCCGAACGATTCGCGCAGCCGGCGGGCGACGGGTGCCTCCACCGTCGAGGACGCCGATTTGACGAATTCGCCCTGTTCGCTTAACCGGGCGAGAACTTCCTTGCTCGTAACACCGAGTTCCTTGGCCAACTCGTGTACGCGGGCCTTACCTGCCACTACATCTCCTGTCTATGAGGCGACGGCAGTGGATGGGCCGCGCCTCGGGTTAGCTATGACCCATGGTCATCGGAGCTTCACGGTGTGCTCATTTTCGTTGCTACCTGTTCTGTTGCCGGATGCGTCGAGCGAGTCGATGTGCTCGACCACCGCGGATGTGTCCAGTGGACCGGTGATGCGCAGCGCTCGAGCGAAAGCTCGCCGCCGAATCGCTGCGCGTGCGCACCGCGGGGTGGGATGCAGCCATGCACCCCGCCCCGGCAGGCTTCCGGCCGTATCGACGATCACGGCTACATTACCGTTCCCGGTCGCCATGGCCACCACGCGAAGCAGTTCGACGGCCAGCTCTCGCTGTCGGCAGCCGACACACGTCCGCACCGGTCCGCCGGAACGGCCCGGGCGGCGATGCGGACGTGTGTCGGCTGCCGAAGTCTCACGCTGGATCACGGCTTAGTCTACCGTCACCGCGGCAGCGCTCAGAACCACCCGGCCGTTGCCGTCAGCGGCACAGCACGCTGCTGATCCGGGCCCGGACACTCTGGTTGACCAAGGCCGCTACCGGCCGCTACCGGCCGTTACCGGTCGTGCGCCAGGCCGTGGCTGGCGCCCTGGCCGGGCCGAGCCGCCGGCATTGCCGGAGAATCGCCGCGGATGTCGATACGCCATCCGGTCAGCCGGGCGGCCAACCGGGCGTTTTGGCCTTCCTTGCCGATGGCCAGCGACAGCTGAAAATCGGGCACGATCACCCGGGCCGCCCGGGCGGTCTGGTCGATCACCGTCACCGAGACCACCTTGGCCGGCGACAACGCGTTGGCCACGAAGCGGGCGGGGTCCTCGTCGTAGTCGATGATGTCGATCTTCTCTCCCGACAGCTCGCTCATGACATTGCGCACCCGCTGGCCCATCGGGCCGATGCAGGCACCCTTGGCGTTGAGCCCGGGCACATTCGAGCGCACCGCGATCTTCGAGCGGTGCCCGGCCTCGCGGGCCACCGCGACGATCTCCACCGAGCCGTCGGCGATCTCGGGGACCTCCAGCGAGAACAGTTTGCGCACCAGGTTGGGATGGGTGCGCGACAAGGTGATCAGCGGCTCGCGGGCGCCGCGGGTCACCCCTACCACGTAGCAGCGCAAACGGTCACCATGCTCGTACGTCTCGCCGGGAACCTGTTCGGCCGCCGGAATCACTCCTTCGGATCCCTTGGTTTCGCTGCCCAGCCGGACCACGACGAGGCCTCGCGCATTGGCGCGGCTGTCGCGCTGAATCACTCCCGCGACAATCTCGCCCTCGCGGGTGGAGAACTCGCCGTAGTTGCGTTCGTTCTCGGCGTCGCGCAGCCGCTGCAGGATGACCTGGCGCGCGGTAGTCGCCGCGATCCTGCCGAAACCCTCCGGGGTGTCGTCCCACTCGCTCAGCACCCGGCCTTCCTCGTCGAGGACACGGGCTATCACCCGGACAGCGCCGGTTTTGCGGTCGATGTCGATGTACGCGTCTTGCTGGTGACCCTCGGTATGCCGGTAGGCGGTAAGCAGAGCCGACTTGATGGTCTCCACCACGACGTCGACCGAAATGCCTTTGTCGGCTTCGATCGCGTGCAGCGCGGCCATATCGATGTTCATGCTCCGGCCTCCGTTCCCGCCATCCCCTGGTCCAGTGTCGCCAGCTCGATCTCACGTTTCGCGGGCGGCGAAAACTCAACCTGCACTACAGCTTTCACAATCTTGTCGAGGCCGACCGTGCGCACAGTCCAATCCCGGGCCCGATCGTCGCGAACCACCAGCGCCACCGTGCTCCCGCAGGTCGCACCCACCCGACCGATCAGCTGCGAGCCGTCCGCCAACACGACTTCAACCTTGCGACCCCGCGCCCGGCGGAAGTGCTTCGCGCTGGTCAGCGGACGCGCGACACCACGCGAGCTGACCTCGAGCAGGTAGCGGCCACGGATGCCCTGCACCCCGTCCAGCAACGTCGACGCCGAGCGCGAGAGCGCGGCGGCGGTATCCAGATCCAGCGGGGCGTCGCCGTCGGCGATCACGGTGATCCGCGGCGGCCGGGCCCGTGCGTCGATCACGACGTCTTCGATCTCGTAACCCGCGCGCGCGAACTCATCATCGAGCAGCTCGATGACCTGCGTCTGCGAAGGTAGCCCGGTGGCCACGGCGAGCTCCTCATCTTGAGTTGTCCGGCTCCGGCAGTCCTCGGGCGCCGACCAGAGGGCATTCCCCGGGGGACCTGAAATCACGATACGCCAGGATTCCGGTATCAGTCGCGACTGTGACGGCTACTCGCCCCGCTCGCGTTCGGGCCAATGGCGAGGTGGATGGCAGGATGTTGCTGTGTCATCGACCGTGCCACCTGCGGCCCTGCGCATCCTGGTGAGCAGGCGCGGTGTGCTGGCCGGCGGGGCTGCTCTCGCCGTGGTCGGGCTGGTCGCTTCGGCGTGCGGTTCGCCGCCGCGACAACCGCCGCCCGTCGACGAACTTCAGGACCAGTTGCAGCTGGCCCGCCACGACAGCGAGCAGGCCGCCGCGGCGGCCACCGCCGAGTCACCGCCGGTCGCCGCTGCGCTGCAGGAAGTCGCCGCCGAACGCGGCCGGCATGCGCAGGCCTTGGCAGCCGAAATCGACCGGGTCGCCGGAACATCGACGACCGCGTCGACCACGAGTCCGACGACGACACCGCCCAGCGCCCCGCCGGGGCCCCCGCCGACGCTGTCCGATGTCGTCGACTCGCTGCGGGCGTCCGCAGCCAGTGCGGCCCGGCTGGCGAGGACATCGTCGGGATACCGGGCCGGGCTGCTCGGCTCCATCGCCGCCTGCTGCACCGCCGACTACACGGTCGGCCTGGTTTTTGCCGAGCCCACCCCGTGACCTCCGTCGAACCCTCCCCCACCGGCGCGTCGGCGTACGACGCCGCGCTGCGTGCCGCGCTGGACACCGAGTACGCCGTCATCTACGGCTACGGCATCGTGTCGGCGCACTGCGCGCCCGCCGTCAACGACCTGGTGTCGTCGGCGCTGAGCCAACACCGCGAACGACGCGACCGCGTCATCGAGATGCTCGCGGCCCGCTCGCTCACTGTCCCGGTCGCCGCCGCCGGCTACCAGCTGCCCATGGCGGTGAACACCCCGGTCGAGGCGGCCCGGCTTGCCGCCCGCATGGAAAACGACACCGCGGTGGCCTGGCGGGCGGTACTCGAGCAGGCTCCGACTCCCCAAGACCGCGGATTCGCCGTCACGGCCCTGACCCAGAGCGCGGTCCTGACCGCGCGCTGGAACCGTGTGGTGGGCACCTGGCCGGTCAGCACGGCGTTCCCGGGCGCCGACTAGTGGCCGGACACCGCCGCGGTGATCTCGGTGGCCAACGCGGTGCCGACGGCCAACTCGCGGATATCACCGCTGAACCGGTCGCGCAGCTCCACCACGCCGTTGGCCCAGCCGCGCCCGACCACGACGATCCAGGGCACCCCGAGCAGCTCGGCGTCGGTGAACTTCACCCCCGGTGATGCCGGCCGGTCATCGAGCAGCACCTGGATGCCCAGCCGGTCCAGGTCACCGGCCAGGGTCAGCGCCCCGGCGCGAGCGTTCGCATCCTTGTTGGCGATCACCAGGTGCACGTCGAACGGCGACACCGCGGGCGGCCAGCGTAGTCCGCGCTCGTCGTGGTGCTGTTCGGCGATCACGGCCACCAGCCGCGACACCCCGACGCCGTAGCAGCCCATCGTCAGGCGCACCGGCTTGCCGTCCTCGCCCAGCACATCGGCGGCGAAGGCGTCGGTGTATTTGCGGCCCAGCTGGAAGATGTGCCCGATCTCGATGCCGCGGGCCAACACCAGCGGACCGGCACCGTCGGGCGACGGATCGCCGTCGCGGACCTCGGCGGCCTCGATGGTGCCGTCGGCGGTGAAGTCCCGGCCGGCGACCAGCCCGACGACGTGGCGGCCGGGCGCATCGGCGCCGGTGATCCAGCTGGTGCCGTCCACGACCCGCGGGTCGACCAGATAGCGCACACCGTGGTCCAGCAATGCTTTCGGTCCGATGTATCCCTTCACCAGGAAGGGGTACCGAGCGAAGTCGTCGTCGTCGAGCAGTCGATAGTCGGCCGGATCCAGAGCCGCGTCCAGCCGCTTCTCGTCGAGCTCGCGGTCACCGGGCAGCCCGATACCCAGCAGCTCCCAGCGGCCACCCGGCCGCCGGACCCTGAGCACAATGTTTTTCAGGGTGTCCGCAGCGGTCACGGTGCGGCCCAGGCCGGCGCCGTTGGCCCACTCGACCAGCGTCGCGATGGTGGGGGTGTCTCCGGTGTCATAGACAACCGGGGCGGGCAAGCCCTCGGTCGGCAGCGCCTCGGGCCGGGCGGTCACCACGGCTTCCACGTTGGCGGCATAGCCCGACTCCAAGCACCGCACGAAGGTGTCCTCGCCGACCGGGCTCTCGGCCAGGAATTCCTCGGAAACCGAGCCGCCCATCGCACCGGACAAGGCCGACACGATGACATAGCGCACACCCAACCGGTCGAACATGCGCTGATAGGCCTCCCGATGCGCGTGGTAGGCGGCCTTCAGCCCGGCGTCGTCGACGTCGAACGAGTAGGAGTCCTTCATCAGGAACTCGCGGACCCGCAGGATGCCGGCCCGCGGCCGGGCCTCGTCGCGGTATTTGTTCGCGATCTGGTAGAGCACCAGCGGAAAGTCCTTGTAGGAGCTGTACTCGCCCTTGACCGTGAGCGTGACCAGCTCTTCGAGAGTGGGGGCGAGCAGATAGTCGTTGCCGCGGCGGTCGTGCAGCCGGAAAATGCCGTCGCCGTACTCGGTCCAGCGGTTGGTGGTTTCGTACGGTCCGCGCGGCAACAGCGCGGGGAACAGGATTTCTTGACCCCCGATCGCGTTCATCTCCTCGCGCACGACCCGTTCGATCTTGCGCAGCACCCGCAGGCCGAGCGGCAGCCAGCTGTAGAGGCCGGGCGCTACCGGTCGGATGTAGCCGGCGCGGATCAGCAGCTTGTGGCTGGGAACCTCGGCGTCGGCGGGGTCGTCCCGCAGCGTGCGCAGGAACAGCTCGGACATCCGGGTGATCACAGCGGGCAAGCCTAGTGGTGACGGCCTCCCGCCACGCAGCAGCCGCGGTACGGCTACAGTTCGCCGGCGTCGATGGCCTCCTTGACCTCCTGCGCGTGCGCCACCTGCTGGGCGGTGTACCCGATCAGCAGCGCCGTGCCGCCGGTCAGAACGGCGACGCCGGCCACCCACAGCAGCCCGTAGGTGTAGCCGTGGTCCAGCGCGTGCAATTGCGCGGCGTTCATGTATTTGACCGGGCCGTTGGTGCCGCCCAGGTACAGCGTGCGTGAGGTGATGACGGCCTGGATCACGGCCAGCACGACCGGCCCGCCCAGGTTCTGCAGCATCAGCACGATCGCCGAGGTGGGACCGATCCGGTCGACCCCGACCCCCGCGATTGCCGAGAGCGCCAGCGGGACGACGATCATGCCGATGCCGATGCCGCCGACGACGATCGGCATCACCAGGTTGGGGAAGTACGGGATGCCGGCGTTGAGCGTCGAACCGTACAGCATCGCTCCCAGGACCAGCAGCCCGCCGCTGATCACCACGACCCGCGGCGGGAACCACGACACCAACTGCGACGACGCGCCCAGACCGATGGCCACCGCGAAGGCGAACGGAATGAAGCCGATGCCCGCGCGCAGTGCGCTGTAGCCCATGATGTCTTGCACATACAGGCCGATCAGCACGGTCAGCGTGAACATCACCCCGCCGGCCATGAAGATGGCCGCGAAGGTCGCCAGCCGGTTGCGGTCGAAGAACAGGTTCAACGGCACGATCGGGTTCTCGGCGGTGCGCTCGACCAGGGCGAACGCCAGGAAGGCGACGACGGCTACCAGGCCCGAGCCGATGGTGACGGTCGAAATCCAGCCCTTCTCGGGTCCGATCGAGAAGGCGAACACCGCGGCGGTACAGGCCAGCGTGGCCAGCCCGGCCCCGGTGGCGTCGAGCTTCATCCGCTCCTTCACGGTTTCCCGCAGTACGGTGCGGGCCAGGTAGATCATCAGCAGCCCGATCGGCACGTTGACCAGAAACGCCAGCCGCCACGACAGTTCGGTCAGCGCACCTCCGACTACCAGACCCATCACCGAGCCGACACCGGTCATCGCGCCGAACACCGCCGTCGCCGCGTTGCGCGACGGCCCTTTGGGGAACGTTGTCGCCACCAGCGCCAGACCGGTCGGCGAGGCGATCGCGGCACCCACGCCCTGCAACAACCGCGCCAGCACGAGAGTGCCTTCGTCCCAGGCGATCCCACACATCGCCGAGGCGATCGTAAACAGTGCGACACCGGCGATGAAGGTGCGTTTGCGTCCGATGGTGTCGCCGAGTCGCCCACCGAGCAGCATCAGGCCGCCGAACGTCAGCACGTAGGCGGTGATCACCCAACTCCGCCCGGCATCGGACAGGCCCAGCTGGTTTTGAATCTTCGGAAGCGCGACTATCGCGATGGTGCCGTCCATCGTCGCCATCAGCTGCATGCCGCTGATCGCGACGACCGCGGCGACGAACTTGCGCGATGGCCACCAGCCCGGCAGATACCTGCCGGCACGTTCTGGAACAGTCTGCTTGACGGGCGTCGGAACCGCGTGCCGCGGGCGGTCAGTGACCCAGGGGTCGACCGCCCGCTCTGCATCATTGAGAGCCGTCATACCGCGATACCCTACAGTAATATTAAGAGCAGTTTAAGCGCCAAACCCCGCCACGGCCCCGATCACGATGATCGCCGGTGGTCGGATGCCTGCAGCCCGGATCTTGTCCGGCGCGTCGCCCAGGGTCGCCCGCACCGTGCGCTGGGCGTCCATGGTCCCGTGTTGCACTGCCAAAACCGGCGTTCCCGCAGGTCGGCCGCCTTTTACCAGGACCTGACTGAATTGCTCGATGCGTTCGACCGCCATCAGCAAAACAATGGTGCCCGACATCGCTGCTAATGCGTCCCAATTCACTAACGATTCGGGATGTCCGGGCGGAACGTGCCCGCTGACCACCACAAACTCGTGGTTGACGGCCCGGTGGGTGACCGGAACGCCGGCCGCCGCAGGCACTGCTATGGCGCTGGTCACACCCGGCACGACGGTCACCGGGATCCCGACCTCGGCACAGGCCAGCACTTCCTCGTAGCCGCGGGCGAAGACGAACGGGTCGCCCCCTTTCAGGCGCACGACGAACTTGCCGGCTTTGGCGCGGTCGATCATGACGGCGTTGATGGCGTCTTGTGCCATGGCTCGCCCGTACGGGATCTTGGCGGCGTCGATCACCTCCACGTGCGGAGCCAGTTCGGCGAGCAGTTCCGGGGGAGCCAGCCGGTCGGCGACCACGACGTCAGCCTGGGCGAGCAACCGGCGGCCCCGGACGGTGATCAGTTCCGGATCGCCGGGCCCACCACCGACCAGCGCGACACCGCCGGCGACCACGTCGTCGTTCTCGGCGCTGACCAGGCCGCTCTGCAACGCCTCCCGGATCGCCGAACGGATCGCGGCCGATCGCCGGTGTTCACCGCCGGCGAGCACGCCCACCGACAGCCCGGCGTAGTCGAATGACGCCGGCGTGACCGCGCTGCCCTCGACGGCAACGTCGGCACGAACGCAGAAGATTCGCCGCTGGTCGGCCTCGGCGACCACCGCAGCGTTGACCTGCGGATCGTTGGTGGCCGCGATCGCATACCATGCTCCGTCGAGGTCACCACCGCGGTAGTCCCGCAGCGACAACGTGATTCGTGGCATTGCTTCGACGGCGGGGGTAGCCGTGCGGGTGATGACGTGCACGTCGGCTCCGCTGGCGACCAGCAACGGAAGCCGACGTTGGGCCACCGTGCCACCGCCCACCACCACGACCTTCTTGCCGGTGAGCCGCAAACCGACCAGGTAGGGGCTTTCAGTCACCGAACAACCCTAAAGCGCGCTGCGTGCGCGACGAAACGCGCTACCGCGTCGGGGTTTGCCGCCGGATGGGTATGCAGGTAGGCGGCGTGTACGCTGCCGTGGACCGCGCCGTCGTGCACGCGACGCGAATCGTCGGTCCGGTACACCCACGCCGGTTGGTAGTCTTTAGTGAATGTCACTGCGGTGCGGTGGAATTCGTGGCCAACCACCCGCTGGCCGGCCCGGTGGATCGGCGAATCGGCGACCGCGACGGCGTCACGGTACCCGAGTGTCAAACGCGCGGTGAACCGTGCCGACCCGGCCAGCACTCCGCACATGGGATGGCTGTCAACCTCGTCCAGCAGGTAGATCAGCCCGGCGCATTCGGCATGCACCGGCGCTCCGGCGGCGGCCAGCGCGGCGATCCGGCGTCGAGCACGCTCGTTGCCGGACAACTCAGCGGCGTATTGCTCGGGGAATCCGCCGGGCAGCAGCACCGCGTCGGTGCCGTCGGGCAGCGTGTCGGCAAGCGGATCGAACTCGACCACCTCGGCCCCGGCAGCCCGCAGCAGCTCGTTGTGTTCGGCGTAGCCGAAACTGAACGCCTTTCCGCCGGCCACAGCGATCCTGACTTTATCGCCGGCGAGCACACCCACCGCTGCCGACGCATCCCATGGCGGATCAGTCGGGTTGCCGCCGGCGGCCGCGAACACCGCGGCGACATCGACGTGGCGGGCGACCAGGGCCGTCATCGCCTCGACCGCGCATCGCCCCCGGCGGCCGTATTCCACGGCGGTTACCAGACCCAAATATCTTGTGGGTAACTCGATTTCGTCACTTCGCGGGATGGCGCCCAGCACCGGGACACCGGCCTGGCGGCACGCCTGGCGCAGCACCTGCTCGTGCCGTGCCGAGCCGACACGGTTGAGCACCACCCCGGCGATGCGAATCGCCGGGTCGAACGTGGAAAACCCATGCAGCAGCGCCGCGATGCTATGACTTTGCCCGCGGGCGTCGACCACCAGCACCACCGGGGTTCCCAGCAGGGCGGCCACCCGGGCGGTGGACCCGGCCGCCGGTCCGGCCCCCTCGGGGTCGATGCGGCCGTCGAAGAGCCCCATCACGCCTTCGATCACCGCGACGTCCGCACCGGCGGCGCCGTGCCGGTAGAGCGGGCCGATGAGCTGCTCACCCACCAACACCGGGTCGAGGTTGCGGCCGACGCGTCCGGCGGCGATCGCGTGATAGCCGGGGTCGATGAAATCCGGGCCCACCTTGAACGGTGCGACGACGTGACCGGCTCGGCGCAGGGCACCGATCAAACCCGTGGCCACCGTGGTTTTTCCGGTGCCCGATGCGGGCGCGGCGATCACGACCCCGGGAGTGTTCACCCGGTCCCCGCACGCTCGCCGCAGCTGCTGGCGGTCCTCACCACTCGATGCCCTGTTGACCCTTGCGCCCGACATCCATCGGGTGCTTGACCTTGGTCATCTCGGTGACCAGATCGGCGGCGTCGACCAGCATCGGCGGAGCATCGCGACCGGTGATCACCACGTGCTGGCGGCCGGGGCGACCCAGCAGCGTACTCACCACCTCCTCGACGTCGATCCAGCCCCACGTCAGCGGATAGGTGAACTCGTCGAGCACGTAGAAGTCGTGGCGCTGGACCGCCAGCCGGCGGGCGATCTCTGCCCAGCCGGCCGCGGCCGCCGCGGCGTGATCCTCCTCGCTGCCCGTCTTGCGCGACCAGGACCAGCCGGCGCCCATTTTGTGCCATTCCACCGGGCCGCCCACCCCGTGTTCGTCGTGCAGCCGGCCCAGCCGGCGAAACGCCGCTTCTTCGCCGACCTTCCATTTGGCGCTCTTGACGAATTGGAAGACCGCGATGCTCATGCCGCAGTTCCACGCCCGCAGAGCCATTCCGAACGCGGCTGTCGACTTGCCTTTGCCCGGGCCGGTATTCACCGCCAGCACCGGGGTGTTGCGGCGGGCCCGCGTGGTCAACCCGTCGTCGGGAACCTGCAGCGGACGGCCTCGTGGCATCTGCGGCTTCCTCCTGCGGCCTCAGGCTGCAGCGCGCACGGCCCGGGTCAGATGATCGGCGCGCAACTGTTCGAGCCGCACCACCGGGGCGCCCAGCTGGTCAGCCAGCGCAGCCGCCAACCCCAGGCGAACACCCGTCGCCTCGCAATCCACGACGACCGCGGCCACACCCTCGGCTACCAGCAGTGCTGCGGCGGAACGACTGCGGCCCAAAGGATCCGGGCCGGCAGTGGCCCGCCCGTCGGTCAGCACCACCAGCAGCGGGCGCCGCGAGGGGTCACGGACCTTCTCCCGCAGCACCAGTTCCCGGGCGGCCAGCAGACCTTCGGCGAGCGGAGTCCTGCCGCCGGTGTCGAACCGGGCCAGGCGCCGCCCGGCGATGTAGGCCGAGGTGGTCGGCGGCAGCAGCAGCTGCGCGCCGTCGTGGTGGAAGGTGACCACCGCGACCTTGTCGCGGCGCTGGTAGGCGTCGCGCAACAGCGACAACGTCGCACCGCTGACCGCGGCGATCCGATCTCGCGCCGCCATCGACCCGGACGCGTCGACGACGAAGATCACCAGGTTGCCTTCCCGACCCTCCCGCACGGCACGACGCACGTCAGCGGGCCGCAGCCGAAGCCGGCCGGGCCGTTCGGCGTGTCCGGCGGCGGCCAGCACGGTGGCGAACAGGTGCAGGCCGTGACCGGCAGCGACGTCGTCGGTGGCGGCCACCACGGCGCCGGCTGCGTTGCGGGCCCGGGAACGGCGTCCCGGCGCGCCGACACCCACCCCGGGCACCGTCAGTGCCCGGGTGTGAAACGGCGCCGACGGCGGTGCGCTGGGTTTCGGACTCTGCGGCCTTGTCGGCGACCTACCCTGCGACCCGCGATCATCGCCGTTGTGCCCGCCTCCGGGCGGGTCGGGGTCCGGCTCGTCGGGCGTTTCGCCGTCGTGACCGGCCGAGGCCAACACCGCAGCGAGGTGGTCGCGATCGATACCCGGGTCGTCGAACGGGTCGCGGCGGCGCCGATGCGGCAACGCCAGCTCGGCCGCCGCCCGGACGTCGGACTCGTCGACGGCGACCCGACCGCGCCAGGCGGCGTGCGCGACCGCGGTGCGGGCCACCACCAAATCGGCGCGCATCCCGTCGACGTCGAACGCCGCGCACAACGCCGAGATCCGCCGCAACTCGGCGTCGGGCAGCACCACGTGGTCGACGAGCGCACGAGCGCCGGCGATCCGCCGGGCCAGCTCGGCGTCGGCAGCGGCGTAGCGGCTTGCGAACCCGTCCGGGTCGGCTTCGTAGGCCATCCGCTGCCGGATGACCTGCATCCGCACGTCGACGTCGCGGGAAGCGCGCACCTCGACGGTGAGCCCGAAGCGATCCAGCAGCTGCGGACGCAGCTCGCCCTCTTCTGGATTCATCGTCCCGATCAGCACGAACCTCGAGTCGTAGGAATGCGAAATCCCGTCGCGCTCGACGTGCACGCGTCCCATCGCGGCGGCGTCGAGCAGCAGGTCGACCAGATGGTCGGGCAGCAGGTTGACCTCGTCGACATAGAGGACTCCGCCGTGGGCGCGGGCCAACAGTCCGGGAGAAAACGCGTGCTCGCCGTCGCGCAGCACCCGCGCCACGTCCAGTGATCCGACGACCCGGTCCTCGGTGGCGCCGATCGGCAGCTCGACCAGCCGGGCATCGGCGCCGTCGGCGGCGGCCAACAGTGCCGCCATGCCGCGCACCGCCGTGGATTTCGCGGTGCCCTTCTCGCCGCGGATCAGTACCCCGCCGATCGCGGGGCGCACCGCGCACAGCAGCAGCGCCAGCCGCAGTGCGTCGTGACCGACGATCGCGCTGAACGGGTACGGCTTGGCCGCTGCATGCCCCTCCATCAGCTGCAGCCTACCGATGCCGGGGCACGGCGCCGCCGCCGTCTGTCTTATCCCAGCACCACGGTGGCTCCGCGTCCGGGCACCTGGGTGATTGTGCGCCGTCGCACCGGTTCGGGTCGCTCGTCGGTCGGCCGCACCGTGCAGCGACCGAACAACGTGCTGAGCACGATGCGCATCTCAAATTCGGCGAATGCCGCGCCCAAACAACGCCGCACGCCGCCGCCGAAGGGAATCCAGGTATAGGTCCCGGCTCGCTGCTCGAGAAAACGCTCGGGCCGGAATCGTTGCGCGTCCGGGTAGACGTCGGCCCGCCGATGCATCAGATAGATCGAGGGCACTACCGTCACTCCGGCCGGCAATCGGACCCCGCGAAGCTTCATGGGCGCTGTGAGCCTGCGGCCGACCGCCGCCAGCACCGGCCGCAGTCGCAACGTCTCCTTGACCACGGCGTCGCAGAACTCGTGGCGGCCCGCATGGATTTCCTCGACCAGCCGCGCCTGGTAGCCGGGGTGGCGAACCAGCCGCTCCACGGCCCAGGCGAGCGCGGTCGCCGTCGTTTCGTGCCCGGCCAACAGCAGGGTCATCAGCTCATCGCGGATCTCGACATCGCTCATCGGGCGGCCGTCTTCGTGGTGGGCCCGCAGCAACAGGGACAACACGTCGCCACGCTCGTCGAGGCGGTCGGACCGGCGTCGCCGATCGATCTCGGCATAGAGCAAGCAGTCGACACGACGGAGCACTGCATGGGTAACCGCGGCTTGGAGGCGGCGGGGCCCGACGGCGCCCAGCACGAACACCGGCATGCTGGTTGCCGCGGTCAGCATCCGCAGCAGTTCTGCCCGCAGCCGGTCAAGGTGTGTGCCCTCGCTCAGGCCGAACACGGTGCGCAGGATGACCTCCAGCGTCAGCGCCTGCATCCGGGGATGTAGGCGTATCGGCGTCTCCTGCGGCCAGCGGCCGATCTCGGCGTGGGCGACTGCGGTGATCGTGTCGGCGTAGGACGCCAGGTGGTTACCCCGGAACGGGGGCAGCAGCAGTCGGCGCTGCTCTCGGTGTGCGTCCTCGTCGAGCAGCAACACCGAGTTCGCGCCGAGCACCGGCGCCAGGATGCGATTGACCTCCCCGGCATGCAGCAGCTCGGGCGGCCCGGTGAAGACCTCTTTCACCGCGTCCGGATGAGACACCATCACTATCGGAGCCTCGCCTGCCAGCCGCACCGTGAACATGTCGCCGTAGCGAGCCGCGCAACGCTGCATGAAATCCCAGGGGCGGATCAGCCATGCGGCGGTCTGAACGACCGCCGGGAGTCGGGGACCGGGCGGTAGCACGTCGAGGGCCACGTGGTCACCTCCGACCGGACGCCGTGCGAATTCGGTTCAGTCTAAGCCGTCGGTCCGCTGCCCGGAAGCTGACGACGCGACGCCGAGGGACACGTCAATTATCGAGTTCCAGCACCCTGGTGCCCCAGGCCCACAGCTCCTCGAACAATTTCGGCTCCCGGGACAACCTCCTGCCCAGCGACGGCACCATCTCCTGTAGCGTCGGCAACCACGACGGGTACCGCTGGGTGAAACAGCGCTGCAACACCTCGAGCATCGCCGTGACGGCCGTCGACGCGCCCGGTGAGGCGCCGAGCAGCCCGGCGATACTGCCGTCGGCGGAGCTCAGCACCGTGGTGCCGAAATCGATTCCGCCCCAACGGATCACCTGCACTCGCTGACCGGCCGTCACCAGTTCCCACTCCGATTCGAGTGCGGCGGGAACGAATTGGCGCAGCGCCTCGATGCGGTCGGGCGGCGATAGTCGCAGTTGGCGGATCAGATAGTCGACCAGCTTACGTTCGCCGGCGCCGGCGCGCAGTATCGCGGGCAGGTTGGCCGGCCTGAGCGACCGCGGCAGGTCGGTGACGGCGCCGTGTTTGAGGAATTTCGGCGACCATCCGGCGAAAGGTCCGAACTGCAGCCACGAGGCGCCGTTGATGACCCGAGTGTCCAGATGCGGCGCCGTCGTGGCCGGCGCCCCCGGCTCCGGCATGCCGTAGACCTTCGCGCGGTGCCGGGCAACCGCACGGGGGCTGGCGCTGCGCAGAAACCGTCCACCGATGGGGAAGCCACCGAATCCTCTGACCTCGGGGATACCCGCCTTCTGCAACAGTCTCAGGGTCTGGCCGCCGGCGCCGACGAAGACGAAGTTGGCTTTGAGCCGTCGGTTTTCCCGGGTCCGGAAGTTGTGGATGGACAGTGTCCAGCAGCCGTCGTAGGACAGACCGCGCACTTCGTGACCGAACAGCGCGGTGGTGCCGTTGCGCACGCCATAGCCGAGCAATTGCCTGGTCAGCGCACCGAAGTCGACGTCGGTGCCGTCGGCCGCCCAGGTGATCGCCAGCGGTTCGGACGCCGCGCGTCCGGTGGCCATCAACGGCAGTCGGCGCGCGAACTCGTCGGCGTCGTCGATGAATTCGGTTCCGGCAAAGAGCGGGTTGGCGGCCAGCGCCTGATGGCGGCGACGCAAGTAGTCGACCTGCGCGGCGCCCTGCACGAAGCTGACGTGCGGGACCGGGTTGATGAGGCTGCGCACGTCGGTGAGAATGCCGTTCTCCGCGGCGTAGGCCCAGAATTGGCGGGTGACCTGAAACTGCTCGCCCACCTGCACAGCTTTGCTGATATCGACCGACCCGTCGGCCCGCCGGGGCGTGTAGAACAGCTCGCAGAGCCCGGCGTGGCCGGTGCCGGAGTTATTCCACGATCCGCTGCTTTCGGCGGCCGCGCCGTCGAGCCGCTCGATCAGCGTGATCGACCAGTCCGGCTGCAGCCGCCGCAGCAGCGCGCCCAGCGTGGCACTCATGATGCCCGCCCCCACCAGCACGACGTCGGACTTCGCGGCTGCTGGATCAGACACCGGAGTCCTTCGTCGTCAGGGTCGACAGCTCGTCGTGCGAGCCGGTGCTACTCGGCCGACGACTCCTCCTGCTGGCATTGCGGGCACAGCCCGTGCAGGGTCAGCCCGGCCCGCTCGGACAACGTGAAGGAGCTGCCCGCCATCGCATGGTCGAGCGCGGAACTCAGCCGCTGAGCGGGCACCTCGATGATCGCACCGCAGCGGATGCACACGGCGTGATGGTGCGGATCGACAGCCATCCCATAAGTGGTGACACCGCTGTCCAGGGTCAGCGCATGCAGCACCCCCTGGTCGACCAGTGTCGTGACCGTGCGGTAGATCGTCGCCAGGTCGGGCGGCTGCTCGCCGGGGGGCAGGTGCTCGCGCAGCCGCTGATCGATCTCGGCCACCGACAGGTGACTTTCCGCCGGTTCGAGCACCGCCAGCACGGCAATCCGCGACGCCATACGCCGCAACCCGTGCGCGCGCAGCAGCTCGCCCATCCGTTCGGCAACTGCCGAATCGGACACCGATGGCCCGGTCACTACTCCAGTATCGCGCATCGCATCGCTCTCACGCACCTGAGGAGGCGAATCGGCGACCACGTGTCCGCGGCCACACTGCCAGACTGGCCGTCGTGAGCGGTTCGATTTGCGACGTCCTGCCCGCCGCGGCTGCGCTGCTCGGGGCAGCGGACACGTCGGCCCGGCGATCCCCGCTCGGCTTGCGCGAGCGGATCGGCGAGGTGCGCCGGGTGGCTGTCGTGCTGGTTGACGGCATGGGCGCTCACCTGCTTCCGCACTTGGCTGCCGATGCCCCGCTGCTGGCATCGGTGCTGGCCGGCGAACTGGGCTGGCTGAACGAACTCACCTGCGCCTTCCCGTCGACGACTCCGACCAGCCTGGTCTCGCTGAGCACCGGTGTCTTGGCGGGCGAGCACGGAATCCTGGGCTTTACCGTCAAAATGCCTGGCTCTGATCGGGTCCTCAATCACCTCACCTGGCGCGACGACCCGCCGCCGGCCCGCTGGCAACCCGTCTCGACCTGGTTCGAGCGGCTCGCCCGGGCCGGCATCTGCACGCGGGTCCTGCTGCCGGCCGCATTTCTCGGCAGCGGGCTCACCCAGGCGGCCTACCGCGGGGCGCATTTCTGCGCGACCGCCATCGATCGCGACTACGGGCAGCGGCTGGCCGACGAGCTGGCCGCTGCCCCGGGTCTGGTCTATGGCTATACCGCCGAACTCGACACCGCAGCTCATCTGTTCGGTATCGGCTCGCCGCAGTGGCACACCGCGGCCGCCCACGTCGACGAGCTGCTGACCCGGCTGGTCGAGGGATTGCCCCCGGATGCGGCGCTGCTGGTCACCGCCGACCATGGCGGCCTGAACGCCCCGGCGGAAGCGCGGGTCGATATCGGCGTCGATCCGCGGCTGGCCGCCGGGGTGCGGGTGATCGCCGGCGACCCGCGGGTGCGCTATTTGCATACCGAGCCGGGGGCCACCGCGGATGTGCTGGCCACCTGGAGCGAGCTACTCGCCGGGCGGGCCGAGGTCCGCAGCCGCGACGACGCCGTGGTCCACGGCTGGTTCGGGCCGGTGCGTGCCGAACATCGGCCCCGCATCGGCGATGTGGTCGTCCTCTGCACCGGCGACACGACGGTGCTCGCCAGCGGCCACGAGCCGCCCGAGGTCGCTCGCCTTGTCGGGATCCACGGTTCGGCGAGCCCGGCCGAGATGGCGATTCCGCTGATCGTCGTCGGGGGCTGAGCCCGCCCACCTCAACTTCAGCGGCTTTCTTGCGAACCAATAGCATGTAATCCGGATGTGGATTACGGTCGGGGACTGGTGGCGATGCCGATTACCTCGAAAGAGCTGAACTCGAAATAGATAGTGAGGACATGGGCACGAAGTCGGAACCCGGCGATGCATCCCGGATAAAGCCGTCGCGCAGCACCGGACCACTCGCGCTGCGCCTCAGCGGCGTCGGCAAGACCTACGGATCCGGACCCACCCGGGTGGTTGCTTTGCGCTCAGTGGATCTGGAAATCCACACCGGCGAATTTGTGGTCCTTTTGGGTCCTTCGGGATCAGGAAAGACGACGCTGCTCAACGTTATCGGCGGAATCGACCAGCCATCCGAGGGAACGATCGAGGTCGACGGCCGAAACATCGGCGAGCTCAGCCGCAAACAACGCACCCGATACCGCCGCGAGCAGGTCGGTTTTGTGTTCCAGTTCTTCAACCTCGTGCCCACCTTGACGGCCCGTGAGAACGTCGAGCTCATCGCGGAGCTCACCGGGTCGGCTGCCCGATCCCGCAGTCGCGCCGCCCTACAGCGCGTGGGTGTGGGGGAGGTGGCCGATCGCTTTCCCGCGCAACTGTCCGGAGGCCAACAACAGCGGGTGGCGATCGCCCGGGCGATCGTCAAGAAGCCGCCACTGCTACTCTGCGATGAGCCCACCGGAAGCCTCGATGTGGTCACCGGCCGGCAGGTCTTGGCGGTGTTGAGCGACTTGGCCCGGAACAGTCGGCAGACCGTCGTCGTGGTAACCCACAATTCCGAGATAGCCCGGATGGCAGATCGGGTCCTTTGGCTGCATTCGGGCGCGATCGCCAAGACCGAGGTGATCGACAAACCCGTGGACGCATCGGAGCTGGACTGGTGAGCCGCGCGCTTCGGCACAAACTGCTTCGTGACGTGTGGCGGGAGCGGTGGCGCTTCACGGCGATCGCCGCAGTCGTCGCGATCGGGGTCGCCGTCTTCGTCGCCGCGACCGAAAGCTACCGCAATCTCGACCAATCTTTCGACTCGGCCTACGCCGCCCAACGGCTTCCCGACGCGATCATCTCCGGAACCGGTGTCGCGGGCCTGCGCGGCGCCGTGGCCACGATGCCGGGCAAACCGCTGGTCGATGTTCGCCACCAAGCCGACGTCGGCATCCGAGTGAACGGGCACGCTGTTTTCGGCCGCGCCGTCGGCGTACCCGATTCCGGGCAACCGAGCGTGTCGATGCTCGACCTGCAGGCGGGCACACTGCCGCATGTCGGGCAGGTGGTCATCGAGCAGCACGTTGCCGATCACTATCACGTTCGTCCCGAAGACACGGTGGAACTGTTGGGAGGCCAAGGCTGGCAGTCCTTCACCGTCTCGGGCGCAGCGTTGTCGGCCGAATATCTGTGGCCGGCCCGTTCCAGCCAAGAGATCCTCACCACCCCCGAAGACTTCGCGGTGGTGTATCTGGCCGATGACGAATTGCAGCGACTGCTGCCTGACCGGAGTGAACAGATCGCTGTCTATGCGCGGGACCGCTCCGCGGCGGGCGCCCTGATCACCGCCTGCGGCGAACTTGCCCGCAAGGCCGGGCTGTCGTTCGTTCCCCGCGATCAGCAGCCCTCGTATTTCACCTTGCACACCGACGTCGTCCAGTTCGGCAGTCTCGCCCGCCTCTTGCCGTTTCTGTTCCTTGCGGCTGTCGTACTGGGCAGCTATGTCCTGCTCGCCCGAATCGTCTCGGCGCAGCGCGCCGTCATCGGAACCCTGATGGCCAACGGACTCTCGGCGGGCACCGTACGCAGGCACTACCTGGGATACGGCCTTGCCTGCGCCGCAGTGGGAATTCCGCCGGGATTATTCGGTGGATACGTTCTGGGCCGATGGATCACGGCGAAGTACGCGCAGGCCATTGCGCTGCCACTGCAGTTGGCGTCCACGCATCCACTCACCTACGTGCTCGCCGCCGGCGCCGCCGTCAGTGCCACGTTGCTGGCCGCAGTGGCACCGGCAACTGCCGCAGCGCGAATGCGGCCCGCGGACGCCATGCGGGTGACTCCACCTCCGGGCCGGGACCGTCGTCGGGTCATCGGGCTTACTGTGGGGCAACGTATCCCGGCACGGTGGCGGATGACACTGCGGGCCGTCCTGCGAAACCGTCGGCGCACGGTGTTCACGACGATCGGCGTGGCGGTCTCGGTGATCCTGGTGATGGTGTTCGCCGGTATGCGGGACACCGTGCCCGGCATGGTCCACCGACAATTTGGTCAGATCGAGCACCAAGACGGGCAGGTCGTGGTCTTTGGCTCGGCCGATTCGATTGTGGACAGGCTGCGCGCGGACCCTGATGTTGTCGCGGTCGAGCCCTACAGCGCTTACGGCGTCACTGTCTCGGCCGGCGCCCACCGCTATGACACGCAGCTGATCGCACTGGCGTCGCAACCCCGATTGCACTCGTTTCGTGCGCAATCCGGCCCGAATCGACTACCCGACCATGGGGTTCTGCTCGGGGTCGGCCTGCGCGATCTGCTGTCGGTCTCGTTGGGCGACCGGGTCGACGTCGTGATGCCGCAATCAGGGCTTCGGCTCACCGAGCGCGTCGCGGGATTCGTCGACGAACCGTTTTCACCGGTCGTCTATATCTCGATGAGCCGGCTACGTGCCCAGGCCGGTCCGCTACCGGCCAATGGCGTACTGGTCAAGTTGGACCCCCGAATCGAGCAGCGCGCGGTCGGCGACCGGATCGCGGCATTGCCCGGCGTGGTGGCCTACCGGTCGACGACAGCGCTGGCAGCAACCATGCGCAAGACATTCAGCCTCTACGGCACCCTGGTCGACGTCATGCTTGTTTTCGCCGCCGTGATGGCCGCCGCCCTGTTGTACAACGCGATGTCGGCCAACATCGCCGAACGGCTCGGCGAACTCGGCGCGCTCCACGCCGAAGGCATGGGTGTCGGCATGCTTGCCCGATTGATCGCCGCCGAAAACTTCGGACTCGCCGTTGTCGCGGTTCCGTTCGGTGTGCTCGGCGGCATATTTCTCGCGGATCGTCTGCTGTCGACCTATCAGACTCACGGCTACCATATGCGCCTGGAGATGCAACCGACGACACCGGTGCTGGTGGCAGTAGCCATCCTTGTTGCCGCAGCCTTGGCCCAAATACCCGTTCTGCACAAGGTTCGCGGTATCGACGTGGCACGGCTCGCCCGAGAACGTAGCGTATGAGAACCTCGCCCGGCCAGGATTAGCCGCCTGCGGCGGCGGTCGAGGGCCGCGAACCTATCGCGCAGACGTAGGCGATGACCTGGTCGCTCAGATACTGCGGGAAACCGACAACGGCACGGTGCTCCGGCTTAGCCGACTGCGACAGCAGGCGCACGTGCGGAGTCATCGACGGACCAACTCCGAAGCCGAAACCCATAACGGCGGCTGTGGATCGATCGATGTCGCTGGCCCGAGTGCTGAGGTGAAATCCGACCACAGCCGGACCGCGCGCACAAACCGCTGCGACACCACCACGCCGCGACGATCAATCGAATCAACGAAGTTCGATGCCGCCAACCGAACCGCATCTGGCCACAACTGATTACGTACCTGCGCGGTGGTCGGTTCGAACTCGATCCCGACAGGTTCGGTGATCGGCAAATCCTGCGAGCCGGCCTGCGTGTGCGGGCGCGGATGCCACCGAGTCGACCCGTGGGTATGGGCAAGGACCAGTTCTCCGGCATCGGAGCCGACGGTGATAGCGTGCATCAATCGAGCGTGGTTATCGGGATCGCTCGCGCACAACTCATTTTGAATAAGTAGATCGACGGTAACGTCACCGAGCAGGATGCGACCGGCGACAAACGAACTGGGCGCCGTCTCGGATCCCCCGCATTGCGGGACCACGATCCGTGCCGGCGTCAACGGGCCGACGATCGCGCTCAAAATGGTGAACAAGGGAAACACGACGTGGATTGCCGACCGGGCATGAACATAGCGAACCCGGGCTATCTTGTCGAGACACTGTGCAGCAAAAATGAATTGGCGCATAGGAGCGACGTGGCTGTAAAAGTCGTTGACAGCGTAGAGTCTCGAGTTGGCCTTGGCGATACGCAGCAGAGAGATTATTTCTTCGGCGTGCACGGGTTGTTCCTGCATCACGTGGATGCCCCGGGCAAGTAACCGTCCGCTTAGTCGGGTGCCTTCTCCACCCACCACACCCGCACGCACCACCACAAATGCCACGTCCACCGGCGGAAGGCTGTCCAGATCGGTATACAACGCAACGCCGAGCCGGTCCGCCAACTGTGCCGATGCCGCCGATCCGGTGGCAAGCAGTCCGACCAACTCGACCGGAGAGTTCGCCGCCGCCAACGCCTCGGCGTAGACGGCGCCGAACGTCGTCCCGACGACAACGGCCCGCGGTCGCGGGCCGGTCACAGCGACCCTTCCTCGACCAACGGCGCATATCCGCCGGCGATCCCGGTCGTCGGCTCATCAACCACCGACACGGCGGCCTCGGGCACGACCCGGTCCAAAAACTGCAGTGCCCGCTGGGGCTCGTCGAGTGTCCAGAACGCTCGTACGCCGGCCGGCAGGTCCACCACCTGGTAAGCGACGTATGCGACCAACGCGCCAGTGACGCGGTAGCTGTCCTGGCAGCTGAACACGATAGTGGTGGTGCCGCCGTTGCCGTGCGCGTTGCCGACGATCGTGAAATAGGGCTGCCGACCGAAAAGATCCAGCTTGACGGCCGCCTGCACATCACCTACGTCAGCCTGGCCGCCGGCCAGCAGCTGCATCGCTCGTGTCGTGCGTGCGCCGTCGAACACGTTCATCCACCACACGTTGTCGACACCGAGGTGGGCCGCCACCGCAATGGTTTCCGCATCGAGATACGGGCGCACCGTCACCGATTCGGGAAAGTATTGCCCCGGAGCCGGTTTGCACTCGTCGTGGCCGACTCGCCGGATCACGCCGGCGCGCAGCGCTGCACCCGGATGACCGTGAGTGTCTTGCACGCTGGCGAGATACTCCAGCACCGAAGCCGGTGTCAACCGCTGCAGTCCACCGCACCAGACGGTGATCCCGTCGATCTTGTCGGGCCGGTGCGAAGCCAGCACGCGCAGCAGCAAGCCGGACAGGCCGGGCTGCACGCCCGCCTGCAGCACGACGGGAACATCAACGCCGGCCGCCCCCAGCCGGTCGAGCAGGCCGTCATCACCGCCCGGGTCGACGTAGGGAACACCGGCGGCGGCGGCGACATCGACGACCGGCGCGCTGAGTCGATGTGCGGGCCCGGCGCAGTTGATCACGACGTCGCTACGAGCCGCCAGGGCGGTGACCGCTGCTTTGTCGGTGACGTCGACCCGCGCGATCTCCACGTCGGCTCGCGTGGCCGACGCCACAGCGCGCAGCCGCGTCTCGTCGCGACCGGCGATCAACACCGACACCTCGCCGGATCGGGTCAAGGTCTGCAGGCAGCACTGCCCGACCGCTCCGCTGCTGCCGAGCAGTAGCACCCGTGTCATGTGTCGGCGCTCCAGGAGTCGATCAGCAGCGTGGCCACCGATTGCGCGTTGTCGCCCACCAAACAGTCGAAATGGTTACCGGCGATCTCGCTGATCGTCAACGTGCCCAGGCAGTGGTCGGCCCAAAACGCGGTCATGTCCTCCTGAAGCGTCGGCAGGAAATGGATATCGCCTCGTTGCCGCAGAAAGTGAATGTCGCCCAGGAACGGCTCGGTCGCCCCGTGTACCACCGCCCGCAGGCTGTGCACGAAGATCGACCGAAGTTCGCTCAGCGATTCGACGTCCCACTGGCTGCCCAAAGCGCCGGACTCCGCCAACCGTTTGAGCCGCGGCGTGCCGGCCGGCACGCTGTGCTCGAGGCAGGCCGCCAGTTCGGGTTCGGCGGCGCTGCGCAGGGCGCCGGCCGGTATCACGTGGCCATAGCGCATCCTCGCCCTCGTGAATGCGCCGCGGACCGCGGCCTGGTCGACCCGCATCCCCAGGGCGCCGGGCGAAACACCCAGGATCTGGGCGAAGCAGTAGTCGAGGATGTCGTCGTCTTCGACGTCCATCGGGACCCGGTAGGAGCTCACCACGGTCACGGTGCCGACGACCACACCGGATTCTTCCAGACATTTGGCGATTTCGGTTGCCAGTAGCCCGCCCATGCAATAACCGACCAAATGAACCTTCGTGGGCGCCAACGCGATGATCGGGGCGCTGTAGCGGGCCGCCAACGTGGTGAACAATTCCGCCGGCGCGATCTGGAGATAGCCGTCACCGGGCACTCTGCGCAGACCGTACAGTTGCGGTGCGTGCCCATCCCGTGCCAGTAAGTGCGGCACGAGTTGCTGGTAGGGCGCCAAGCCGCCGCTCCCGTCGTGCACGCAGATGGCGATCTCGCTGGCCGGGGTGAAGCCCGGGCCGGTGCCGAGGTATGTCAGCGGCGATTCGACCGCGGCGGCGTCCCGGGCAGGAGTGCACCGCACGGCGGTCGCAGGCCGGCGCACCGCCTCGGCAGCGCCGGCCAGGGTGGGATCGGAGACCATTGCACGCAGCAAATCGTCCCAAGCCAGCTCGGCGGCTTCGGCGATCTCCCGGCGGATCCGGCCGATCGCTTGGGCCATCAGCAGTGAATCACCACCGAGCGCGAAAAAGTCCGACGCGGGCGATAGCGATTGAGCTGACGGCAGTCCCAGCACCGACGCCCAGATCGCCGCGATGCGGGACTGCAACTCGTCCAGGCGTCCCGCCGGCCCGCCGACACCACCGCCACCGATACGGACCGCGGATCGAATTGCCTCGAGTTCGGCTGTCACCGCCGTTCGGTCGATCTTTCCGTTGGCTGTCAGCGGAAGCGCCGGTAAGCAGATAAGCTGTTGCGGCACCATGTAATTCGGTAATACCGTTCGGACCTGTTCGATCAGCTCCGCCGGCTGCAGCCTACGAGCGCCGGATGCGGAGTCGCACCAGAACACATGCTGACCCAAAAGACCCAATGGATGGTCGGGCGGCGGAGAACTGTGCACCTGGCCGAACGGCGATCGCTGCAGCGCGCTATGCCATTGTGCATAGGTCAGAAACGCAGAGTTAGAGCCCGCCCGCGCATCGGTGAACCCGTGCAGACCCTCCTTGAATTCCATCGAGATCATCAACGGGTGGTTGACGGCGGTGGCGTCGACGACGACCAGTGACCCGCCCGGGACCAGTAGCCGGTCCAGCGCGGCGAGCGCGTCGTCGATATTGACCGCGTTGTGCAGCACGTTCGCGCAGACGATGATGTCGTACGAGCATGGCGCGAAGCCCTGCTGCGCGGGCGGCTGGTTGATATCGAAAATCCGGTAGTCGATGAAGGCGTGACCGCGGAACTGCTGCCGTGCGTGGGCAAGGAAAAAGTTCGACACATCGGTGAACGTGTAGTGGGTGTCGTAGGTATCGAGCGCGGCGATCAGGCCCGCGCTGGTGCCGCCGACGCCGGCTCCGACCTCAAGGATCCGCAGCGGTCGCCTGGGGATTGCGTGCTGGGCGCGCGCGATGACGCCGGCTTGCACCAGCCGGTTGGTGTATCTGCTGATCAGGTTGTCGCGGTAGGCGGCTGTCGCGATGTCCACGCTCGCCTCCGGGAAAAACAGCCCGAGCGGGTCGATGGTGCCGGCCAACAGACCGGGCAGGTGGCCGATACATTCGCCGACATAGGCCAGCAGCTCGTCGCCGTAGTCGATGGCTGCGCCCAATTCTCGAACGTGTTGCCACTGGGTGGCGCAATCCGAAAGATCATGCTGGTCCAGTAATTCCAGGACCGATGCGGTAGGCATCGCCAGCCGCCCGTCCTCGGCGAGGATGTCAAGCCAGCGACCCAGCAAGCGCTGCAATCGCTGTGGCAGCGACAATCGGCGGGTCAGTTCGTCGATGGTGACCGTTTCACCCGGTCGTGCCGCAGTGCCCAGCGCCGCGCACATGCTGTCCAGCGCGGTCTTGCGAGCGGCGGCAGCAAAGCGCAACAGCTTGTCGACGTCGAGAGCGGCGCTTTGGTCTTGATGCGCCTGCTCCATCGCGTGACGAACTGCTTCTGCTGCGGCACGGCGTGCGCACCGCTCCTCGGCAGCGGCAGCATCGGGAACCGCCGCTGCGGCGAGAATCCGGTCCTGGGGAGATTGACCGATCGCCGCACTCATCGCGATCTGCACCCCGGGCAGGCTGCACAGTGCCG
This sequence comes from Mycobacterium sp., assembly GCF_008709575.1. Taxonomy (GTDB): domain Bacteria; phylum Actinomycetota; class Actinomycetes; order Mycobacteriales; family Mycobacteriaceae; genus Mycobacterium. Next base: position 24,944 of record NZ_VYIK01000029.1, read on the forward strand.
CATCCACTTCGGCCAGTTCGATTCGATGACCGTGGATTTTGACTTGGTTGTCTTTGCGACCGAGCAACTCGATCACGCCCTCGTCGATGACTCGGCCGTAGTCCCCGGTGCGGTAGAGCCGCTCCCCGCTGACCGGATGCTCGATAAACGCCGCCGCGGTGCGTTCGGGATCGCCGAGATAGCCTTGCGCGAGGCCCATGCCGCCGATGTGTATCTCACCGATCTGCCATGGGGCGGCCGGCTCGCCGCGGTGGGTCAGCACCTGGACGCTTTGGTTGCGCATCGCGGTCCCGTAGGGGATGCTACGCGAATACCGCTGCCCGGTGAGGGGATAGCAGATCGACCAGATCGCCGCTTCGGTGGCACCGCCCAGGCTGAGCATCGATGCTCCCGGTGCCAACGCCCGAATTTGGTCGGGCTGGGACACCGGAATCCAGTCTCCGGACAGCATGACCTGGCGAAGGGAGGGCAGCGTCTCCCGATCACCGGCGTAGTCCAGCAGAAGTTGCATCTGAGCCGGAACGGAGTTCCAGATGGTGACGCGATGACGGCGAATGGCTTGCCACCACGCCCGCGGATCGTTGCATGCCGCCCCTTCGGGGAACACGAGAGCACCGCCGGCGGCGAGGATACCGAAGATGTTGTAGACCGACAGGTCGAACGTGTGCGCTGACACGGCGAGCACGGCGTCGCTGACGCCGACGCCGAGCCGATCGTTGACGTCGTCGATCGTGTTCACCGCGGCGCGGTGACTGACCATGACTCCCTTGGGCGTTCCGGTGGACCCCGACGTGAAGATCACATAGGCAGTGTCATCCGGGCACAGCGGTGGATGTGCTGTCGCCGTTTCTGTCGCCGTGCGCGTCGACCAGATTGCCGGATCGGCGAGCATCGTGTCGATCGGTCCGCCGGGGTCGCAGCGAAAAGCCAGCGAGCATTGCCCGCTGATCTGGGTTATCCGATGCTGCGGCCACTCCACGTCGAGGGGAATGTAGGCGCCGCCGGCTAACAGCACACCCAGGATTGCCGCGACCTGGTTCGGGCCGCCGGGTAGCCGGATTCCGACGTAGTCACCGGCAGTGACGCCGGCTGCCGACAATGCGGCGGCGACCGCCCGGGCGGCGGCGAGCAACGCGCCGTAGGTTATCGACCGGTCGCCGTGCAGGATCGCCACCGCATCCGGGGTGTTGGCGGCATGGTCGATAAAGCCCGAATGCAGCAACACCGGCCGCCCGTTGGGCGAGTTAGGCACCGGTGCCCGTTCGGGTGCACGAACTGGCAGCAGGGGACGATCCCACGCCGACGGGTCAGCGCTCAACGTCTGCAGCGCATCGCCGAAGTCGGCGAAGGCTCGGTCAAGCACCTCGTCGCTGATCACGTTGTCGCGGGTGTCCCAGTTGACCTCGAATCCGCCGTCGATGGCGAATACCTGGCAATCCAGCAGCACCTGCGGGGTCTGGCTCAGCCCGCGGCCCGGTATCGGCCGCAGGAACGCACCATCGGCGCTCACCTCGTCCGCGCCGAAACCCAGTGTGGAGGTGAGTACCACTGGCGAGTGCTCGCCCCGGTTCTCGTTGTTTTGCGCGAGCAAGCGTGCGACATCCACGCCGTCGACGCTGCCATGGTCCATGTCCTCGAAGAGCCGTCTGCCGATGCCGGCCGTCAGTTCGGCGAACGAGCGCTCGCCGCCGACGTCCACTTCCAGCAAACTCGTTCCGGTGAAGTCTCCGACCAGCCGTTCGACCTGCGGGATGAACGGATGCCGGCTCATCGTGGTGAGCGTCAGCAGGAAATGGTCGCGATCACCGTAGCGGCCGAGCACCCTGCACAAGGCTGCCGTGATCGCCGCACTCGCGGTAGCGCCGTGCTTGGCTGCCTCGCGACGCAGCGACGTGAACTGGCTCGCCGACAATCGCATCGACCGCCGCGAAAAAGTGGGTGCCGCGTCGGCCGTCGACTCAGTCGGTAACAGCGGCAGGGACAGTGGCGGGGGAAGCTGGTCGATTCTGCGTTGCCAATAGTCCAAATCGTCTCGCCGGCGAGCAGATCCGGCGCTGGAATTACGGTAGCGGACCAGATTGAGCAAGTAGTCACGAAAACTGAATTCGGGTGCGGGAGGACAATACTGCGGATCGAGCAGACATCGTCCGAAATCGGTCATCACAATCGCGATGCTGGTGAAATCGGCGATCAGCAAGTCAACCGAGAAATGCAGCACCGTGTCCTGCGGGCCGATCGTCACCACGATGTCATACATCGGGCCTTCGCCCAGCTCATATCTGCGGTTTTTCAGCTCGTCGGCGATGCGGGCACGCTCGCGTTCGACGTGCCGGTTGTCGAGACTTTCCCACACCACCAGGCGGTCAGCGAGATCGGGGCGGACCTGTTGATAACCCTCGGGGTAGACAACACAACGCAGCATGTCGTGTGCCTCGACCACTTTACTCCACGCCGACCGATAGGCTTCGGCGTCGGGTTTGGCCACCGCGTAGTCGACGGCGAATTCCGCGTAGCCGTGACAGCCCACACCGCCCCAGCGGAACGCCGAGGTGCGACCGACCGCATACGCAGCTTGCACATCGGTAAGCGGAAACGGCTCGAACCTGTCCTGCGGCGCCCGCAGTACCTGCGTCTGACGGGTCAGCTCCGCGATCACGTCGGCTTTGACCGCGACCAGTCGGCCTTTCAGATCGGCGTCCAGGACTCCCCGTGGTGCCCGGAACCGCAGATCCCCGCCGTCGACCCATAGGTGCACACCCAGACTGCGCACCCGGTCGATCAACTCGGCGGCGTTCACAGCACCCCCTCCTCGATCGCGGCATCCACCGACGTGCCGCTGCAGGCGGGGATGCTGCGGATTTTTTCGGCGAACTCGCCGATCACCGGGTTCTCGAACAGCAGTCGTAGAGACGCTGTGGGTGACACCTCCCGGCTTAACGCCTCCACTACCCTGGTCGCGGCCACCGAATCGCCGCCGAGTTGGAAGAAGTTGTCGCACCGCTCGACCCGCGGCACACCGAGCACGCCCGCGCAGATCTCCGCGACGCGTTCGGCGAATGCATCGCCGGTGAACGGATTTTCGCGCCCGGTCTCGGGCACGGGTGTGGTGACGGAAATCATGGCCTGCACCATCATGTCGAGACGGCGACGCGCCACCTCGGGAGCAATCGCCTGAGTGACGAAATCCCACGACAACGACAGCGATCCGGCTTTCTCCCACATCTGGAAATCCAGCAGCGTCTGCGGGGTCTGAGAACAACCGAACACCAACGAGCCGAACTGCGAGGCGCCGGAGGTGTCGATCAAGCCGAGTCCACTGGTGAACACCACGGGGAAAATCGCGTCCGCCGGCCGGCCGTGATAACGCAGCAGTTCACGCTGCAGCCAGATCGCGTCTGCGGCACGATGAGGCAGGTCGGTGATCAGCTGAGCCTGCAAACGGCGGGCCTGTTCCCAGATCGAAAGATTGGCGTCGACGTGGCACTCCACCAGCAGCAGCGACGTGAAATCGCCGATAACATGTTCGATTCCCGCAACGCCGGGATCCCGGTCGAACAGCGTGACGTTGACGCAGAAGTGCTGCGCGCCGGCCCAGTCTGCCAGCACACGCGCGTAGTTGGCCAGCAAGAACGATGCCGCGGTGACCCGGTGACCTCGGCATGCCTGGGTGATCCGTGACCAGTCTGCTTGGCAGAGAACGGCTTCCACTCGCTCGAACACCGGTTTGTCGATGTCGAGGAGCACCTGCATCGGCGCCAGCTGCGGCGCCGGGGGCAACGAGGGCAGGCGTGCGCGCCAGTAGTCGCGGCTGGCAGCGAGCTGCGGCAGCGCCGATTCGTCCGCGTCAGGCTGCAACTCCGGGTGGGTATGCAGATAGTGCTCGAACGTTGTTGGTAATGAAGGTAACTCGTCGGCACGTCCGCCACGGTACAGATAATCCAGCTGCGCGAGGGCGATCATCATGCTGGTGCCGTCGAGCATGACGTTATCCATGCTGATCCCGACCTTGACGCGCCCGTCGGCACACGACTGGATCCCGAAGTCGATTCCGGGTCGCGTCGTGAGATCGATGACTTGATCGCGCAGCTGAGCCCGCACGTCGTCGTAGTCGCTGACCACAGGTTCCAGTGGGTTGGGGTGCACAACGGCGCTGTCCGACGACGCCGACACGGTAGTGCGCAGTCCCGGATGGTGCTGTACGAGTTGGCGGGCGGCTGTCTCGAACCTCGACCGGTCGAAATCGCCGGCTTCGAATTCGAAATAGCAGTGCGCCGCGACACCGCTGAGCAAAAACCCGCCGACCCGGCCGGCCAGATACGCGCGCTGGACCGCGGTGAGCGGGAACCGGCTGTCGTCGTGCGGGGGTGAGGGTGTATCCGGCTGCGCCTGCAGCGACGTCGGCGTTCCGGCCTGCGCGGCGAGTTCGCCCAGCACCGGGTAATTGAACAAGTCGACCAGGCTCAACCCGGTGAAGCCGGCCACCTGCAGATCGGCGTAGACCCGGGTCGCCGCCAGGCTGTCCCCGCCGAGCAGGAAAAAATCGTCGTCGGCGGCGGGCAGGCTGCCCGCGGGGTCGAGGTGTCGTTGCCAGATCGCGGCGATCGTGGCCAGCGTCGAGTCGTCGGCGATGCGCGCCGGCGTGGTGGCTGGGGCCGACGCGGCGCTATCGGTGCCCGGTAGGGCTTGCGGTGAAGGGATACTCGGCTCTCGGCGGGCCACGATGGTCACTCCCGGGCCGTCCTGCACCATCTGGATCGGCTGCCAGCGGTGCTCGGCAAGGAAACGCCACCACTGGTCAGCGGTTCGCAACGACCCCGCCGAGAGCAGGCCGGGGTTGACGACGGCCGCACTGGCCAGCGTCGCCGCGGTGACTTCGCAGATCTCGACCAGCCACAGCCATCCGCCGTCTGCCATGGCGAGGCGATCAAGTACCGCCCCGGGGTCGGGAAGTTGATGCAGTGACCCGCAGCACACCGCGACGTCCACCGGCGTGGCCGCCGTCTGCTCGGGTGAGGTGATCTGGCGGGTGGGCATCGAGGCTCGTCGTCCGGCGGCGATCTGCGCCAGTACGGGGTTGGGCTCGAAGCACAAGTACTCCTCGACGACCGCGCCGATCAGATCGGTCAGTCGCGCGGTGACCAGACCGGTGCGTGCGCCGACTTCCACGACCCGAAGCCGCCGGCCGATGTCGCGGGCATACCCGAAGATGCGTTCGCACAGCTCGTCGAGGGCGCGGTGGAGGCGATGCTCGGCGAGCAGCATCTCTTCCGGAGCCAGTTGAGGATCGCCGATCAGCGTCTGCGGCGAAGCCGCCCCGGTGACGATGTCGGCCAGCCGCCGGGCCGCGCGCTCGACGTCGTGACCCGGCGCTGCGCTGGTCGGCATGGGGGCTGACTGGCGCCAGCGCGTCACCAGCGCCGCATATTCCGGACGGATCTGGCCGGCGTGGCAAAGACCGGCAGCCGCGGCGATCACCGCGCCGGCCCAGCCGGAGTCCGCGGGTCGTGACGCCACCGGCAACGCCGCGTCGGCCGCCTCAGGGCCCTGGCCGACGTGCCGGCGCACCGCCGACTCGAAGCGCGCAAACGCGGTCACCAGAGCGTCGTCCTCGACGACGCCGACGGCGGTGTCCCAGCTGATCCGGGCGCCGCCCGCGTGGTCCTCGACCTGACAGTCCACCCAGACGCCCGGCGTCTGGGTGAGCGTGCCCACACTCGTCAACTCCGCCGGACCTTGCGGGGCCAGCCCGAGGGTGCTGGTGAACACGACCGGATAACCGGGAGAGCCGGCCGAGCGCAGGGCGGCCAGCTGCCCGGTCGCATCCGTGGCGCTGCCGACCGCGCGCCACAGCTGCTCCTGCACGGCCCGCACCGCCTCCGGTGACCCGGGTCGGATCGAGCGGTAGTCGACGTCGCACAATGCCAGCCGGGTGAAGTTGCCCAACACCTCGCGGTCCGGCGGAGCATACTCCGGCCGGTGCGACACGGGAACGACAATCGCGAACCGCTCGCCGGCCCCGATCGAATACAGCGCGTCAGCGAACGCCTCGAAGATCAGCGCGGTCGGGGTGACACACAGCTGTGCGGCGTGTTCTCGTAGGCCGGTGAACACCGACGCGTCAAGGGTGAAGCTCGACCGAACGACATCGACCCGGCTCGTCGGCAGCGCACGGCCGGCCGGCAAGGTCGGTGGCGCACTGACCGCGCGGTCTAAAGTGAAGTCAGCGCTGAGGCTTTCGGCGGCGTAGCGAGCGAAGACGCCGGCGCCGCGATCGACGGGTCGGGGTCGGGGCAGGCGTTGGTAGTCGGCGACGATCGTCGCGATGACCACCGCCAGGCTGCGAGCATCCAGGCTCAGGTAGTTGACCAGCATCCCGACGTAGCGCGACGTGCCCGCCAACGCATAACACCGCAGCACCGGGACGGCCCGCGGATCATAGGACGCCGCCGCCATGGCGCGCATCAACGCATCCGGGTGGGCGCCCTCGACGATCGTGATGCGCGCCGGGGCCACCTCGGCGTGCACCCGTTGGCTGGTATCGGTGTCCAACGCGCAGCGTAAGACGTCGAATTCGTCGACGCAGCAGGCAACGACGGCGGCGAACCGGTCGAGGTCGACATCTTCGCCCCTCGTGGACTCCAGGACGATGGCGAAAAATGTTGGTGCACAGGTACTGCCATTCATGCCCGCACTGCCGAGCACGTAGGCTTGTTGCAGGCGGGTCAGCGGAAACTTCCCCAACCCGACGTTTCCGAAGCCGTCGCCGGCCGGTTGCGGCGCAGCGAATATGCAGCCCGCGCTGAATTCACCGAGTGTCTGGCGGGCGAATAAGTGCCCGACGTCGGCTCCGAGCACGCCCCGACGCTTGAGAGCAGCCGCGACTTGTGTCGCGCACAGACTGTCCCCGCCTCGGGCGAAGAAGTTGTCGTCGCGGCCGGTGATCGGACTGCCGAGCACCTCGGACCAGACGTCGGCCACCACCTGTTCAACCGGGCTGAGCCCGGTCCGCGTTTGCAGGGTCCCCCGTTTCGCTGCGTTCTCCACATCGGCGGAGACCTGACGACGGTCGATTTTCCCGTTGCCGGTCAGCGGCAGCTCGGCACGGACCACAAATACTCTCGGGACCATGTACTGGGGCAACCGAGTCGACAGATAACCGGATAATTGCGATGCTGCCGAATCACCGAGTTCGGCTGCGGCACCGCCGCCGACGATGACTGCCCCCAATGCCATGTTGCCCCGGATCGGCACCACCGCGGCGTTGTCGACCCACGGGTGCCCGCGCAAGACATGCTCGATCTCGCCGCATTCGACCCGGTGACCGCCGATTTTGACCTGCGAGTCGGCCCGGCCCAGAAACTGCAACGTCCCGTCGCGCCAATAACAACCGAGATCGCCTGTTCGATACCAGCGTTGCCCGCTCTCGTCGACCACGAACCGTTCGGCGGTCAACTCCGGCGCGTTGTGATACCCCAGTGCGACACCTGCTCCGCCGATCCACAGTTCACCCGCGACGTAGTCGGGGCAATCCCGACCGAGGGAATCGGCAACCCGAAACATCTGGTTAGACAGCGGATATCCATAGGGAATCGACACCCAGTCCGGATCGACTTCGGCGACGACGAACTCGTTGGACCAGATCGCGGCCTCGGTCGCCCCACCCATGGCGACCAGGCGCGCCTCCGGTGCCACGTGTCGCAGCCGCGCCGGGATGTCGAGTGCAATCCAGTCGCCGGAAAGAAACACCGACCGTAGACTCGCCAACGCGCCGGGCTGCTCTCCCGCTGCTATCAGCAGCATGTCCAGCAGCGCCGGAACGGAGTTCCACACCGTGACAGCGAATTCAGTGAGCAACACGTGCCAGCGGAAAGCGTCGCGGCGGGACTGCTCAGCTATGGTCACCACGCTCGCGCCGCAGCTCAGCGGCCCGAAAATATCGTAGACGCTGAGGTCGAAATCCAGTGCCGACAAGGCCAGTACGCGGTCGGTGGCGCCGATGTTGTTGCGGCGGTTCACGTCGAGGATCGTGTTCAACGCCGCCGCATGGGACACCCGCACGCCCTTGGGTTCCCCGGTGGACCCGGAGGTGTAGATCACATAGGCGGCAGAGTCGGGAGGCACCCGCACCGGTTCGATCGGGGCGCACTCGATCATCGCCTCGATGTCGTGAACCACCGGGGCGCTGCAGGTCGCATCGTCGAGCAGCTGTCTCGGCCCGATCAGCCCCGACAGTCCCGACAGTGCACAGATACGGTCGACACGGTCGGGCGGCTGATCCACGCCGATCGGGAGGTAGCTGCAGCCGGCCATCAGCACTCCGAGCACAGCGGCCACCTGAGCCGGTCCTTTGGGCAGCCGGATGCCGATGATCGACCCCGGCGCATGTCGATCGGCCAGCGCAGCGGCAATGCGGCGGGCGTATTCGTCGAGCATGCCGTAGGACACGTACGGACCCGCGAGCGCGATGGGGTCAGCATATGGGCTGCCGTCGAATTCGCCGGCAGCCCAGCGCAGCGCGATTCGCTCGGGATCGGTGCCCGCCTGTTCGCGGAACCTGTCGTGGAGCAGTCCGCCGGGTCGGTGTACCGCGGTGGCGTTGCGGCGCTGGCGGATCATCCGGGAGTGCTCCGGCAAGGCGACGGCCACCGGTGCCGACCAGTCGTGGTCGCCCAGGCTCTCCAGGACAGCCACATAGGCGTCGAACATGTCCTCGACGACACCGGGAGGAAAGCAGCCTGAGCGGTAATCCCACGAGACGATCAGATCGTTCCCGAGGGCGGTGATTTGGTTGTCGATGATCACCTGCGGCGTCATCGACACCACCGCACCGACGGCACCCAGCGTGTCGATGTCGCGTTGCGCCAGCACCGCACTGTCGGCCGCGTAGGTGAACACCACCGGGGCAAGTCCGCTGTGCCCGGTACCGCGCCGCAGCTGGGCGGCCAGCAATTCGGTGGATTCGGGTGCTCTCAACGCTGCGCGCAGACCCCGCTGCACGCTGCGAGCCTGTTCGGCGAACCCGGCCGGCTCGACGAGCTGCGCCCGATACAGGTGCGTCGCGGTGAAATCACCGATCACGTCCGAGACGCCCGGCGGCCGACCGAACGTCGTCACGTTGACCAGGAAGTCGTCGGTGCTGCTCCAGCGGCGCAGCACCAGGGTGTAGGCGGCCAAGAACACCGCGGCGCGGGTGACCGCGTGAGCCCGGCACGCAGTGTCGATAGTCGCGACCGCGACCGGGTCCAGGCGATGTTGCCTGCGGCGAAAGGCGATATCGTGTTCGACTGCGCGGGGCAGCTGCGGACCCTCGGGCAGCCGTTCGGCGGTGTCCGCCGGCGTCGACGACGTCACCGCGCAGCGAAGACGACCGACGCCGGCTGATACGGGGGGCAGTTCCTCGCCGCGGTACAGCGCGGCCAGATCACGCAGGAAGATGCCGATACTGGTCAAGTCGGCGATGATCAGGTTGATCGCGAAATGCAGAATGCATCGACCGGGGATCCGGGTCAGCTCGACGCGCCAGGTGTCTCCGGACTCGATGTCGAATCGATGCGTGCGCAACCTGTTTCGGATCACGTCGAGATGGTGATCGCAGGCCGTGTCGGTGGCCCCGGTCAGGTCGTGGACCCGCAGCGGCGGGTGGATGGTCCCGGCGGCGACGCGGCCCTGGTCGGCGTCGGGGAACATGCTGCGCAGCATCGGATGGCGGCCCGCCAACGCGTCAAGTGCGGCGCCGAGCCGATCGCAGTCGATGCCGGTGGTGCCCTCGAGTTCGAAATAGGTTTGGCAACCCACTGCACCGAGCGGCTGTCCGGCGTCGCGGCCGACCCAGTACGCACGTTGCAGCGCGGTCAGGGCAAACGTGTCGGATCCGCTCGCCAGGGATGTAGGCACGGGGCTTGCGGCGTCGAAGAGTCGCTGCCAGTGCTCCAGTGTCGGTTCGGCATACAGATCGGCGAACTCCAGATGTCGGCGCCGCGTCGCCGCCCATTCGACAACCTGCGCGGTCATCATCGACGTCAGGCCCAGTGCCGTCAGGTCGGTGTCGCGTTCGAGTTCGTCAATGCTCACGCCGAGCAGGCCCGCCACGCATCGGGCCAACTCGCTCGACGGGCGCTCGTCCGTGCACAGGTTCGGCTGCGTCGATACCTGATGCACCACATCGAATTCCCCGGCGGTCAGCATGTGCAGCGCCTTACGGCGCCTTATCTTGCCCGACGTGGTGCGGGGCAGGGTGCGCGGGCGCACCCAGACGATACGCTGCGGCGCGATCTGATGTGCGGCGAGGATTCTGCGCTGCAGCACCCGGCTGAAGTCCTCGAGATCATCTGCTGGGGAATTGGTTTCGGCGATAACCCACCACTCGCCGGGCGCGGCGGCCTGCTCGGGCTGCACGGCGCATGCTCCGCCGCCGGCGACCCCGCAGTGCGCCCCTTCGACGGTCACTTCGATGTCGTTGGGGAAGTAGTTGCCGCCGCCGACGATGATCAAGTCGCGGTAACGCCCACAGATGTACAGCTCTCCGTCGTCGCGGAAGCCGGCGTCCCCGGTCCGAAGGTAGGGTCCCAGCCCGTCGGCAGTTGTGGCACCGAAGGTTTCCGTGGTTTGCTGGGGCCGACGCCAATACCCGTCCGGCAGCCCGGCGCCACCCACCCAGATCTCGCCGACCCGACCGTCGGGCAGCACGGTTCGCCGCTTCGGATCGACGATGCGCACATCCCAGCCCAAGGTGCTGTCACCGCAGCTGACCAGCGTGTGGGTGCGCCGGTCGGCTGGGCACGGCGCGTCGATCTTGACCGCGCGGCCGCGGTTGAGTTGCTCGGCGTCGAAACTGGCCTGCATCCACAACCGCGGCCTGACGGTGCCGCTGACCGCCAGGCCCGCCTCGGCGAGCCCGTATTGGGGCGCCAGAGCCTCGGCGCGCAGGCCCGCCGGCCCAAATCGGGCCGCGAAGTCGCGCAGCGTGGACGCCCGTACCGGCTCGGCACCGCTGATCGCCAGGTGCAGGCAGGACAGGTCCAACGCGGCGATCGCCGCGTCGTCGAACGCATCCAGGCAGAGCCGATAGGAGAAATCGGGGCCGGCGATCCAGTTTCCGCGCACCTCGTCGACGGTTTCCAGCCAGATCCGGGGGTTGCGGACGAAATCGAACGGTGAGATCAAGGTTGCCGTGCCGCCGGTACCCAGGGCCAGCAGCACCCCCCAGAAAATGCCCAGGTCGTGGTACAGCGGCAACCAGCTGACGGTGTGAATGTCATCCGGGCGGTTCCACAGCGCCAGCGCGATCGCGAGCTGGTGCAGCATCGACGCATGGGTGTTGACGATTCCCTTCGGCTCGCCGGTCGAGCCCGAGGAATACTGCAAAAACGCGATGTCTGCGGTGCCGGCGGCTGCGCGGGCCGGGGCTGACCGCGCGGTCTCGACTGCGCTGTCCGCGGTCCGAATCGCCAGCCCGCTCAGCAGCGTAGTGCGTGCGAATGTGTCGACGAGGTCAGCACTGGTATAGACGGCCGACGGATCACAGTCGCGAAGCACGTGTTCAGCACGCCGGAGAAACCGGTCGGGGGCATCTGTCGACGGCAAGAACAGCGGAACCGCGACCAGCCCGGCGGCCAGGGCGGCGACGAACCCCGCCACGTAGTCGCCGTCGCCGGCCTTGGCCAGCACGACACGCGAGCCGGGCGCAAGATCGGCAAACGCGCCGTCGCGGATGCTGCACACTCGATCCCACAGCCGCTGGTAGGTCCAGACATCCGTTCCGGCGGCGTCGACGATCCGCAGCGCAACCGCGTCGGGACACCGCCGCACCGATTCGGCGATCACCTCGGGAACGCGTCGATGAGCTGCTGTTCCGGCGAGCTGGCTGCGCTCGATTTGACTGCAGTTGACTTCGCTTGCCATTAGGTCAGTGGTCGGCTCGACCGCCGAAGAAGTTCCCGACGCCTTCGCGCTGATAGTGGATTCGATTCAGGGTCTTGAGTATTGGGGTCGTTGATAGTCATTGGTAGCGGCGGCGGTCGTACCGGTTCATCTTGCTGCCTCCTCGACGGTTCTGGTCGAATTCGCTCCCGACGACACCAGGCCGAACTCTAGGTGCAATTAATTTGCATCTATGCCGACGTCGTTGTCAACCCCGCTCACCCGCGCCGACAGCCATCGATCGGCTGCTCTGCGGAACTTTCCGGTGCCACGCGACGACGAATGACGAGGGGCGCCGCCTGGCGTCGTCACCACACCAGGAAGCAGAGGTAACCGGCATGGCCGACGAGAACCCGGGAGGAGTGAGTCCGCGGATCGAGCCTTCTCGTCACGAGTCGGACATCCGGATCGACGGAATGGCGTGTGCGTCGTGCGCGGCTCGCATAGACGAGCTGCTCAACGCCATCGACGGCGTCACGGCGTCCGTCGACTTCGCCCGATCCCGCGCCACCGTAACCTGCACCGGAGCCGTAACCGCTGCACAGCTGGTCACCGTGATCGAAGAAGCCGGCTACAAAGCTGAAATCGGGTAGGACATGACCAGCACTATCCACACCGATCCGTACGCTGTGTCGGCGGAGTTCTACGAAGTGATGGCGATCCCGCACTGGGCAGCGAAGCGCGACGTGCTGGTGGCTGCACTGACTGGCGCTGGAGCGGTGACGGAGCCGGTGCTCGACGTCGGAGCGGGCACCGGGCTTTCGACGGTGGCCATCGCCGACACCATCCCCGCCGTGGCGATCCATGCTGTCGAGCCGTCGGCGGCGATGCGCGCCGCTCTGGTGTCTCGGATCCTCGGCCGCGAGGATCTCGCCGACCGCGTCACCGTGCACCCGGCCGGCATCGAGGACGTCGACCTCCCCGACCGTATCGGGGCCGCGGTACTGATGGGTGTCATCGGCTTTCTCGACCGGGACGCCCGCGAACGGCTGTGGACGCAGCTGCGGCACCGGATCACGCCCCGGGCTCCGGTGGTCGTCGAGGTCATGGCCATCGATCGACCGATGCCCGTGCCCGAGATGACCATCGCCGAGCAACGGATCGGTCGCCGCCACAACGAGGTACGCATATCCGGTCAGCCAGCCGGAGACGGCGTCCAGCGCTGGAAGATGCGTTACCAGGTACGCGAAAACGACCAGATCGTCAGGGACGTCACCGCCGAATACGTCTGGCACACCGTCGGCTTTGCCGAGCTCGCCGAGGAAGCCGAAAAACACGCCATGACGTTGCGGCAGCTGCACCCGCTCATCGGTGTGCTGCACGCGCGGAACTCCCACCAGACCACCAGCGACCACTGATCACGTCGGATCCACTGCGGCGGCCGGTAGCTGAACTACCTGTCGGCAAAAACGATACGAGAAGAAAGTACGAGGCCTATTATGTTGCGCGGGTTGACCGGGCTCGAATCACAACACCCGATCCGCCGTCGCGTCGCTGCCGCGGTGACACTGCTGGGCGCGAGCCTCTTCGCCGCCGTCCCGATCCTGGCGCCTACGGTTGCCCGTCCGCGTGAGATGACATTGACCGCCGGCGCGCTCGACCTGATCACTCCGTGGGAGCAGCTCATCAGCGCCACCGGCACCAATGCCCAGGCGGTGTTCACCGCCGGTCAGGAGGCTTTTAGCACGTTGTTCTCCGCTGATCCGGCGCCGCTTGTGCAAAATCTGCCGACCGCGCTGGAAGCCGTTTCGCTGATCGGCGCGCCCGGTGTCGTCGCGTCGGCGGTGGACCAACAGACCCTGGGCGGTTTCGCTCAGACCAGTGCCGGCGGCCTGTTGAGCGGTGGTTTGCCGGTCCCTATCGAAGATGTGCACGGGGAGATCATCCAGGCCCTGGTCGGCCAGGGTTTCGGGGTGTCGCCCGGCCTGGAAGGTGAATTGATCACCGCTGCCGAAAGTTTCGCGTCGTCACCGCTAAGCGGTGTGCTGATCGGAATGACGGGCCCCCTGGTCAGCCCTGCGGTGGAGCTATTCGACAGCCTCCAGACCGCCTTCGCCGACCTCGCCGGGACCAACGCCGATCCGACGGCAGCGCTGGACACTGTGCTCAATACCCCCGCCAACGTCGTCGACGCGTTCTTCAACGGCGCCACCTTGAACCTGGACTGGCTTGCGCCATTGTTCGAACAGTTCGTCAGTAACGGTGATGACGGCGGCGAGTCGATCAGCGCGCTGAGTTTCGCCTTCGGCGGACTGTTCAGCCCGGGCAGTGTGGCCGACGGAGTCGGCGGGGTCGCCAACGGTGTCGGGGGCTCGTTCTTCAACTCGGTGGGGATGGATCTCGCCTTCGTCCCGCCGGACGGCGACGCCGGCGCCACGCTGGATGTCCCGGCGATCGGGGTCGGCCCGATCGCCGCCGTGGAGAGCCTGGTCAATATCGTCGGCGAAGTGTTCAACGGCAGCCTGCTCGGCTACCCCGACAACGCGCTCACCGCCCCCGTCACCACCACCGTGCCCACCGGTGATGACCCGTTTTTGACTTTTGCCACCGCGGTTGACGACAATGCCGCCAATAGCGTTGCCGCCGAACTTGATTCGACGCTAATCCGCGCCGACCCAGGCCTTGCCGCCACAATCGACGGATATGTGATCGACCCGTCGAGCATCCCGGCCGGCGACATTCCCGCTGCCCCCGGAATCGACAACGCGTTCGCCGACCTGCTGCCCGTCACCGCCACCGCAGCGCAGGTCGCCGAGGCGAACCGGCTCGATGCCGTCATGTTCGCCGAGCTGGCCGGCGCCGGGCAGACCAGTACCATCGCTTCGCTGGACACCCAGGTGAGCGTTCTGACATCGGTTGTCCCGCCGGTCAACGCACAGCCGTTCACCGACTTCGCTGCCGCCGTGGGCAACGCCGACCCGGGTGCTGTCATCCTCGACACGAATCTCTATGACCTCAATCCGAACCTCGCTGTCACGTTGGACGGGTACGTGCGCGACCCGGTGAGCATCCCGACGTCCGACGTGACGACCGCCCCCACCGCCGATGACGCGTTCGCTGCGCTGCTCGGCCCCCATGCCACCGCCGCGCAGCTGCTCGAGGCCACCGAACTGGACGATGTCCTCTACAGCGCTTCGGCCCCGCGTGCCTCCGAGAGCGCCGCCCTGGTCTCTGCGATGTCGCCCATCGCCGACGACCCGTTCAGCGACTTCATGTCGAGTACCGGGTCGAGCCTCGATGTATCGGGCCTGGACTCGGCCCTGGCCAACGCCGACCCCACTCTCGCCAACGTCCTGAACGGATACGTCGACGGCAACCTGAGCCTCCCGGCGGATGGGCTGTTGACCGCGCCCACCGGCGATGACCCGTTCGCCGAGTTGCTCGGCGCCAACGCCACCACCGCGCAGATCACCGAAGCGACCCAACTGGACAACGCTTTGTACACCGGCTTGACCGCCGCCGGCGACACCTCGCTCGCCGCCACGCTCAGCGGCGATGCCGCCGCGCTCACCGGCACCACTATCCGGCCGGCGAGCACCGGGGATCCATTCCTGTTGATCGCGGCGGCGTTGGACAGTCACGCAGTCGGCGCTTCCGGTGCGCCGCTCGACGGGCTCGGCCAAGCTGCCGGTTACCTCGACTCGATCATGCCCGTCTCGCTTGACCGATCGTTGTACACCAACCTGGCGGTCCCGCTGGTGGATCTGATCGTCGCCGCTGAGACCCACGTGGACCTCACCGTCCCCGCCGACCTGTCCTACCTGGGCTTCGCCGTGATCGAGCCGCTCAGCGCAATGGCAGTAGCTGCCCTGATGCCCTGAGTTGACCCTGGCATGTCGCACGCCGACGCGGACAGCAGACGGGCCTTGACGAGCAGAACCACGCTCGAACTCGGCGAAATTCAAGAGACGTTGTTGATTCCTCTCTACGCCCGGGCATGCGATGCCGCTTCACGTCGCCCAGTGCTCGGTGACCGGCGGGCGCGTGAACTCGTCGACGCCATCAACTATGATTTCACCCGATTTCGCGGTAGGTCGTTGTCCGGCTCGGTGTTTCGCTCATCGATTTTCGACGGCTGGACGGCGCGATTCCTTCGCGAGCATCCGGCTGGAACCGTGGTCGAACTCGGCACCGGGCTCAACACCCGCTTCGACCGACTCGACAATGGCCGGGTCCATTGGTTCGATCTCGATCTTGCTGATGTTATAACGTTGCGCCGCCTGTTTTTCCGAGACAGCGCGCGTTACCGGATGCTTACCGGGTCGCTCGTCGACATCGAGTGGTTTGCCGACGTCATAGCCGGTCCTGCGCCGTACCTGTTCCTCAGCGAAGCTGTCTTGATCTATCTCAGCGCCGAGGATGTGCGTCGCGCATTGACCCAGCTATCCTGCGGCTTTCCCGGTTCACTGATAGCTTTTGACACTGCAGGCACCCGGATGGTCGCCAACCAGGATCGCAACCGCGCACTGGCCCAGGTCAACGCGCGGCTGCACTGGGTCTGCGACAACCCGCGCGACATCGAGCGCTGGGGCCTGCACCTACTCGACAGCCGAACCCTGGCGACCCCGCAACCCGAAATCGCCACAACCTGGCAACGACGACAGCGCTACGGTATGTCGGTGCTGGCGCGGCTGGCCCCGCCAATCGTCAACACCTACAAGTTCAATCTCTTCAGGCTCGCGAGCCGACCTGGTCTTTGCCCGCCGGGATGAGCGGATAACGCGGAACTTTCGACAGCTGGCGTGCGACTAGTGGACACGTCGGGGTCGATGCTCGTGCCGCTCACGGGCAGTCCTGCCTCGCGGGCAGTGTCGGAACGAAAGGATGTTGCGTCGCCATGACGGGGCAGGTGGTGGCTCGGGACGTGGCCGCCCGGCTGATCGGGCCCGGCCGGTGAGCATCCCGATCTGGATGGCCCTGCCGCCGGAGGTGCATTCGGCGCTGCTCAGCAGCGGCCCGGGCCCGGGCGCGATGCTGGCGGCGGCCCACGCCTGGCACGCGTTGAGCACCCACTACGCCGCAGCGGCCGACGAGCTGTCCACCCTGGTGGCCACCACCCGGGCCGACGCCTGGGACGGCGCCGGCGCCGAGGCCTACGCAGCCGCCAGCACGCCCTACATCGGGTGGCTGCTGCAAGCGGCCACCGACGCCGCCGCCACCGCCGCCCAGCAGGAGACCGCGGCCGGCGCCTACACCGCCGCGCTGGCCGCCATGCCCACCCTGGCCGAGCTGGCCGCCAACCACGCACTCCACGCGGCGTTGCTGGCCACGAACTTCTTCGGCATCAACACCATCCCGATCGCGCTCAACGAAGCCGACTACGCGCGGATGTGGATTCAGGCCGCCACCACCATGAGCACCTACCACCAAGTGTCCACCACCGCCCTCGCCGCCACACCGACCACACCCCCCGCCCCGCCGGTGCGCAAACACGGCCCACTTTCGGCCGCCACCGACTATTTCCCCGGCGACCCGATCCTCAACGACTGGGAGAACGTCGTCCAAACCGTGATAGATCATCTGTTCGGGGTTACAAGCCCGCCGTACTTCGACTCACTGGGTACTTTTCCCCAGGGGTTGACGGAGTTCGTGGCGGATCCGTCCCCGGCGCTTTTGGCTGCTCTGGTTTTCGCCGCAACCTTCGAGGTCACGTTCGACACGGCGTTCTTCTCCCCGGCCTCGCTGTTGAGCACACCGTTGCTGCCGGTGGCCGGCCTGGCCGGCTTTGCGGGTTTGAGCGGACTGGCGGGCATACCTCACCCCGAACCGCTGCCCGATACCGCGGGCGAGCTTTCGCAATCCCCGCCGATCGCGGTGCAACCGTCCGTGTCACCGGTCGCGGCGCTCGTGACGCCGGGGCCGGCCGCACCGGCCGCGGTGGGTACGGTGACGCCACCCGCACCGCCCGCTTCCGCCCCGGCTTCCCCGCCGAGTGCGCCGGCTGCCGGGGTGGGTTTTGGTTACCTGGTGCCCGGCGCCGGTCCGGATGAGGAACACGGCCCGACACCGACCGCCCGCAGCAAAGCCGGCGCACCGTCGGCGGACATCGGTGCCGCAGCCACGACCGCAGCCCCAGCGGCTGCCCGGCACCGCTCGCGGCGGCGCCGGCGCGGCATACTGCGTGACCACGCCGACGAATACCTCGACATCGATGCCGACCTCGACAGCACCGCGGCCGCCCCGGCCGTAGCGGCAGCCGCTGCCTCCGACCGCGGGGCCGGCCCGCTGGGGCACACCGCGACACTGCCGAGTACCGACCGGAGCCGCCCGCACGGCTTGATCACCGTGACCGGCACCTTCGGGACCGGACCCGACCAACCGCAACTGCCCCACACCTGGGCCGATGACCCTCACAGCGGATGAGCCGACGACACCCGACAACTCCGCGGCGCCACCCGCCGAGGCTCACCCGCGCGGCACGGGTCGGCCTGCTCGGGATAGCGCTGATGGCGGCCACCAGTCCGGTTCGTGCGCTGGCTGATGAGGCGGCGTTGATCATGGGCGGCACCGGCGACC